>JBAYKV010000099.1:0-11133 GCA_041664405.1 Syntrophales bacterium
ATAGAGATAACTGAAGATCAGGGCATAAGCCACGGGAAAGGCGGCAAAGGTAGCGCCCCCGGCCGTCACGAGCCACACCTCGTTGCCGTCCCAGACAGGACCGATGCTGTTGATCATCATCCGTTTCTCCTGGTCATCCTTGCTAAGAAAGGGATAGAGGATGCCGATTCCCAGGTCGAAGCCGTCGGTCATAAAATAGACGGCCCATAATACTCCCCAGAGGACAAACCATATCGTTTGATAATCCAGCATGTTAAACTTCCGGCCCTTTCTTTGCGTATTTTGCCAGCAGGTACATATCGACCAGCCCCAGGAAACTATAGAGGATGGTAAACCCGACCAGAGAAACAGTCACCTGGATCACGGAAACGCTCCGGGAAGCGGCATCAGCGGTCTTCAGGACTCCATAAACGATCCAGGGCTGCCGCCCCACCTCTGCAACTATCCACCCTAATTCTCCGGCCAGATATGGCAGGGGAATGGCGAAGAGCATCACCTTTAGAAAAAGGGGATACTCTTCCAGCCGATCCTTCCAGGACAGGAAAAAGGCAAGGGAACTCAAAAGAATAAAGAGTCCGCCCAAGGCCACCATGAGCCGGAAGCCCAGGAATGTTTCAAAGACCGGGGGACGCAGACCCTTGGGAAAGGCCTTGAGACCCTTCACCTCGGCATTGAAATCCTTGTAGGCCAGGAAACTTACCATCTTGGGGATACCAAACAACTCCACGGCATTGCGCTCATTTTTCGGATCGGGGATAACGAGCAGATAGAAGGGAACGCCCCGCTGGGTCTCCCATACCGACTCCATGGCAGCCAGCTTCGCCGGCTGGACCTTGCCGACCTCGGCCCCGTGAAAATCACCAACCAAGACAATGAGCAGGGAACTTGCCAGACCGAAAATCGCCGCAATCTGAAAGGATTTCTTGAAAAACTCCGGATGGCTCTTCCGGAGGAGGTGCCAGGCCGAAATACCCATGACGAAGAAGGCCGCCACTACATACCCCGCCAGGATGGTATGAAAGAACTTCAACCAGCCGTAACTATTGGTCAGAAAAGCCATGAAATCGACAAGTTCGGCCCGATTGTTCCGAAGGACATAGCCGACGGGATGCTGCATCCAGCCGTTGGCCAGAAGAATCCAGAGGGCCGACATATTAGTTGCAAAGGCGACGATCCAGATGCTCAGGGCGTGCACCCGGGGGGAAACCTTTTTCCAGCCGAAGATCCATAACCCCAGGAAGGTAGATTCCAGAAAGAAGGCCATCGTCGCCTCGATCGCAAGGGGCACGCCGAAGATATCGCCTACATATTTGGAATATTCCGCCCAGTTCATCCCGAACTGGAACTCCAGAGTCAGCCCCGTCACAATCCCGAGGGCAAAATTGATGAGAAAGAGCTTACCCCAGAACCGGGTCATCCGCAGATACATTTCGTTCTGCGTTGCCACATAGCGGCTCTCCATGTAGGCTACCAGGATGGAGAGCCCCAGAGTCAGGGGTACAAAGAGAAAGTGAAACATGGCCGTCAGGGCAAACTGCATCCGGCTCAGCGCCAGAACATCCATAAAAACGTCTCCTTATAAAACCTGATTTGAAATTACGGTAAAAACATCCTGATGTCAAGATTTGATGAGACCTTGCGAAGGGGAATATTCCTCCCCCAATGCCAACATGGCCTCCCGTGCTGTCTCTTCAACTGCAATTACTCCTCCGTGACCCGATACTGGGACCGCACCTACCGTGTCCGCCCCGTTACGCAATCCGATCCCTGTTTTTTTATTTGACATGAGCAGGGGGTTTGCAGCAAGGAGGTAAATAAAGTCCTTATTCCTCCGTATACGCTGACAATATGAATTTCCTATGCGACTGCGAACCGACTCTCCATCCAGAGCCCTGAAGACGTCTCACCGCTGGCAGATTTGGGTTCGTGCCTTTCGTCTCCATTTTGTCCTCCCCAGTGTCCTGCCGGGGATACTTGGGGCCGTCATCGCCTGGTCCCAGGGTTTTCCGCTGAAACCTCTGCCATTCCTCCTGGTGGTCGTCGGGGTCGCCGTCAATCATTTCGGATTGAATATGATTGATGATGTCTTTGACTACCTGCATATCGTCGATCTGAAGAAATCGAATGAAAAAAATCCCTTCACCGGCGGCAGCGGCGTCCTGCCCGACGGACTGCTTACGGTTCGGGAAATGCTTGCCGCGTCGGCGCTGTGTTTTGCCACAACAATCTTTATCGGTCTTTACCTCACCTACTTCTGTGGCGGGACCGTCCTGATCTTGGGACTCATCGGCATGGCCTCCTCCATCTTTTATACCATGCCGCCGGTGAAATTCGGCTATCGGGGCTTCGGGGAATTGGGGCTTCTCATCAATTTCGGACCGGTAATCGTGCTGGGTTCCTACTTCGTCCAAGCCGGTCAGTTGGCCTGGGAACCTTTGCTGGCCTCCCTTATCATGGGATTCATGATGTGGTCCATGATCATCATCAATGAGATCCCCGACTATGAAGCCGATCGGGGAGGCGGGAAAAACAACCTCGTGGTGCGCTTCGGCAGAAAAACGGCGGTAATCCTTTACTCCAGCGGTCTGTCCCTGGCCTACCTTACGCCGCCCGCAGGGATTTGCTTCCAACTCCTCTCTCCTTACACCCTGTTAGCCTGGGCGAGCCTGCCTCTGGCCTGGAGATCCCTCAAAATTCTAACCCGCTACCTCGACGACCCCATGCGGATGGCCCCGGCCAACCTGGCGATGATCAAGGTCCATGCCTTGACCGGCGCCGCCCTGATCGGCGCCTATCTCCTCCAGGGCATTTGGCCCGCCTAAAAGGGGTCTGAAAATCGAAAAGCCTTGAGGCATGAGAAATGAAGAGCTGCGTCAGGATGAAGCTGCGAAGCAGGAATATGGGGACATAAGGTGCTGCTTGATTCTTTTTATACAGAGGTGTAGGATTACGTACCGCTGGATACTGGAATTGATTAAGAAACTTAACCGGGAGGTATTTTCATGAATGACCGACAAACGGAGAGAATAAAACTGGTCCAGACCATGTTTCCTGACGGCATCCCCCGGCTCTGGTGCCCACTTCTCACCCATTACCGGGATGATAAGACGATTGATTTTGACCGTATGGAGTCCCACTTCGCATATATTTCCCCTTGGGTGAAGGGCTTCCTGATCCCCGGCTCAACGGGGGACGGCTGGGAACTCACGGAGGAAGAAACGCTGCAGGTAACCGAATTCGCCGTGGCCCATATGCGGGGCAAGGATATTCATCTTCTCATCGGACTTCTCAGGCCGGATGTAGGGGGCGTGAAGGGTACGCTCTCGGCCATGAAGGGACGCAACGTAATTCATTTACTAGAAAATAAGGGGGCAGACCCCGTAATGAGCCCTCGTCAAATCTACGGCATTACAATCTGTCCACCCCGCGGCAAGGCCCTGTCGCAGGCGGAAATCGATTCGGGACTCTCGGAAATTCTGGATATGGCCCTGCCCACGGCCCTTTACCAACTTCCCCAGCTAACGGAAAATGAGGCGGCGCCGGAAACATTCGCCCGTCTTACGGAGAAATACTCGAATCTGATCTTTTTCAAGGACTCCAGCGGTAACGACCGGATCGCCTCTTCTTCCGTCGACAAGGGTGGCGTCTTTCTCGTTCGTGGCGCCGAAGGGGATTATGCGCGCTGGTTGAAGGAGGCCGGGGGGCCTTATGACGGTTTTCTCCTCAGTACGGCCAATTCCTTCCCCCGGGAACTCCGATCTATCATCGAGAATCTTGAAAAAGGTGATTTCAAGGCCGCTGGAGAGACTTCCGGACGACTCAGCACGGTGATCGGAAAGGTCTTCACAATCGTCCAGCCCCTGCCCCATGGAAATGCGTTTACAAATGCAAACAAGGCCATTGATCATTTCCTTGCCTACGGCCCCAATGCAGCAAGCCGTCCCGGACCACTCCTCCACGCCGGGGTCCGCCTTACCCGGGAGATTCTCACGGCGACGGGGGAAGTTCTCGACAGCCAAGGTCTTCTGCCTGAGAGGGGCTACTGGGAGTAGGGAGGTCCGCTGTTATCATATTACTAAACATGTCGGGAAATCAGGCATCAGTACAATGGAGGTTGATTTATGAACTTTACACGAATCACTGTTAATCACTCCCAAATGAATGGAATGCCTTGTATCCGTGGCTTGAGGATTCCCGTGTCGACGATTGTCGCTATGATAGCGGAAGGAATGAGCGATGCGGAAATCCTGGCAACCTATCCTGACCTGGAAAAGGGTGATATAACAGAATCCCTGCGGTATGCTGCGGAAGCGCTCCGCGAACGTGAATTACCGCTGGTAATGCAACATGTCCGAGAAGATTCAGGTGTGGCAACAATTCCTAGCAACCCTGACGGATGAGCACACAACCAAGAGTGATGAGATTCGGAAATATGCGAATAATCGGATAGAAAAGTTGGGAGAACTCAGAGCAACCGGCAAAACTCTGCCCAAGGAAATCAAGAACGACGGCCGGTTCATTGCCTATGACGACGATACGGTCCTGGATACAAAGACAGGTCTGATGTGGGCGGCACGGGACAACGGGAGCAGTATAAAGGATTGGGAGAACGCCAAGTCCTATTGCGAGAATTATCGCGGGGGCGACTATACGGACTGGCGGATGCCGACGATAGATGAACTTGGGGGGCTGACCGACAAACGTAAAACTTATCGCTCTGACTGTGGCTATAATGTCCATGTGGCGGAATTTATTCGTCTTACATGTTGGTGGGTTTGGTCTTCAGATTCCAGCAAGCTTGTGTACTATGGCGACGAGGCCAATCCACAGGGGGCTCACAAGTACAGCCGTGCGCTCCCGATGCGTTCCGCCAAATAGGTTCTTTGATTTTTCGGGTCCAGGACACCCGGTGGTAGGGTGCCCGGTCCGTGGCGTGATCAGGCATTTGCTTCTTTCTGTTACAAAGCATCCTGTGATTTTAATGGGCATACTTTGTTTCAAACCCAAATTGCTTATTGACAACTTACGGATTATTCATTACATTTTTCGATATATTTTCAAGCCCCCGTGCTACCAAATGGGGTGCCTTTATCAATCATCAAGAATCAAGGGCATGAGTTACCCACAGTCACGCCCGCCCCACCTCAGTGCAGGCTGTAGGCGTGAGTGTGGATAACTCAGAATGCCACGTAAACATTGCATGGCTCATGAACCTCGTACTATCTATTTATATGAGATAATTTATGATTTATGTAAGTATTCGTAATTATTAACTAAATATACAAGGAGGCATTGTATGGCTGAAGAGTTCGATATCAATGCTGTAATTGCTACATTCATCAATCAGAATATCGACAAATTTATCGAATCAAGCAAAGGTCTTTTTAAAAATGCTACCTATAATATACGTCTTCATCTTGATCATACATACTCCGACTATCTTAAGTGTGTCTTAGATAAGCACTCGAAAGTTAAATCGTTTTTTATTAGAATGGAACCTGTTAATCTTTACAAGTTCTATGTCCCGCTTTCTGTGCGATGTCGAAATAAGATTATTAACAAACCAACTTTGGCTGATGTTGCTAATTATTCACACTTTTTAGTTATAGCAGGCTCAGGAGGAAGTGGTAAATCAATGTTTATGCGCCACCTTCTTCTTAACTCAATCATAACAAAATCAAAGGTGCCGGTTTTCATAGAACTTCGACAATTTAACGACAATGGCCATAATTTATTTGACTTGATCCATCAGACACTTACCATCAATAAGTTCAATTTAGATTGTGATTATACTAGCAAAGCAATCCAAAACGGCCATTTTGCGATTTTTCTTGATGGTTTCGATGAAATAATCCAGGAAAAAAGGCAAGCAGTCACAAATTACATTTTGGAGTTTACGAAGAAATACGATAAGAATTATGTCTTAGTATCATCACGTCCAGATAGCGCACTTGAAGGTTGGCCAGGTTTTGGCATGTTATATTTAGAACCGCTCACCTTGGAACAGGCTGATTCTCTTATCAAACTTTTGCCATATGATGAGGATTTAAAACGAAAGTTTGCAGATGATTTAAAATCAGAACTTTTCATAAAACATAATACATTCTTGTCAAATCCTTTACTTCTCTCCATAATGCTCCTAACATATGGACAGAGTGCCAACATCCCAAATAAGTTAAATGTTTTTTACAACCAAGCGTATGAAGCACTTTTTGAACGACACGATGCTCTGAAAGGTGGATTCCAGCGTAAGCGGCGGACAAAGCTAGATATTCAGGATTTCGCACGAGTGTTTTCCTGTTTCTGCATACAGACATACGACAAACGAAAGTTCGAGTTCAGTCAAACAGAAGCCCTTGAGTATATTGAGAAGGCTAAACAGATTAGTCAACTCAACTACGATAAGACAGACTACCTGAAAGATGCTTTACAGGCAGTCTGTCTGCTTGTTGAAGAAGGAATAACTATAGTTTTCTCGCATAGGTCATTCCAAGAGTACTTTACCGCGCGGTTCATAGCTGAGGCAGGTTCTTCTTTCCAGCCCCAACTGATTCAGAAGTATTCACGTAATGTGTTGACAGATAATGTCATGGAATTACTATATGAGATCAGACCTGATCTGGTTGAGCAGCATTACATTCTGCCTATGTTAAATAAATTATTCGATGAGATTGGATTTAAGAAATCAATTAGGCTTTCGCATTATGTTAAGTACCTAAAAGCAACTTACGGCGAGTTCCATTGTATACAAGGAGGAGGGGAAAGAGATTTTACAGCGACCCCTAAGAATATTGAAAAATCACATATTTCGGACCTAATATCCTTCACCTTGCACAGGTGTGGACATTTGATTAGATGGCGCGGGTTTGATAATGATGAGAAGTACTTAGCCGATATTGAATATATGTGCAATACGTACGGCAATAAAGGTAAGGGGGTGCGTATATCGACTAAGACACTATCTCAGAAGCATCCTTTTGTCTGTGACCTATCAGATAAAGGAATGTTTTTCTCGATTAAGACGTTGAGAATGATTAGTCAAATCCGTAATATCCTCATAAAGAAGGCCCTGCTAAAGGAGCATTCCCTTGAAGACATCTTGCGGACGAAGTAATGATACCATACCACCGCTTTCAATTTAATTAACTTTCTACAACCAAAGTATACAATTAGGCTTCATTTATTTTAATTACGTCGTAAGAGATGGATAATTAAACCCTAAGAGATTAAAAATGCCAAATTTTTCCGAAACAGCTTATGTTCTGCTTTCCGGAGGGCAGGATTCCTTTGTATGTCTGGTATGGGCATTACAGAATTTTGAAACTGTGGAAACCGTCAGCATCAACTATGGCCAGCGGCATAGCCGGGAATTGGATTATGCCGCCAAAATCGCCGCCCATTTTGAAGTGCGGCACACCGTTTACGATATCGGCAACTTTGTGAAAGCGATTGCCGACAGTACCCTGCTCAATCAGGGAGACCATCGTCACAGCCATCCGTTAGCCGCCAACCTGCCGGCGAGTTTTGTCCCCAACCGGAATGGATTGTTTCTGACGATTATTTCCAATCATGCCTTTCGAAACGGCGAGAAACGGATCAACTTAGTTACAGGTACATGCGAGACGGACTTTTCCGGGTATCCGGATTGCCGCGACAATTATATCAAGGCAAAAGCCGTGGAACTTTCCCTTGGCCTCGACCGTCCGGTAACCATTTACACCCCCTTGATGTGGAAAAACAAAGCCCAGGTCTTTGAAATGGCTTATAACGCGGGTAAGATTAAGGAATTACAAGAGCTTACCTTAACCTGCTACGATGGCGATGAACAGATGAATGAATGGGGCCGTGGTTGCAGTCAATGTCCGGCCTGCAAGCTCCGGGAAAAAGGCTTCGCAGAATTCCGGCAGACCCATCCCGACTCCTCCCCTTGAAGGGGAGGGAGGTTATTAAGTAAATTAATTCAAGCGTATAAGGTTGCATTTTTAGGTGGAAGCAAATACGGACATCTATTATTTATCCGAGCACTTTGTCTCCATTCAGGGGGAGGGAAACTGCGCCGGGCTAAACAGCCTTTTCCTCCGTTTTCATTTCTGTAATCTGACATGTTCCTGGTGCGATACGAAGTATACCTGGTTTGCAGATTCCGGCAAATTTCAGCCTTATTCTTCCGAAGAACTCAAAGCATTGATTTGCGCGCACAATACCCGGCATGTAATTTTAACCGGGGGTGAGCCGACTCTTTACCGGCTTGATGACCTTGTTGTGCCGGGGAAAAAATATCACGTAGAGAGCAACGGCGTTTTCATTCCCACCGCGCCCTTAGCTGTCACCATAGCCGACGGGACGGTTTTTAGGCGGGAGGGAATGGATGAATCCGTAATACGTCATTTTAATTGGGTAATCTCGCCTAAATTGTCAAATGCGCGGCAACAAATCGACGAGCAAAGTCTAAGTTTCTGGGCAAAAAAGGATTATTGCATATTTAAATTCATCATCCGGAATGAGTCGGATTTAGACGAGATAGAAAGTACTTTAAAAAGGTTTAACATTGCCGTGAATAAAGTGTATGTTGGGTTGGAAGGACAAAGCTTGGAATCACAACTAAAACCGGCCTTGGTTGATGAAATAATCAGACGGGGCCTAAACTTTTCGCCGCGCCTGCATGTAATGCTATGGGGCGTAAGCAGGGGAAAATGAACAATTTTCCGGCAATCTTAACTTGTTCATAAAAAGTATCTCTAACCGTCATACCGGCAAACGCCGGTATCCAGAACTATTTAAAAACACTGGATCCCGTGTCAAGCACGGAATGACACAACAAGGCAAATTCGACTTTTATAAGGCCTCTATCTTAATACTAACGTAAATTTATAATATTAGGGAGCATGTTGATGAAATACGTAATAAGTAGAATCTTCAAATTTGAGGCTGCCCACCGGCTGTTAAAAAATTATACCGGCAAGTGCACCAGTAATCATGGCCATTCCTGGCTGATCAAGTTGCACCTGGAAGGCGATAACCTCGATGAGAAGGACATGCTTATTGACTTTCAGGAGTTAAAAATTCTGAAAACCTGGATCGATGAAAACCTGGACCATGCCTCTTTGCTGTGGGAAAAGGACCCTATGTGCCAATATATTAAAGAATCGGGCCAACGAATTTATGTCACGAAAAAAAACCCTACCTCCGAGCATATTGCGGAAATAGTCCTAAGTGAGGCGATCCGGTTATTCGAAAATTCGAGAATCAAAGTACAATGCGTAGAAGTAAATGAAACCTGCACCACCGGGGCAAAGATAATTCCTTGATTCCAAATAACCATTGATAATTTTGGGGGCTTAAGAACATTTTATGGAAAACTTTCATTATTTGGGTAAAAAAGTAAACGCGCCTTCCAAACAACTTGATACCTTTCCAAAACCCGTGAATGTGCAAACAGTGAAATTCGCGAGTGATGAGTTGACCAGCGTCTGCCCTGTTACTCATCAGCCCGATTTCAACACTGTAACTATTGAATTTGCCCCGGATAAACTTTGTATCGAAAGTAAAAGTCTAAAACTTTACCTATGGTCGTTCCGCGAAGAGCCCATATTTGCGGAAGGATTGGCCAACACGATCTCCGAAGACATTTTCACTGCCGTTCAGCCCTTCTGGTGCAGGATAACGCTTGTGCAAAATATCAGAGGAGGAATGCAGTTATCTGTTGTTGCTGAAAAAAAAGCAGTGGCATTTTTAAGGGAGATTGATTAAGGAGGGGCACCAATATTGAAGGAGTAATTTTTATATGACCAAAGCAACAAAACCTGCGTCCTTTCGCGGGGCATCCCGCTATGTCCTCGATGATGAATTGGCAAAAATCGTCAATGTTTCCATGGCCCTGGAAATGCCTCTCCTCCTGAAGGGGGAGCCGGGCACGGGGAAGACCATGCTGGCCCATGCCATTACGGAAAGCATGAAGATGCCCCTCATCACCTTGAATGTGAAATCGAGCATGAAACTCGTGGAGGCCCTCTATCAGTACGACACCCTGACCCGCCTCAATGACAGTCGTTTCGGCGATTCCAAGCGGAATGTCAGCGATATCGAGGCCTACATCCGCATGGGAAAGATCGGGCAGGCCTTCGTCTCCGAGGTCCGGACCGTCCTTTTGATCGACGAAATCGACAAGGCCGACACGGACTTTCAGGATGACATGCTGGACGTCCTCGATCAGATGCAATTTGACATCATCGAGATCGACAAGACTGTTACGGCCAAAAACCGCCCGGTGATCATCATCACCTCGAACGCGAAAAAGGATCTCTCCGATCCCTTCCTGGGGCGCTGCAACTTCCACCACATCGCCTTCCCCGATCAGGAAATGATGCGCCTGATCATCAACGTCCATTTCCCCAATATAGACGAAGAACTCGTGGGGGCCTCCGTCGCCGCCTTCTACCGCCTCCGGGAGATGCGGGGGATCGAGAAGAAACCGGCAACCCGGGAGTTGATCAACTGGCTCCGGGCCTTGAAGAACGACCCCGATTTCCGGCCCAAGGTCCTGCAACAGGGCAAGATCCCCTACCTCGGCATCCTCTTCAAGAAAAGCGCCGATCTTATCCAGGCGGCGCAGCAATTGGGCAGGAGCGCGTTTTAATGTTCATCGATTTTTTCTATACCCTCCGGGACCGGGGAATTCCGGTTACCCCGACCTCGTTTTTGAGGCTCCATAAGGCCCTCAGCCTGGGCCTGGTCCAGTCCATGGAAGATTTCTACACGGCGGCGCGGGCCATCCTGGTCAAAAGTGAACGGTACTTCGACAGCTACGATCAGATCTTTGCCCATCATTTCAAGGGGGTGGAGCTTCATGATCCTACGACCGTCGAATTGACGGAAATCGCCCGGGCCATGCTCGACGAATGGCTGAAAAATCCAGGGGATATGGCCAGAGCCCTAGGGCTCGATGAGGCGGAGTTGCAGAAGATGACGCCGGAGGAATTGATCCAGTATTTTCTCGACCGCCTGAAGGAACAGACGGAGGCCCACCACGGGGGGAACAGATGGATCGGGACGCGGGGAACGTCACCCGTCGGCCATTCTGGCCATCATCCCGGGGGGATGCGCGTGGGCGGACAGTCCCGGAACAAATCCGCC
>JBAYKV010000100.1:0-11036 GCA_041664405.1 Syntrophales bacterium
ATGCAGTCTTCGTCGTTTTCCGTGGCGAAATGGCAGACGCCGCTCTTGGTGGCATGGGCCACGGCGCCGCCCAGATCTTCATGGGTCACTTCTTCCCCGATGACGGCCTTGATGACATCGGGACCGGTGATATACATATAGGAACTCTTCTTGACCATGAATACCCAGTCCGTTAGGGCCGGAGAATAAACGGCGCCGCCGGCGGTGGGTCCCATGATGGCGGTGATCTGGGGGATGTATCCCGAGCCGATGGTGTTGCGATAGAAAATGCCGCCGTAGCCTTCCAGAGACGGTACGCCTTCCTGGATCCGGGCGCCGCCGGAATCATTCATAGACACAAACGGTTTTTTCGCATCCAGGGCCATATCCATGATCTTCCAGATCTTCTTGGAGTGCATCTCCCCAAGACTCCCGCCGGCGCTGGTAAAATCCTGGGCCGCCGTAAATACGGTCCGGCCGTTGACCTTGCCAAAACCGACGATGACGCCGTCGGCGTTGATATCCTTTTTGCCCAGACCAAACAGGGTGGAGCGGTGCTTCACAAACAACTGGACTTCCTGGAAGGTCCCTTCATCATAAAACATCGCCAGCCGCTCCCGGGCCGTCATCTTGCCCAGCTCGTGCTGTTTGGCAATCATTTTCTCACCGCCCATGGATTTCAGGGCTTCTCTGCGGGCCTCGAATACACGGATCTTCTCTTCCGTCATTCCTTTTCCTTGTTCTTTCGCCATAAACCTACACTCTCCTTATCTCCTATTTATTCTCGTACGTTATGTACATTGAATTCAATTCTGTCTTGACCGGGTCGGCCTTCTCATGTAAATAAGCCTCCCGCAAGGTTTTCCTATGGGATTGCTGATTCGGTCAACCGACGCAGCGAAAAATTCCCGAGTCCTTGCCATTTTGTTAGCTAACCTATTGTATTTTAAAACCTTTTTGTCTTAACCGGGACGCATCATATCCTGTTTGACAAAAAGATGCAAGGAGGATCAATGAGATTTATCGACCAATTCAGCCTGAAAGACAAAAAAGTACTGTTCCGTTTCGACTACAACGTGCCCCTCGACAGCTCCCAGAATATCACCGATGACAGCCGGATCCGGGCGACCCTGCCGACGATCAATTATGCCCTCGACGCCGGGGCCAGGATCATCATCATCTCTCACCTGGGCCGCCCGAAGGGGAAGGTAAAACCGGAATTCAGTCTCTGTCCCGTAGCCAAAAGACTTTCCCGGCTTCTCCACAAGGATGTGGTCATGGCCCCGGACTGCATCGGGGACAATGTCACGGCCCTTGTGGACGGCATGAAGTCCGGCGACGTCATCCTCCTGGAAAACCTCCGGTTTCATCCCGAAGAGGAGAAGAACGACGAAGGATTCGCCCGCCAATTGGCCGCCTATGCCGATGTCTATATCGACGACGCCTTTGGCAACGCCCACCGGACCCACGCCTCTAACGTCGCGATCACAAAATTTGTCAAGGAGTGCGGCGGCGGGTTTCTGATGAAAAAAGAAATCAATTACTTCCAGAAATGTCTGGATAACCCGGCCCGGCCCTTCGTGGCCATCATCGGCGGATCGAAGGTTTCCGGCAAACTGGAGGCCCTGGTCAACCTGATTAAAAAGGTCGATAAAATGATCATCGGCGGCGGCATGGCCTTCACCTTCCTGAAAGCGGCCGGATACGAGGTTGGCAAGTCCCTCGTGGAGGAAGATCTGATGCCCATGGCGGCGGAGGTTATGAAAAGCGCCCGGGAACTCGGGGTAAAATTTTATCTCCCCGTGGACTGCGTCATGGCCCAGGAAATGAGCGCCGAAGCGGAAACCAAGATCGTCCCCATTCAGGAAATGAACAGCCACTGGATGGGCCTGGACATCGGCCCGGCCACGATCACCCTCTTCACCGAGGCCCTGGCCAATGCCAAAACCATCGTCTGGAATGGACCGATGGGGGTCTTTGAAATCGATGCCTTCGGGCGGGGAACGGCGGCCATGGTCCACAGCATCGCCAATTCCTACGCCATGACCATCGTCGGGGGCGGCGATACGGATGTGGCCGTCCACAAGACCGGAGAAAGCGACAAGATCACCTATATTTCCACCGGCGGCGGGGCCTCGCTGGAACTGCTGGAGGGTAAGGAACTCCCGGGCATCGCGGCCCTCGACGCCTGCGGCGACGCCCTATAAAGCCTCCGATAATGCGTAACCTGAAAATGGTTATCGAATACGACGGCAGCGGCTATCACGGCTGGCAGCGCCAGAAAGACGGCCTGTCCATCCAGCAGGTCCTCGAGGAGAAGATCGCCGTCATCACCGGGGAGAATTTAAATGTCATCGGTTCCGGGCGGACCGACGCCGGGGTACACGCCCTCGCCCAGGTTGCCCACTTCAAGACCGCCTGCGGAATACCCGTCAATAATCTTTGGAAAGGAATCAACAGCCTCCTGCCCGCCGATATCGTCCTGAAATCCCTTGAGGAGGCGGACGAAGAATTTCATGCCCGGATCGACGCCAAAGGCAAGATTTACCTTTATCAGCTATTTAACAGCCCCACCCGGACCGTCCTCTATCGTCACTATGCCTGGATAATCCACTGCCCCCTGGATATCGATCTCATGGGGCAGGCGGCCGTTAGTCTGATCGGCCGACATGATTTTACCTCCTTCAGCTCCGTCCACACTGATGTGATCTCTTTTGAAAGAGAAATCAAAAGAATTGAGATCGTTAATTCTTTGTCGGTTGAACACCCTTTAATCAAAATCTTTGTGGAGGCAGACGGCTTTTTACGGTATATGGTAAGAACGATTATCGGTACCCTGGTCGAGGTGGGAAGGGGAAAAAGGCCCCCCGAGGACGTAGCTGCCGTTCTCAAAGGTCGCGACCGGAAGCTGGCTGGCATGACGGCGCCGCCTCAGGGTTTGTTTCTCAAAGAAGTCCTCTACTGAGGACGGCAGCGGAAAAAGGCCATATGCTTTGTTGCGTTTCCCCCTTCGTCAATTGCGACCAGGTTTTCACCATTTTAGGGTTCATCATATAATGAAAGTCTAATGAGAAAATGAAAATTCTACTGTTGGGACACAAGGGCATGTTAGGGACGGATCTGATGTTGCGTCTTGGCATCGCTCACAAGGTGACGGGCAAGGACGTCGGGGATTTCGACATCACCTTTCCCGAATCCTGCCGCCAAGTAATCTCCGAGATAAAGCCCGATGTTGTTATCAACGCCGCAGCCTATACCAATGTTGACGGGGCCGAAAGGGACAGGGACACGTGTTTCGCCGTAAATGCCGAAGGGATCAGAAATGTGGCCCTGGCCTGCGGAAAGAATAATATCCGGATTGTCCATTTCAGTACGGATTACGTCTTTGACGGGACCAAGGGAACCCCTTATCTCGAAGATGACGTCCCCTCGCCGCGCGGCATTTACGCCAAATCCAAGGCCGCCGGGGAGAAGTACCTCCAGGAATACAGCAACAATTATCTCCTGATCCGCACCGCCTGGCTGTATGGACGCTCGGGAAAGAATTTCGTCAAGACCATTCTGGAAAAAGCAAGACAGACGGATACCCTGCGTGTCGTCGATGATCAGACCGGCTCGCCAACCTACAGCCGGGATCTGGCCGGCGCCGTCCAGGTCCTCCTGGAGCAGCATTGCCAGGGGATCTTTCATGTGACCAACCGGGGTTCCTGCACCTGGCATACTTTCACGAAAAAAATCATGGAATATGCGGGACTTGAGCATGTTGCCGTTGAACCCATTCAGACAAAAGATCTCAACCTGCCGGCGCCACGACCGACTTACAGCGTTCTTGGCACCCGGAAGTTCACCGATGCCACAGGAAACATCCTGCGCTTCTGGCAGTTGGCCCTGCGGGATTATATCGAACACACCGAATTCCGCAGATAACTATTGATACAGAAGAGTAAAGCTTCCAAATATTAGTGATTGAGGAGGAGCTGCCATGAAGATTTTACCCGAGAGATTTTCATTAGTTATGTTGTTCTTAGGGGTTCTTCTCATGTTATCTGGTTGCACCGTGGCCACGAAGAGCACGATCATCACCCCCCAGCTCCGTGATCTCTTCGACGGAAAATACCAGGTTTACCCGGCGATGGAAAAGGCGAAGCCCCGGACCGTAGCCGTGTTGCCCTTTGTCAATCTCTCCAGCAGCCAGCAGGGCTCCCAGGCCGTCCGCCGGGGATTCTATAATCATTTCAGTTCCTTGACATTTAGAGACATGGAACTCTGGCGGGTGGATGACCTCCTCAAGAAGGCGGGAATGACGGATGCCGCCATCATCAACCAGACCCCGGCAAAGGATCTGGGCAAGATCCTGGGCACCGACGCCATCGTCTATGGGGAAATCTCCAATTTCGACAAACTCTTTGCCGTACTTTACTCTCAGGTCTCCGTAGGGGCCAAGCTCCGCATGTACGACGCCCGCACGGGCGAACTCCTCTGGACGGGGGAGCATGTGGCCCGTATCCACGAAGGGGGGATCTCGACCAATCCCATCGGCCTCGTCGCCACCATCATCGCCACCGCCATGAACGTCCGGGACATCCAACTCCTCCGGGCCTGCGACGACCTCTTCCGGGGAATGGTCCTGACCATCCCGGCGCCGACCATTGCCGAGGCCAAGCGGCCCCCGGTAATAACCATTCTCGTTCAGGACACAAAGAATCTTCCCAAGAAGGCGGGGGACGAAATCCGGGTCGTCATCCAGGGGACCCCGAAGATGCAGGCATCATTTGATATCGGCGAGTTCAAAAAGCATATCGACATGCAGGAGCAGCCTAACGAGCCCGGCGTTTATCTCGGCGTTTACCGGGTCGTCCCGGGAGACAACGTGCGGAAGGCGATCATCACGGGCTACCTGGCCGATGACGCCGGGAATGCCTCCCAGTGGGTGGACGCCGTCGGCTCCGTGACCCTGAAGACCACACCGCCGGATAAACCAAAATCAGTGCGCCTCGTCGGCCGGAATGCCGCCGTGCTCCTCTCCTGGGAAAAGTCCGCCGATCCCGACCTGGCCGGTTACCGGGTTTACCGGAGCCTGACGCCCCTCAGCGGCTACCAGGAAATCGCCCGGACGGAGGTCACGGAATTCCGGGATGAAAAACTCGTGAACGGCCAGACTTACTATTACCAGGTCAGCGCCGTCGACCTGGCGGGGAACGAAAGCGACCGCGCCGCAGGGAGAGGCATTCCCGTCGCCCCGGGACCCACGCCCGTCTCCGGGGTCATCGAGAAGGACACCGCCTGGTACGCCGGGGCCAGCCCTTATATTATCGAAAATACTGTAATTATCAAGGACAAGGCCACCCTCACCATCGAGGCGGGGACGGAGATACGCTCCCGGGGTCCCGCCCTTGTTATCGAAGGGGGTCTCGTCGCCCTGGGGGACGGGGAACATGTAATCTCCTGGGATACGGCGACGCCGGGAAAGTCCTGGGAGGGGATCGTCTTCCGCAACGTCAAGGAGAAGGAGATTTCCCTCAAGTTCAACCGGATCCAAAACGCCGCCACGGGCCTGACCCTCCAGTCCGCATCGCCCCTGGTCGAATCCTGCGAACTATCGCTCAACGGCACGGCCGTTCGGATCTCCGGGGGCTTCGCCAAACCCCGGTTGATCAAAAACACCATCCTGAAAAACACGGGACCGGCCGTGATCATTACGGAAGGAGCCCAGCCGGTCCTTGCGGAAAACCGGATTCAGGACAACCTCAAGGAGGGAATACTCGTGGAAGGGGCCGCCCCGACCATCTCCCGTAATCTCATCGCCCGTAACGGCGCCGCCGGGATCGACGTCAAAAACAGCCAGGCCACGGTCACGGAAAACAACATCATCGACAACCGGCCTTACAACCTCGCCGGGGCCATGACCGGCGAATCCGTCTCGGCACTGAATAACTGGTGGGGAACGGCCAAGGGACTGGAAATACTTGCCACGCTGAAGGGCCGGATCGATATCCGGTCCGTTCTCAGCGCCCCCTACCCGGAAGGGAAGCCTACGGCCCTGCCCATTCTCGGTTCCTCACTGGGCGGCGCCATCAAGACCGACGCGCATCTGATCCTTTCCAACAGCCCCTACCGGATCGTAAAGAATCTGGTCATCAAAGACGGGGCCACCCTCTACGTCGAACCGGGGGTGGTGTTGCGCTATGACCAGAACACGGCCATCGTCGTGGAAGACGGCGGTATCATCGCCAAGGGCACCCCGGAGAACCCCATCATCTTCACCGCCTCCGCCGCCTCGCCATCGCCGGGATTCTATGCCAGCGCCGTCAGATGGGGCAGGAAAACAACCGTCAATTCGGCCCTGAGCTACGCGATTATCCAATATGCCGATATTGCTTTGGATATCGTCTATGGGGCGCCGGAAATCTCCTCCAGCCTCATATCGCGAAACGCCCAGGGCGGCATTTACTGCCGCAATGACGCCGCCCCGACCGTCTCCTTCTCCACCCTGACGGAAAACCGGGGGGAAGGGGCCATTACCGTCGTCGGCAACGCCCGGCCGAAGTTCAGCAACAACAACATCTCCAATAACGACTTTGCCGCCCAGGTCCGCTCGACCATCTACATCGACGCCCGGAACAACTGGTGGGGCAAGTCCCCCCCGGATATGAACATGATCATGGGGGATACGGAACAAGGCATCAACATCAAGCCCTGGCTGACAGGGCCGGAGGGAAGGGCCTATTCGGGGCAGAAATAAGCTTTTTTAACAAACTAACACCCATGCCCAAAGCGGGCATAAAGAAATACAAAAATCCCCCTGAATCCCCCTTTAGAAAAGGGGGACTTGCCCTTTGCTCCCCTGGTAAAGGGGAAATTGCTCTTTGCTCTCCCTTGGTAAAAGGGGACTTGCTCTTTGCTCCCTTGGCAAAGGGGAAATTGCTCTTTGACCCCCTTTGGTAAAGGAAGACTTGCTCTTTGACCCCCCTTTTCTAAAGGGGGGAAGGGGGGATTTTCATGTAAATTGTAAGGAGGAATGAAGATGAAAATTAAGGGCGTACCTCAAGGTGCATTTCCGTTCCTGAAGGCGGTTGCCCGGTCATTGATGTTAATGGCCTTGTTGCTCTGCCCTCTGAACACGGCCGCCCTTGCCGAGGAGTGCATCCCCTTGCCGCCCGGAACGGGGGCGGATTTCGAGGTCACCAAGCCCTACTGCGTGGCAGCGGGAATCTATAATTATGGTTTTGTCAATATCCACAGCGGCGGCAAGCTCATCTTCGCTGATGCCACCATCGATTTCTGGGCCAAATCCATCCTCGTGGAAAATCGCGGGAGCCTCCTGGTGGGAACACCGGAAAAACCCATCGGTACAGGCAACATCAATAATATCGTCACTTTTTATCTCTACGGAACAGACAGCAAGTCGGGCATCACCTGCAAACTGACCAACTGCGGCGTTCCCGATAAAGCGTGGAACAATGGCGGGCAAGATAAGGTGACCATGCCGACCCCGGACGGGACTCCGGAAGACAAAAAAGTTAAAGACTACTTTTACAAGTACGAAAATCTTCCCACCTATCCGGCGGACGGTAAAGATATCAAGGACGGTGATTATTACTTCGGCAGAAAGGCCCTCGCCGTATCTTATGGAGGGACCATCCAGATGTTCGGCCTGAAGGGGGCGACCTATGGCGACCTGGGAAAGGCCGCCCTGCTGAAATACCCTGTAGCAAAAGGCGCTACCACCCTGGAGCTGAGCAGATTCGCCGACTGGAAACCGGGAGAGAAGATATTGATCTTCGATATGAGCAATCCCGCTATCACTTCCGAAGTATTAACGATTAAAGAATTGAAGGATGATCCCACCGATAAGCATGCGATTATCACGATCAAGGGAACGGGGCTGAAGAACGCCTATAAGGTTACCGGTAATTACCGGGTTATGGACATGGACCCGTCGGGAACAAGCTGGGCCCGCTTGAATGGAAACGTTGAGAAAGAGGGAGACAAACTCGTTTTGGACCGGGTGGTGGACTGGCAGCAGGACGATCAGATCGTGTTGACGGCAACGGACTACCTGCCCGGACATTCCGAGCTCCTCTCCATCAAGGAAATCGCCGTCGATGCCGAGAAGAAAGTATCCACCATCACCGTAAAGGAAAAAATCGCCTACCCCCATAACGGGACAAGATACCCCGTGCCCAAGGCGGACATGCCGGACGCCATCAAGGATAAGGTAGCCGACGCCGTGGAAACCAGGGCCGCCGTGGCGCTTTTATCCAGGAATATCAGGGTTGTTTCCGGTGGAGATAAATTCAACGATAAACTCCCGGACGAAAGTTACTTCGGCGGCCATACCATCGTCCGGCAAGGGGTGAAGCAATATCAGCTCCAGGGCGTCGAATTATATCAACTGGGCCAGGGCGGGCGGATGGCCCACAGCCCGGTGAACTTCCACATGGTCCGCCGGGCGCCGCGGGAAACTTTTGTGGCCGATTGCTCATCATGGGACTCCATGACGCGCTGGTATGAAATCCGGGGCACCCAGGGGGTGATGCTGAATAGAAACGTCGGCTATAAATCGATCGGCCACGGCTATTTTCTTGCCGAGGGCACGGAAACACTGAACCTCCTGCAGGGCAACATCGGCATCTATGCCCGGCCGGCCGTCGACTACCCGGACAATCCCCGCCAAGTCCCCGGCGTCATCGCCAAAACCACGGATTATGCAGGCACTGATCCGAGAAAAAACCAGTATCTTGCCTATGGGGGCGATTATATCCATCCCAGTGTGTTTTTCATCATGAACGGGTATAACAACTTTGAAAACAATATGGCCGTGGGCGCCGGGACCTGCGGCGCCTGTTACTGGTTCGCCCCGGCTGTAAACAGCGGCCTTTCCAGAAATCAGTCCTGGGAAGGATATGCGGGAATTCAGCGCCAGACCCCGGGGAGGGCGCCGATGAAATCCTTCCATGGCAATTTCTGCTCCACGGCTCAGCATTCCCTGATCACCATCGATACCACCGGCGTGTGCAAGGGCGTGAACACCCCTGACCAGCCCGTTGATCCGCAGGCGTTCAAAGCAATCACCAACCCGTTCGCAAAGTATTACGACATCCAAAACCAGCATGATCCGAAGCATGAGTTATACCCCGACATCCAGTCCGGCGCCACGCTTCAGCCGGTGCGTTGCGATGTCGAGAAGAACCCCAAATGTGAAGACGAAGCCTTCATGTGCACCAAAGGGAACACCCGGGACTGCGCGGTCAGCGTCATCGATTCCTACACCTCTTCTTTCCATTGGGCGCAGCAGAACTATGCGGCGATCTGGCTCCGCACCAACTGGTTTTTGTTCACCGACAGCGCCCTTACCGACGTACTGAACGGCGGTCTCACCATGGTGTCCGGCGGCAGTTGGGATCAGGTCATGAATCAATACTGGGCCCTGACGAGGAACAGCATTTTCGTCGGCCACACCCAGGATAATAATTTCTATGCCACCAATGCCGGTCCGGTAAATCCCCATCAGGACAATAAGCTCAGATGCAAGGACGGCACCCCGGCCTCGTACTGCCGGTTACAGGATACGAGCAAAGATAATCGAGACGAAGGGGTCGTTATCCCCATTGACAACTTTTCCGTCTACCAGCGTCTCTACAACATCTATGACGGTCCGGTTTACCAGGAGTCGAACGCCTTTCTGCACATCAAGAAAGCGCCCATCGGCGGTTGCGATCCCACTCTCGACAAGCATGTCGTTCCCGGCACGTGTAACAATAACCAATATTTATATTGGCGCGCCCAGGGCATTCCGCGCGCCAAGGAGGACCCCTATAAAGGCCGGTGCATTCTGCCCAACGCGGCCATCGGCTGGAAGCAGCCCAACGGCTTCTATTACCCGCCGGCCTTTCACTCGCGGAATCTGTTCTTTAACGATGTGGACATCCGTCATTTCATTATCGTGCCCCTCTTCAAAGCCGGGACATCGGAAGTCTATGTCGCCAAGGTCAAGGCGGAATACTGCACCTATCCGCCGGGCGCTCCCCAGGAATTGTTCGCCGACAGCTTCACCGACGTTGATCGCCAGACGGAACTGAACGACGACGACGGCTCCCTGAGCGGTTTGCAGGGGGCACAACCGCGGCAGATCGGAACGGGAGCGGACAATGCCGGGGGAACGATCGCCATAAATACGGACAAGTATTTCGACGCCCCGGTCCAGACTCTCGAGTGTCTCTCCGAAGAGACCTGCTTGCAGTCGCCTTATGACTATATGACGGCGGTCATAATCCCCGGGTGTGCACAGCAAAGTTTCGGCGGCTGCGGAGATAAATGGAACAGTGAATGTGAGAACCGCAACTGTTACGGGGTGCCCATTTACAGGCAATATCTGAACATCGGTGAGCATGCCGGCGAGGAACAAGGCATCCGCATGATGGGCACGGGCATCGCCCAGCGCAGTATCCTGGTTGCCAATAACGGGCGCTATTACATAGATACGACGGTCAGCGCGGATAAACAGTTTAAAAACATAAAGACGAAAGAACCGGCTACCTTTAAAAATGTCTTTGAAAAGGGTCGAACATATAATTTCTTTCTCCTCTACGCCAAACCGACTTCCAAAGTGACCTTCCAACTCTATATTGGAAAAAGTCTTGCCGATGCCGATTTAAAGGCCAATGTGAAGATGATCCGCGTCGGCACGGAGAAGGAAGATGGGTTTGTCCTGCGCACGACGCCGCTGATTACGACCCCTGCCGACGCCTGGCCTGCCCAGTGGAACAGGAAGTATGACCCGGCAAGCGGCATCATGGAAGTGACGATAGACCTGACCGACGCCGGCTTCAAAGAGCAATTTGACAAGGGCGTAAAGGAATCCTGCGGACCGCCTTCCTTCTGTAAATGGCAGGAAAATACCGGCGGCAAGGGGGGGGCTTGCGTTTATGCAAGCGATCAGACGGTCATTGATTATAAGGGTGATGACGCTGTATGCCAGTGGTCCGTCAAAGCCATGGAATGTCCCAGTGGCGGTTGCTACGGATTCCAGTTGGCCCTGACAGCCGATGTTGCGG
>JBAYKV010000101.1:0-10988 GCA_041664405.1 Syntrophales bacterium
CAATGACCAGAAAATGCTTCTTCTTTCCCTTCCTTAGACGTATTACACCCAGCGCATCTGTATGGTGCATATCAATTTTTTCATCAAAAGAGACAACCTGTACATCATTGATGTATGCCCCACCCTGCTCAATGAGACGCCTCGCTTCGCCTTTCGAAGCACAGAGGCCTGTCCGGAAGAATAGCTCATTGGTCGTCACACCGCTCCGAATGGTCTCCAGCGGCAACTCCAGGGAAGGAATCGCCGACAAATCCTCGGCCCCTCCCTTTCTCGGGATCGCGCTCGAGGGGAAAAGCCCTTCTGCTACGGGTTTCGGCTGAAAGGCCAGGGAGGAAGCCTGCCAGGCGCCAGCAGCGGCTTCTTCACCGTGGGTTATTTTGGTTGCCTCAAAGGCGAGAACGGCCTTGGCCATGTTCAGACTTACATCGGTCAAGGCCCGGACCTGCCGGATCTCATCAATGGGCAGAAAAGTAAATAAAGCAAGAAACCTCTCCACATCTTCGTCTTCCGTATTGATCCAGTGCTGATAGTATTCGTAGGGAGACGTCAAGCGGGCATCAAGCCAGACCGTCCCTTTTTCCGTCTTCCCCATCTTGTGTCCCGTAGAAGTCGTAATCAGAGGAAAGGTCATGCTATGGGCCGTCTTACCCTCCATACGACGGATTAAATCACTTCCCGCAAGCATATTGCCCCACTGGTCATTGCCCCCCATCTGCATGACGCAGTCATGGTTCTTGAAGAGATATAGAAAATCATAGGCCTGCAAGAGCATATAATTGAATTCGATGAAGTTGAGCCCTTTCTCGAGGCGCACTTTATAACTCTCGGCAGCAAGCATCTTGTTCACGCTAAAATGTCGTCCAATGTCTCGCAAGAACTCTATATAATTAAGCTTTGTCAGCCAGTCGGCATTATTAAGCAAGAGGGCCTTCCCCTCACCAAAATCAAGATAGCGGGATAGTTGCCCCTGGAGACACTGGGCATTGTAATCGATCTGCTCCCGGGTGAGGACCTGGCGCATTTCCGTCTTGCCGCTCGGATCGCCGATCAAGCCCGTCCCGCCGCCGATCAGGGCGATCGGACGATGACCGTGACGCTGGATGTGGGCAAGGGCCATGATGGGGACCAGGGAGCCGATATGGAGGCTTGTGGCAGTGGGATCGAAGCCGATATAGCAGGTAATCTCACGGCGATCGAGAAGCTGGCTGATCGCTTCATCATCCGTCGTCTGCTCAACGAAGCCCCGCTCCATAAATACATCATAGGCATTTTTCACCTTGGCATACCTCCCCACAACCAGATTTTCACCTGCACAATACCCTCGTATATTAGTAAATTATCAACAATAACTCATTCCTTGAATCATCCATATTGCTGATGCAGGGGAAGCGAGAGTCTCTCGATACTCAGGGCGCGTCCAGTTTTCTCATCAACATCGATCAGGACCGCCTGAAGGCGAACATCACCCTTGGCTACCTCAAATTTATTGGGAATCTGGGTGAGAAACCTCTCCAGAACGAGTTCCTTGCGGGTACCGATGACGGAATCAAAAGGTCCGGTCATGCCTACATCGGTAATATAAGCCGTTCCCCCGGGGAGAACCCGCTCATCAGCGGTCTGGACATGAGTGTGGGTCCCCACCACGGCCGTTACTTTTCCATCCAGAAACCAGCCCATGGCAATCTTTTCCGAGGTCGCCTCCGCATGTATATCGACAAGGATTATCTTTGTCCGCTTCCGGATTTTTTCGATTTCCTGCTCCGCGGTCCGGAAAGGGCATTCGAGGGGGTGCATGAATACCCTTCCCATAAGATTAATGACCCCGACATGATAACCCTTGACACTTGGCATCACCACGCTGCCCCGGCCAAGGGCCGTCCCCGGATAATTAGCCGGACGGATGAGAGATTCATAGTCAGCTATAAACTCAAGGATTTCCTTCTTGTCCCAGACATGATTTCCCATCGTCAGTACGTCGATCCGGGCTTCGAAGAGGTCTTCCACAATCTCTCTGGTTATGCCAAAGCCCGCCGCGGCGTTTTCACCGTTGGCAATAACAAAATCTATCTGGCAACTACTTATCAGCTCAGGAAGCAATTCATGGACGGCCCGACGACCGGGCTTGCCCACAATGTCTCCAATAAATAATATTCGCATAGGCGCCGCTCATTCTATCTATTTTGCATAATCGGTAACCCTGGTTTCCCGGATGACCGTAACCCGGATCTGGCCAGGATAGGTCAGATCCGTCTCTATTTTCTTTACGATATCCCGGCAGAGCATGACGGCGTCATTATCGGAAATCTTCTCATTTTCCACCATGATACGGATTTCCCGTCCCGCCTGGATGGCAAAACATTTATCCACACCATTGAAAGAATTGGCGATGGCCTCGAGTTCTTCCAGACGTTTCACGTAAGACTCCAGCATCTCCCGCCTGGCCCCTGGCCGGGCAGCCGACAGGGTATCCGCCGCCTGAACAAGGACCCCGAGCAGGGTATTTGTTCTCCCGTCATCATGATGGGTGGCGATGGCCTGGACGATCTTGGGGGCTTCACCGAAACGGCGCGCAAAATCGGCGCCGATAGTGGCATGGGGCCCCTCGATTTCATGGTCGATGGCCTTGCCGATGTCATGGAGCAATCCAGCCCTTTTTGCCTCCTTAACATTCATCTTCAATTCCGCTGCCATCATCCCGGTCAGGTGGGCGACCTCGATAGAATGCTGAAGAACGTTCTGGGAAAAACTCCTCCTGAACTTCAAGCTCCCAACAAGAGTTACGATCTCCGGATTTACATCGTGAACGCCGACATCAAAACAGGTTCTTTCCCCTGTCTCCCTGATGATTGTATCCACTTCCGTGCGAACCTTTTTAACGATATCCTCAATACGTCCCGGATGAATCCGTCCATCGGAAATGAGCCGCTCCAGAGAAATCCTGGCGACTTCCCTCCGGATCGGATCGAAACTCGAGAGCACCACGGCCTCAGGGGTATCGTCAACGATCAGGTCAATCCCTGTTGCCGCCTCAATGGCCCTGATATTCCTTCCTTCACGACCGATAATCCTTCCCTTCATCTCATCGCTCGGGAGATTGACGACGGATACCGTATTTTCGGCCACAAATTCACCGGCATACCTCTGAATAGAGTAGGAAATAATCTCACTGGCCTTTTTGTCAGCCGTTCTTTTCGCCTCCTCCTCTATCTTGCGAATCGTCGTTGCCGCTTCAATCCTTGCCTCACTCTCCATGGACTGGATCAGCATATTCTTCGCCTCTTCGGATGAAATACCGGCTATCTTCTGCAGCTTCTCCTTCTGCTCCTCAATGTTCCGATTCATTTGTTCATGCTTATCCTGAAGGGATTGTTCCTTCTGAATCAGACCCCGTTCCCGGTTCTCGATATTATTCTCTTTTTGAGAAAGTCCATCCATGCGCTTTTCAAGATTCTCTTCCTTGGAACGAATCCGCCTCTCGACGGCATCGAGTTCATCTTTCCGTTCCCGGGTATCCTTCTCGAACTCCGTCTTGACCTTGAGAAGGTTTTCTTTTGCCTGAAGCATCGATTCTTTTGTAATATTTTCAGCTTCCTTCTTTGCTTCATCGATGATTCGGGAAGCAAGGCTTCCCGAAGAGGCGATCTTCTTTTTTGACAGGACATTCATCGCCACATAGCCTACAATCAGGCCGATAACGAGGGTGACCAACAATAATAATATCATCATGAGCGTACTCAATTCTATTACACCTCCTCCTTTTATATCCGCCGAGCCAGGTCACATGCATAAGATCCGGGCTCACTTCCGATGTTCCCCCCCACCAGACGCCGGGAGACACAACCTCTCAAGGAATGAACAAATTATTTAAAGGGATTTTACGAAGGATAAATCTACGGGGCTTTTGCCAAGATAAGAAAAACCCCCGCTTATGCCGTGCTAACCACCGTTCTGAACCGTTCCTAAAAGTGGGTGCCTATGTTGCTGCTTCAGGCTTCCTGCCCTCCGTTGTTACGGATGTCGACAGACATGCACACGGCAAACAAGGAGAGGGCCCCGATTCCAAGGTGTTGGATCAAAAGACATCAGTTAATCACGCGCATCGCAGGGGATGATCAATAAGTCTAAACTGCCTCGTTGATCAGGCTGATTAACTTCTCCGACCTGCTTTCAAGTTGCCGGTGGACGACCTCCTCCGCAACCTTTACTCTGAAATATTCATCCGCAATATTCAAGGCCGCCAGAATGGCAATATTAAGGCTGTTAAAATGGCTGGTTTGTTTACCAATTTCTTCTACCTTGTCATTGACATACTGGACAACCTGCGCAACATGCTCTTCTTCTGCATCACTCACAACCGACAAATCTTGTCCCATAACCTTGATATAATAACGCTTCTTCAAGCTTCATGACCCCAAAGAGAGCTAATTGCGGAGCTTATATATCCTGAAGCAAATCGAGTAACGAATCTACCTTGGTGCGAACGGTCTCCCTTTCCTCGTTCAATCCCTTTAATTTTTTATTTGCCTCTTCCAACTCTCTATCTTTATTTTTAAGGAGTTCTTCCAACTCCTGACTGCGCGTTTTTAAAACCACCTTTTCCTGGAGAATCTTGGTAATTCTCTCTTCAAGTTCTTTAAATTTGACAAATTCCACAGACTCACCCTACCTTTTCCTTATAATCAACGACGGGTTGACTATGCCAAAAGGACATCTAAAAGTCAAGGGCATTATTCACTTCTTCAAAATAGGCCAGCAGTGCTGCCAACATGGGCTCCCGCTCGTGGAACCCGCTGATTTTCTGTCTAAAGGGTGCGCTGCCGCGCAGACCTTTCGTATACCAGAGGAGGTGTTTCCGGAAGCTCTGAACACCCCCATGTTCTCCTGAATACTCCGTCTCCATTTCCAGATGGTCCCTAATGACCTGTTCCCTCTCCTTAAGGGAGACGGACCGGGCATTCACATCCGATCCCCCTTCCCCCTTTTTCCCCACTATATCCCTGAATATCCAAGGGTTTCCAAGGGCGGCACGACCAACCATCACCGCATCGCAACCGGTAATTTGCATCATTTTTCTGGCATCCCCGGGGTTGCGGATATCGCCGTTACCGACTACAGGAATGTGCAGGGCCTTCTTAACGGTCTGAATGACTTCCCAGTCCGCTATTCCACTGAAGCCCTGATCCGCTGTCCGGGGATGAATGACCAGGGCGCTGGCTCCCTCGTCCTCAGCAATCCTGGCAATTATGGGGGCGCTGATTTCAGAAGGGCGCCAACCGGTGCGGATCTTAACCGTCAGCGGCAATGGGGTCGCTCTGCGCACGGCCCGTATAATCATGCCCGCCTTTTCCGGGTCCCGGAGGAGAGCAGCCCCGGCCCCCGCCCGGACCACCTTTTTAACGGGACAACCCATATTGATATCAATAAGATCCGCGCCCCGATCCGTGACGATACGCGCCCCTTCCGCCATAAGCGCCGGATCGCTTCCGAAAAGCTGAACCCCCAAAGGCCGGTCATTCTGGTCGCTATCCAGATAACGGCAGGTCTTCTGCGAACCTCTGACCAGTCCGTTGACACTGACCATTTCCGTAAAGGCCAGCCGGCAGCCGAAGCGGCGGGCGATGGTTCGAAAGGGAAGGTTCGTAATCCCCGCCATCGGCGCCAGAAAGACGGGATGGTCAAATTCCAAGGCGCCGATTTTCAAATAGAGACCTTTGAAAAATCCTATTTCAGTCTCTCTATCGTCATTCCGGCGAAAGCCGGAATCCAGTATTTTCAAGCCTTCACTGGGTTCCGGGTCAAGCCCGGAATGACAACAGGGGTTGTTTTTCAAAGGTCTCAAATATGAGCCCTCCTCGGTTCCTTTTCTTCCATGATGCTACAGGCATAAGCAAGATCCTCCGGGGTGTTGATCCCCATAACTTCCGTCTCATCCCTGACGACAAAGGCCGACACCTTATGCCCATCCCGCCGGGCAATCTCCATGATATCCGTCAGATAGTATTCTTTCTGGACGTTGTTGTTCTCGATCCGTCCTACGGCATTGAAGAGGAAGCGACTACCGGCGCAATAGATTCCCGTGTTGATTTCCCGGATCGCCTTTTCCTCCGCTGTGGCGTCCTTCGCCTCCACGATCCTTAATACCTCACCGGCGTCATTTTTTACAATCCGCCCGTAACTTCCCGGATTATCCAGGATAACCGTCATCACAGTAACAACGGCGCCGGAAGCGTCATGGTGGGCGATAAGGGATTCGACCGTTGATCCCTTCAAGAGGGGAACGTCGCCACAGAGGATCAAAATCAGGCCGTCATAGTCTGCAAAGGCCTCCTTTGCCTGGAGGACGGCGTGCCCTGTCCCGAGCTGCCGCTCCTGCTCCACAAAGATCACCTCCTGCTCCGGGCAGGATTCACGAACCCGCTCAGCCTGGTGACCGATCACCGCTGCGATCCGGTCCGCCCCTATCTCCTTTGCCAAATCGACGCTGTAACACAGCATGGGTCTCCCGCAGATCGGATGGAGAACCTTGGCCAGTTCGGACTGCATTCTCGTTCCTTTTCCGGCCGCTAAAATAACCGCACCTATCGGTTTATTTTTCATTTTTCTACTGTCGCTCCTTTAAATGACTTCCTGTATATGGATTTTTGCGAAGTCGTCATTGACTGAAATGTCCTTTTCCGATATTTAGCACGACACTGGGTATTCAACAACCCGAAAATAAACAGGGAGGGATAAATACCATGCCCAACATTCTTCTCATCGGCAACGGCGCCCGGGAGCATGCGATTGCGGAGGCCGTGGTCCGTTCCGTGAAGAACCCGGGGCTATTTGCCTACATGAAGGCCAACAATCCCGGAATCGCTAATCTTTCCAAAGGCATTCGCCTGGGAGGATACAGTGATATGGCCGCCATTTGCGATTTTGCCCGGGCCAATGAAACGGCCTTTGCCATTGTGGGCCCCGAAGACCCCCTTAACGAAGGGGTTGTCGATTCCCTATTGACGGCGGGAATCCCGGCGGTGGGACCCACAAAATCCCTTGCCAGGCTGGAGACATCGAAGTCATTCACACGCAATCTTGCGGAAAAATACGGCATCCCCGGAAATGTTCCCTTCCGTGTCTTTACCTCGGAAGCCGGCATCCCGGAATTCATCGCTGCCCTCGATGAGGTGGTGGTAAAGCCCGACGGACTGACAGGCGGTAAAGGGGTAATGGTCCAGGGGGATCATTTTTTTAAGAAGGAAGAGGCCCTGGAGATTTGCCGTCAGATCCTGAGGGAACACGATCAGGTAATCGTAGAGGAAAAACTGGCCGGCGAGGAATTTTCCCTCCAATGTCTTTGCGATGGGAAACACGTAATCGCCACCCCTCCGGTCCAGGACCACAAACGGCGCTTCGTCGATGACAAGGGACCGAATACCGGCGGCATGGGGTCATATTCCTGCGAAGACCATTCCCTTCCGTTTCTGAAGCCCGAGGATCTCGCAGCGGGTCTGGAAATCACCCGCCAATTCGCCGCAGCCATCTATCGTGAAACAGGCACATATTACAAAGGCGTCATGTACGGCGGTTTCATGATCACCAGGTCCGGTATCCGGCTTCTAGAGTACAACGCCCGCTTCGGCGATCCGGAGGCCATGAATATTCTTCCCCTCCTGCAGACGGATTTTGTGGACATCTGTGAGGCCATGATAAACGGCGCCCTCGATCGCCTTCCCGTAACTTTCGACAAGAAGGCAACGGTCTGTAAATACATCGTTCCCAAGGGATACGGCCTCCCCAAAGACCATCCCGACGCCCAGTCGACGGCGGCCGGAATTGAAGTGGGAGACACGGGTCAGGCAAGACTCTATTATTCTTCCGTGGACAAAAGGGACGACGGCCTGTATATGACCACATCCCGGGCCATCGGTGTCGTCGGGGTAGCAGATAATCTGCATGATGCTGAAGTCATGGCAGAAAATGCCGTTTCCGCTATTCGCGGTCCCGTCGCCCACCGGCCGGACATCGGTACGGCGGCCCTCATCGACAAGCGGATCCGCCACATGGAAACTTTACGAAAATAGAATAATGATCTACAAAAAACAGGGAGATATTTTATGCATTTGAACATCATCAAGCGGGTGCTGATCAGCGTCACCGACAAACAGGGCATCGTCGATTTTGCCAAGGAATTAAACAACTTTGGCGTGGAGATTCTCTCTACGGGGGGGACGGCGGCGCAGCTGCGAAAGAGCGGCCTTGAAGTGCGGGATGTATCCGATTATACAGGCTTTCCGGAAATGATGGACGGTCGCCTCAAGACCCTCCATCCCAAGATCCACGGCGGACTCCTCGCCCTCAGGGACAATCCCAAGCACCTTGAGGCCGTGCAGGCCCACGATATTGACCTCATCGATATGGTCATCATCAATCTCTATCGTTTTGAGGATACCGTGGCCAAAGAGGGGTGCTCTCTCGAAGAAGCGGTGGAAAACGTCGATATCGGCGGCCCCACCATGCTCCGGGCGGCAGCCAAGAATTACCGTTTCGTCAGTGTCGTTACTGATCCGGGCGATTACCCCAGAATAATTGAAGAAATGAAGCAGACCGGCGGGAAGATCTCCGAAGCGACAAATTTCCGCCTGGCGACCAAAACCTTCCAGTTGACGGCCCGTTACGATGGCGCCATCTCCAACTATCTCGGCAAGATAAACCCCGAAGGCGGCCGGAAGGAATTCCCGGAAACCTACACCTTCCAGTTCGCCATGGCCCAGAACCTCCGCTACGGGGAGAACCCCCACCAGAAGGCGGCCTTCTATACGGAAAACAATCCCCTCCTGTCCGCCGTCGCCAATGCCCGGCAGCTCCAGGGCAAGGAATTGTCCTATAATAACATCATGGACTCCGACGCGGCCTGGCAGATGGTTTCGGATTTCAACCTGCCGGCGGCAGTGGTGATCAAACACGCCAATCCCTGCGGCGCCGCGACCTCGGACGGCGATCTCCTGACGGCTTACCAGAAGGCACTAAAAACAGACCCCGTATCGGCCTTCGGCGGTATTGTGGCCCTCAACCGGACGGTGGACGCAAAGACGGCGGAAGAGTTGGCCAAGATCTTCCTGGAGGTGATCATCGCCCCCGCCTTCGACGATGAGGCCAGGGCCATTCTGGGGGCCAAGAAAAACGTCCGGGTCCTGGAAATCCCTCAGAATGCCCCCTCCGCTCAGGGAGGCTACGATTTCCGCCGTGTCGTCGGCGGACTGCTTATCCAGGAGCGAGATACGGATGATCTTGACATCCGCAAGGCCCAGGTCGTCACCAAGCGGCTGCCCACGGAGGAGGAATACCAGGCCCTCGATTTCGCCTGGCGGATCGTCAAGCATGTAAAATCCAACGCCATCGTTTACGCCACGAAAGATCAACTCGTCGGCGTTGGGGCCGGTCAGATGAGCCGGGTTGATTCCGTCAAGATCGCCAAAATGAAGTCGCTCCTCCCCACGGAGGGCACCGTTCTGGCCTCGGACGCCTTCTTCCCCTTCCGGGACGGCATTGACATGGCTGCCGAGGCAGGAGTCACGGCCATCATCCAGCCCGGCGGTTCCGTCCGGGACGAAGAGGCTATCCAGGCCGCCAATGAGCATGGCATAACCATGATTTTCACGGGGAAGCGGCATTTCAAACACTGAGATGTGACGTGTTCGTAAAAAGTCCGAATCCTCGCTTTTCGTCATTCCGGACTTGATCCGGAATCCAGTCATTTCGTTATTTTCTGGATACCGGCGCTCGCCGGTATGACAGCAGTGGCAACTTCTTACGAATTCATCAGTATTCATCAATAAGGATTAAGGAGGAATCGTAGCAATGGCACCTAAAGCCGGACCCATCGTCAGCGTCGTCATGGGAAGCGATTCGGATCTTGCCGTTATGGAAGAATCTACAAAAATACTGGAGCAATTTGCCGTTCCCTACGAATTATTCCTGACCTCCGCCCATCGTTCACCGGCGCGGACGACGGCTTTCGCTAAAAACGCCGCGCAACGGGGAATAAAGGTCATCATTGTCGGGGCCGGGGCGGCGGCCCATCTGGCCGGCGTTATCGCCTCCGAAACGCTGCTGCCCGTAGTCGGCGTTCCCGTCGATGCAACTTCCCTGCAGGGACTCGACGCCCTCCTGGCAACCGTGCAGATGCCCGGCGGCATTCCGGTGGCGACAATGGCCATCGGCAAGGCCGGTGCCAGAAACGCCGCCTTGTTCGCCGTGAGGATTCTGGCCTTGGAAAATGAAACCATGCGAAATAGCCTGATAAAGTTCGTGGATAATATGGCGAAGGATGTGGCGATAAAACACGAGAATCTTATGGGGACCAGATCTTGAATATTTATGGCTATTATCTCTATTGATCCCCACAACATCGCACCGTCCGGTATTGAAAAAGCGGTGGCAATTTTAGAAGCGGGGGGTGTTGTCGCCTTCCCGACGGAAACCTTCTACGGCCTCGCCGCTGACGCAATGAACGAAAAAGCCGTAGATCGTCTTTTCGAAATCAAGGGACGCTCGTTTAATAATCCCATCGCCCTGATCATCTCCAAAGAGGATGATCTTGATCTACTTACGGACAACGTCCCTAAAGAAGCGGAAACCCTTATGGCTGCTTTCTGGCCGGGACCCTTGACCCTTGTGTTCAGGGCATCACCATCCGTCAGCCCGCGCTTGACGGCAGGAACCGGCAAGATCGGGGTCCGCATCTCCAGTCATCCCATCGCCCAGGCTCTCGCCGCCGGCTTGGGCCGTCCGGTCACCGCCACCAGCGCCAACCCTTCCGGGGAAAGGGAATGCATCACCGCGGAAGAGGTCAGGGGGCAAATGGCAAACAGGCAATTTACCATCATCGACGGCGGCCCCACCCCCGGCGGCAGGGGATCGACTTTTCTCGACGTAACCGTCGATCCCCCCGCGCTGCTTCGGGAAGGAGCGATCCACAGCAAAGCGATCAGAACCGCCTTGAGGAA
>JBAYKV010000102.1:0-10886 GCA_041664405.1 Syntrophales bacterium
CACAGATCTTCCAAGATGAATGCCTTTACCTGGGATATGCTTCTCGATCTGTCCAAAGCCTTTGGCGAGTATGATCAGGATGCAAATCTGCGCTGTGCCGTTGTTTTCGCAGCAGGGGATCATTTTACCGCCGGACTGGACCTGGGGGATGTGGCGCCCCACGTCGCCAAAGGGGAGCCCTTCATCAAGGAAGGGGAGATCGATCCGTTTGCCATTCATGGCCGGATGCTTTCCAAACCGCTGATCATGGCCGTTCAGGGCCGCTGCTATACACTCGGAACGGAAATGTCTCTCGCTGCCGATATTGTCGTGGCCGCGTCGGATACACGCTTTGCCCAGTTGGAAGTGAAGCGCGGCATCTTCCCCTTCGGCGGAGCGACGGTCCGCATGGCCAAGACGGCGGGCTGGGGGAATGCCATGCGTTATCTCCTGACGGGCGACGAATTCAACGTCGAGGACGCCTACCGTTTCGGCCTCGTCCAGGAAATCACGGAACCGGGGAAGCAACTTGAGCAGGCATTGATAATCGCGGAAAAGATCGCCGCCCAGGCGCCCCTAGCCGTCCAGGCAACGCTGTCCCTTGCCAAGACTGCGGCATACGAGGGTTTTCACGCCGGCGTTGGGGAAATCATGCCGAAACTCATGAAAGTGATGCAGTCGGAAGACGCCGCCGAAGGGGTCATGTCCCTTATTGAGCGCCGCCAGGCCAACTTCAAGGGGAGATAAAGAACCTAACGTAACGAAGTATGAAGATCCCCTCTTTGCCAAAGGGGGGGCTTCGTGTAAAACCTAAGGGCCTGTCGCAATTATTTCGTGACAGGCCCTTAGGTTTTTACAGTCGCAGCGAGGAGACGCACGAATCGTTCAAAGACATCCCGGTGGAAATGGTGGAGCATTTCCTTCTGCATGATCCAGAGGGCCTCAAAGGGGGGCATTGGGGTTTTGTAGGGGCGAATGGAGGTCAGGGCGTCGTAAACGTCGGCGATGGAGCAGATGCGACCGTAAGGGTGAATATCGGTTCCCTTGATGCCGAGAGGATAGCCGGAACCGTCGTCTCTTTCGTGGTGCTGAAGGACAATGATGCGACTTTCCTTGACGAGCTTGTCTGCGTCTCTCAGGATCTCAAAACCGTATTCCGGGTGTAGACGCATTTTTTCAAACTCCCGATCAGTCAGCTTTCCCGGCTTGTTGATAATCGACAGATCAATCCGAGTCTTTCCAAGATCGTGTAAAAAAAATCCCGCTCCCAGGGCGTGCATGTCGTGGCCATCGGATTGCCCATACAGGGCCTTGACCAGGGAAATCGATAAGATGCCGACGTTTACCGAATGGGTGTAGGTGGTAAAATCGTGGGATGTGATGTTCAATAGATAATTGTTTGTTTCATTATCGGTTACAATCAGATCGACAATCTCGGAGATTGTCGTCATAACCTCACCGATATTTTCAGCCGTGGGAGATTCCAGAAGGTTCTTCATCATTTCCTGTGAATGTTGCTGGACAGCATGGGCCTTTTTTTCCGGAGACAGATTTGGATCGCGAATCATTTCCCGTAGGCCCCCGGGGACAACCTTCCGAACTGTATCCGGGACACGCCGCGACGGTTCATCAGCAATGGCCTCTTCAATGAGGTCTTTTCCCAATGAGGTATCAATATTTACCTCCTTCAGGCTGCTCTGAATTATTTTATCAATCTGACTCCGGGAGGTAATAAGAAACTTGTTCTTTATGAAGGAATGGGACATCCAAGACGTGGGCAGATTGACATACATTCCTACTTCCACTTTATTTGCGGGGATTGTTTTAATCATAAGAAAGGTTCATGGATCTGCCTTCCCTTGCAAAGGACAGATCCATGCCTCCGGATATGTGGGACTGGCATAAAACTTCGGTCAGTTGATCAAGTTCATCGTCCGTACGCAACGGATCGTGATGAAAAAGACAAAGCCGCTTCACTCCCGCCCGGGCGGCGGCGGCGATGGCGTATTCGCAGGGCGTATGTCCCCAGCCGATCTTGCTGGATTCATATTCCTTGAGGGTATATTGTCCATCATAAATCACTAAATCTGCCCCGGAAATGAATTCCTCCAGGCGCCGATTTTCCTCAAAGGCAATGATCTCCCCCTCGTGGTGCATCTCTTCATTGTAATCGGGCTTTGCGCGATCGTCGATAAATACGTTCCGGAAGGGCTCCGTATCGTAGAGGGTGCACAAAACAAGGCCTTTTCTCTCAAAACGATAACCAAGGCAAAGAACGGGATGGTTCAGGAACTTTGTTTTAACGTTGAGGCCGTCACGGAGGTCACAAGACTCCTCTTTGAGTTCCACATAATCGATTTGGGCTGCCAGTTCGGCATAGCGGATGGGGAAATAGTGGTAGCTGAACTGACTGCCGACAAGTTCCTGCAAGGAATTTCCCTCGAAGGAGGCGGGGCCGTAAATCCTCACCCTGGCACTGGGAACATACAGGGGTGCAAAGAAAGGCAACCCGAGGATATGGTCCCAATGGGTATGAGTCAGAAAGATTTCTATATTTAATGGTCCCTTTGGAAAATCGCGGGCCATTATAAGGTTTCCGAGTTCCCGTATTCCCGAACCGGCGTCGATTATGAGGGATCTGTCGATGTCTTTAAAAGACAGCTCGACGCAGGCTGTATTGCCGCCATACCGGTAGGTGGTCCTGCCGGGGCAGGGAATCGACCCTCTGACTCCCCAAAAAGTAATTTTCATGGTATTTCAAGCCCCCGAAACGTCAAGGAAAATCTTGGCTTTTTCAAGTTCTTCGTCAACTTCCGACTGGAATTCGGATAAATCATGACCGCCCGGTCCGGTCTTCTTCAGAACCAGAAGCGCCGGGTCCTCAACGAAACTATCTCCTGCCGAGCCCAGGGAAAAGCTTTTTACGCAGATGTTTGCTGCGGCAATAACATCGCTGAATCTGGCGAGGAAGTGCAGCTCCCCTTGATGGTGTGATGCGAGGGCGGAGGAGAGGTTGTCGGAAAGGCGCCACTTCTCCGCGATAATTTGCCCGACATGGCAGTGATCGAAACCAAGGGCATCTTTCTCAGCTCTGTATAACGGTTGACGTCGCTGTTGTGATTCCTTCAGAATACGACGGTACTCTTCTGGAAAGCAGTGCATCATGGGAACTTTGCCGATATCGTGAAGAAGGCCCCCGACAAAATATTCTTCCCGCGTGTCGGAGGGAAGGCCCTGTCTGACGGCAAGCATCCGGGCCGTGACACCGGTGCCCAGGGAATGAACCCAGAAATCGTCCATGGAAAAACACCCTTCCTTACTGTCTCCCTTGAAGATACCGACAATAGACGTGCTTAACGCCAAATTTTTGACAGTATTGAGGCCCAGCATGATAATCGCCCTGGTTACGGAAGTGACCGGTTCGCTAAGGGTAAAGAAGGCTGAGTTGATGAGCTTGAGCACCTTTCCCGTCAAGACAGGGTCCAGAGAGATCAGGCGGTTGAGGTCGTTGGGAGATGTCTGGGGCTGGTTACAGACCTCGATTACCTTGGCTACCGTTGTCGGCAGGCTCGGCATCCGATTGATAAAGGACTCTATCTGATGGCGGCTCTGTGCTTGATCGGTCATGATGCCATCTCTGTATCGCTTTCCCGTTACTTCGGTCTGCCGTCGATAATGACGCCCTGAAGCATTTGCCAGGCCTTGTCAACCTTCTCTTTTTCAGAAGCTTCCCAGGTTTGGTCGGATTTGCCGGTTGAATAAATGATGTAACGATTTCCAGCACTGTCCGTAATCTCTTTCGTTCCCATGGTATCGTAGGGGTTCTGTTTTGCCTCCTGTTCCTGTTCAATCATCAATTGAATCGTCCGGTCGCTGACCCCGGCCTTTCTCAGGGCCAGGACCTGGTCGGGGGTCAGGGCAAGAATACTTGTATAGGAAAGCATTCCCAAAACCGTCCCCAAAAACATCCCCACAGATTTTCGCCGCCATGCTGTTTTCATTATTTTCTCGTCCCTTTGGAGTCATAATGTTGATAGTCCCTGACAATCTGGGGATTCTCCAACTCATCCGGCGTCATTTTCCGCAGCATTTCCGTAGTGGTGATGTCGAGTTTGAGGCGTTTGATTCTGATGTCAAGAAGGGGGATGTTTTTCTTGAACAGTTTTCGACGGGTCATTTCCATGAAGGGTTTTTCCGCTAACTCATTCTGCATGGCGTTCCGGGCCTTAAGTGCCTCGGAAAGCTTCTTTTTCATCAGTTCCAGCCTGTCCAAGGGTTCCTGGCTTTCAGGTCGGGCAACGGAGGAGGGGGCAGGAGCAGGGGCGGATGCGTTAGGAGGAGTTTTCCCCCCGGCAAGGGTTGGTTTGTTGACGACCCCGTATGAGGAGGATCTTTTTTCCGGTTCATTTGCAGTGCGGATGCAGACATCCACGAAGAAAGGACCATTTGGTGAGGTAAAGGGGATGACGATGCTCGGACTTTTCAAAATATGGGTGATCGTGTGATTCGATCCGAAAACCACCGAAGGAATAGCGGCAAAGACGGTCATGCCCTTCTTTTCCAGTTGGGTGCGGGAGACACCGGAGATCATGTTGGTAAGCTCGCCAACGGCGTCGAGAACATCGTGATTAATGGAGCTAAAGGTTTCACCGAGCATCCGCCCCACAATATTGCAGATGCAACTTTCGCTGAAACTGATCGCCAGCGATCCGACGGCGTCACCGGTGATACCGATAATGCCCGAGACGGCGCCGCCGGCAAGATCATCTTTTTTTACATAGGGTTTCCCCGGAACCGGCTGAAAAGTAGCCATTGTATTTAGAACTTCCAACGTTCCATTCAAAAAAGGATTGATATATTCTACATCCATTGTCTTCTCTTATCCTGTCAGATTAGATTGTCTTTTATCATCCAGCGGGCCCTTTTCTCGAAGGCCCCTTCGACAGCCTTCATGATGGTTTCAAGTCTCAATGGTTTTGCAAAGTAATCATCGAAACCCGCTTCCCGGCATTCCTCGATGTCGAACAAGCCGGACCAGCCGGTCATTGCATACAGGATGGTGAGGGGCTTCATTTGACGTATTTTACGGCACAGTTCCATACCGTTCACCCCAAACAATCTCAAGTCGAGAAAAACGAGGGATACCTCCTGACGGGAAAAAATCTCCAGCGCCTTGTCCGCGCCGTCGGCCAACAGTACCTCATATCCGGCATCCTCAAGCACAGTCTCCATAAAATCAAGCATTGACTGTTCATCATCTACAACCAGAATTCTTTTTTCCATGCCTTTATCTCCACCGCCACTGCGGATAAGTATTAAATATAATAGAGGAACTGTGAGGACATAAATCTTTTATCCTTCTTAATATTATTATAATATGCTATTCAGAATGCATGAAAAAAATCAAGATATTTATCAGCAATATTTAAACAAATACTATGCCACATTTTATTGTCGAGCTATAACCGCGATCTTAGAGATTCATTTCCCGATGAAATGATGAATAATTGTGCCAAGGGAGGTGCGAGTGTGATCTCACCGCCGTCCTTTCCTTATCGGAACAAATTGATCAAAAATCATGGAAATCTTTTTCTCTCATGGGAATGAGCTGATCGAGACGAGTATCCTTGGAGCCTTTCGCCGTTCCTGACCGTCTTCCCGGAGCGATGGTTTTCTGCTGCTGAACAGGATGGCCAGGCCGCCGGTGTTGGTGCTGCGAGGCCCCGGTTACCGATCCGGCATGACTGTTACCACCGCCAATTATGGCTATTAAGTCTCCCACGGAGGCCTTCATCTCCTCCGATTCGGTACTCATCTCAATCGCAACACTGGCCGATTCCTCGGCACTGGCCGCTGTCTCCTGGACGACCTTGTCCATTTCCGCCACTGCCTTGTTGAGCTGTTCGATCCCCTGGGCCTGTTCCTGGGAAGCCGCCGCAATCTCCGCAACCAGGTCGCCAACTTTGCGTGCTACTTCCACGTTCTCCTGGAAGGCCTCCGCCGTCTCCTGGGTCAACTCGCTGCTCCGTCTAACCGCCGACACCGTATTCTCAATGAGGGTGGAGGTGCTCCTCGCCGCCTCCGCCGCCCGCATGGCAAGAGATCTCACCTCGTCCGCCACTACGGCAAACCCGGCCCCCGCCTCCCCGGCCCGAGCCGCCTCGACAGCGGCATTCAAGGCCAATAGATTCGTCTGGAAGGCAATCTCATCGATGGTTTTGATGATCTTCCCAGTTTCCCCGCTCGTCTGCATAGCCTCATGTACGGCCACCGCCGTCTGGCTAACGTGGCCGTTCACCTTCTCTACAATCGCGGCAACCTCTGCCATGAGGGACATAGCCTGTCCGGCATTGTCGGCGTTCTGCCGCGTCATGGAAGACATCTCCTCCAGGGAAGATGCTGTCTCCTCCAGGGTGGAGGCCTCCTCCGAGGCCCCTTCGGCGAGGTGCTGGCTGGCGGAGGAGACCTGGGCGGCGGAAACCGAAACTTTCCCGGCCCCTTGAGTCAGAAAACCAAGAGTCCTCAGGATCGGCCTGACGATGATGTTACGCGTCAGGATGTAGCCCAGAAGGGTCATGAAAGCACCGACCATGAGGCCGGCGACCAGAATCGCCATGATCGTGGAGCTGATCATGCCTTCCATCGCCGAACGATCCTTTCCGATGAAGAACATCCCGCCGACCTTGCCATCGACGCCAATGATCGGCCAGTAGGCTGTATTGTAGTTTTTGCCGGCAATCTTGTTACTGTTCAGGAACTGCTGCCCTTTTTGTAAAACCGTCTCGATGACCTGCGGGTTGTCCATCTTCGTCCCGACCAGGCGTTTGCCGTCCCGCTCCAGAGTGGTCGAGACCCGCTCGTCGCCCTTGAAGATGGTGCATTCAATGCCGAAGGACTTCTTGATCCCGTCGACAAAGGCATTCGTCGCGGAAAGATTCGTCCCTGTGGAAACCACGCCGATGACACGGCCGTCGGCCATGACGGGCGCCCCGGCGCGGAGGCTGAATTTTACCTCCGTCCCCGCTTCGATACCCACGGTCGTTTCCCCGGCCAGGGCCTTTTTTACATTGACCTGGTTCAGGACACTATCCCCCGTTTTGTCCGAGTGTCCCCGGCCCAGGACATTCCCATCCGGATCGGCCACGGTCACGAAATCCATCCCAGCGCTCGACATGAACGTCTTGGCCATGCCCTGGAGGGCGGCCGTCTCTTTTTTCACCACCGCCTCGATGAGCCTGGGATCGGTGGCAACTGCCGTCGCCTGCAACTTCGTCTTCGCCATGGTCTCGTTCACTATCCCCTGAACGGCAGCGGCGGTTGTGCCGATTTCTTTTTCCGCCTGTTTGTCGTAGCCGGAGGATAAAAAATAATAGACCAAACCAAACGTCGAAAGGCCGAGAATCGCGACGGTTAACAAAACCAGCCCGACAATCTTCCCTGCCAGTGATAATCTTGACTGTTTCATAATGTTCATTATTAGACCCTCTTCAACGTTAATTATTTTGACAGGAGTTTCCTTTCATTCGCACTATCGGTCATTCATAGCGCCATGAAAGGAGACTCTTCTATCTGTAATGTTTAGCCTTTAAAAAAAGGGCGGCCTAATCGATCAGCCGCCCAGCTAAGATTATTTATCCGCTAAAGGGCGATTAAAAGTCGTCTTCACCCATGGGAATCGCCTTTTCCGGAGATACTTCACGGGAAAGTCCCCGGGAGGAGGGAGGAGGCAAACGTTTCACCTTTGATGCCCCTGCTGTGTGTCCGCCTTCATAATTTGTCTTGAACATCGACATAATAGAAGCCAGTTCCTCGGCGCTGGCGGCGTTTTGCTGGGTGACCTGGTTCATCTCGGCCACGGCGCGATTGACCTGGTCAATCCCCTGGGACTGTTCCTGGGAGGCGGCGGCAATCTCCGCCATCAGCTCCACTACCTTTGAGGAACTCGTTGTCACCTGCTGAAAGGCATCATTGGTAACATTCACCAGGCTATCTCCGCCTTTGACCTTGACGGCGATGTCGTCGATCAACTCGGAGGTATTCCGGGCCGCCTCGGTTGCCCGCATGGCGAGATTCCTCACCTCATCTGCAACCACGGCAAATCCGGCTCCGGCCTCACCGGCACGAGCCGCCTCCACGGCGGCATTCAGGGCGAGCAGGTTGGTCTGAAAGGCAATCTCATCGATACTTTTAACAATCTTTTGGGTCTGTTCACTCGAAGAGGCGATCTGCTTCATCGATACGGTAAGATCAGCCATGGAGATATTCGCCTTTTGAATGGCCTGTTTCGCCGTGTTCATCAGACCGTTGGCCTCGGTGGTGTTGCTGGCGTTCCGTCTGGTCATGGAAGCCATTTCATCCAGAGATGCCGATGTTTCCTCGATGGCCGCTGCCTGTTCGGAGGCAGCCTCGGATAAAACCTCGGCAGTCACCAGTGATTGACCGACAGCTTCTCCCATTTTACTCTGCATGGTGTTCACGGAGCTGGCCAGTTCACCTATCTCGTCCTTCGAATCCACGTCGATATCCTGGGTAAGATCCCCTTCTGCTACCCTGCGAACAACGTCGATTGTTTTCATGATGGGCTGGGTAATAATACGGGCCATGAACACGTTGATGAGGACAAACAATACCACGGCAACAATCATCACGACGATCAGGATCTTCAGGATGGCGGCAAAACTCGTCATTGCCGCATCATATTTTTCCTTGCTGAGCTTGGTTTCCAGATCCATAAGCTGCCCCAGGGTCTTGTTGAGGACCTGGTATTTTTCATCCGTAGTGCCCATGAACATGGTTGAGGCATTCAAATCCGTTGTGACCATATCCAGGATTCCGTTGGCCGGGGCCTGATAATCCTTCAATTGCTGGAAGGTATCCTGATAGAGTTTTTTCTCCTCCGCCGTCAGGGTTTCTGATTTCATCATGTTCTGAACCTGACCGATGGTCTTTTCAATGGCACTGCGCTGTTCCTTGCCCAGAGCCTCGGTCTTTGCCGCGTCCATATTGGCGCCCGCCCAACTGATGCACTTGTAGAGATTGGCATGAATATTGGCGACGGTTTTTACGATCTCAGCACTGCTCTGATAAGCCTTGAAACGGTTGTTGAAGATATCCTCCAGGGCCGTCTTCTGCCCGCTAAGTCCATAGTATGATACATAGGCCACCACCAATAAAAAGAAAACAGCAGTCATGGGCGCCAGGATTAACTTGTTAGCCATTTTCAAGTTGTTGATAATTCTTCTCATATTACTGTCCCCTCTTGTTAGATGGAGACCGGACAGACCGCGGGCCTGTCCGGTCTCCATAGTCATGAACGTTTATTTATAGATCCCGCAGCCGAAGTAAATATCCCCTTCCTTCTGGTAGTAGGATGACTTGGCCTCAATCTTCTTGCTTACCGGGTTTGTCCAGTTGTAATCAACCCAGCCTTTGCCCTTGGATTTGGCATCTTGGGTCATCTGATTCATGAACTGCTTTCCCTTGCTGTCCTTGAGTTCCTTCAGGTTTTTGCCGATAAGTCCCTTGTTGGCGCCGTGGGCCAGGCATGTCGTATTCATGTCGAAGGCAAATACATAGAGATCCTTCTTTGTGAACTGACCTTTGGGCTCATTAATAGCCGCAAAGGTTTTATCCTTGCCGTTGGCCTTGTAATAGGCAACCGCTTTCGCCACGAGATCCTGGGCCTCTTTGGCCGTTCCCTTTTCCTGAGCATAGACAAAACCCGTAGTCAGCAGACAGATTATAACCGCCATCAAAATTTTCTTCATTCTTCTTTCCCCCTTCTTAAAATTTATGTTTAGATAAATGGTTGTCTGAATCTGAATCATTCCCGCCGCTTATGTTATCCCCCCTCTCCTTGTATAAAATAAAATATAGATCACGCCATACGATCCAAAAGACCCATCTCTTCCGAGTTAAGGACTTTGTCGATATCGAGAAGAATCTTGACGGCTCCCCCCGTTTTGGCCATGCCGAGGATGTAGGCGGTGTCCATTTTGCTGCCGAAGGTCGGGGTGTCTTCGATGTCGCCGGCCTTGATGTTGAGGACCTCCGATACGGAATCGACGACGATGCCCATGGGAATTTTCGCGTTTGGTCCCGTTATTTCCACCACGATGATACAGGTCCTTTCCGTATAATCCATTGCTTCCATACCGAATTTCAGGCGCAGATCGATAACGGGAATAACCTTGCCCCGGAGGTTGATGACGCCCTTTACATATCCCGGCGTTTGGGGGACTGTGGTAATTGTCATCATGCCGATAATTTCTTTCACTTTCAGAATGCCGATGCCGTATTCCTCTTCCGCCAGGGAAAAGGTCAGATATTTTCCCTCCCGATTGGAAATTGCCTTAACTGCCTGATCCATTGCCTTTATTACGTCTTCTGCCATGCCCCTTTTCCTCCTTAAATTGACTCTAAAGAGCCATATTTGTATGGTTATTCGTTATCTTACAGTTATATCCTGCCCCGTCACAAGTTTTCACTCAGCTCAAACAATCCTTCCGGATCGATAATCAGACCGATCTGGCCGTCCCCAAGGATAGCGCCGCCTGATATTCCCTTGGTGTTTTTCAAACCATCCCCAAGGCTTTTGATGACTACCTCTGCCTTCCCCAGGATCTCATCGACCATGATGCACTTGGCGCGACCTTCCCCTTCCACAACGACGGTAATGGCATCCCACGGCTCGTGGTTGTTTGCCGCAATACCAAACAAATCGGCCAGTCTTACGAGCGGCAGGAGTCGTCCCATGACGGTGATCATTTCACCCTTCCCGATGATATGGGTATAGTCCTTCCTGGCCGGGCGCAGGGCTTGACGAATCGCCGTTGTCGGCAGTATATAACGCTCCTTGCCGACTCGAACGATCATCCCGTCGATGATGGCCATCGTCAGGGGGAAGC
>JBAYKV010000103.1:0-10880 GCA_041664405.1 Syntrophales bacterium
AACCCGAACATCCCCAAAACGATGCTTATGGACGCCGCCGGCGCCAAGACGGAAAAGGGCATGCGCAGCGTCTTCGAGCGCTACATGGCGCAGGAGGCCAAAAAAAGCGCCGTCCCGACCCCGGCCAAACCCAGAGTTCCCAAGGAGACAGCCATTATCAACCAGGCGGTCGCCTTCAATGACAAGCTTGCAAATCTGCCACTTGAAAGCTGGAACGAGGAAAACCGGCAGGAACTGGCGGTGGCGCTCGGGAGCATCCGGCAGACGGCAACAAGTCTCCTCCAGACCCTCGGCATTGCGCAATAAAAGGAAAAATGGGGACGGTCCTATTTTTCCCCACAGGACGACTGACGAGATGCGGAAAATATTCCGGAACCACATTTTTTCGGGGGCATCAAAACAACATTTTTTCGAACTTTCATCAATTAATGAATATTTTCATATATTTAACTTTGATGAATTATTCATCTTTTTTTGGGGAGGTAAATTTAGACGTCATTTATTCCTAATTTTAGGGATTTTTACCCATGAAAAAATAGACTTATGAAAACAGAGATCGTTCCTTGGCGAGGTAAAGGCATCCGCAAGACGTTGTACAATAACGCGTGGTGGTTTGTCGTTGAAGATGTGGTGTTGGCGTCCATCGATTCAAAAGACCCCAAGCAGTACATTCAAAGATTAAAGCAGCGAGATCCGGAACTCAGCAAAGGGTGGGTACAATTTGTACATACCCTTGCCGTCGAGACCGAAGATGGGAAACAGCAGTTGGAATGCGCAAACTGGGAAGGCGTTTTCCGCATGATCCAGTCCATCCCCCAGGCCGAGGCCGAACCTTTCAAGCGCTGGCTGGCAAAAGCCGGGGGCGAGCGACTGCGGGAAATCGAAGACCCGGAACTGGCAATGAAACGGACGCGGGCGATCTATAAGGCAAAAGGCTACTCCGACGCCTGGATCGAAAAGCGGCTCCTCGGCATCGCCATCCGGGAGAAGCTCAAAGACGAGTGGGAAAAGCGGGATGTAGAACAGGAGGTGGAACATGAGATCCTCACCGACGAGGTTGCCAAAGCGTCCTTTGGCGTTGCCCCGGACGAGCACAAGAAATTGAAAGGACTGAAACGGGAGAACCTGCGGGACCACATGAATAACCTGGAGTTGATCTTCTCGATGCTCGGCGAGGCGGCGACCACGGAAATAACCAGAGCCGATGATGCACAGGGCTTCGATAAAAGCCGTACCGCCGCACGGAAAGGCGGAGAGGTTGCCGGTGTAGCCCGAAAAGACCTGGAAAAGAAAACCGGGGAAAAAGTCGTCTCACTGGAGAATTACCTGACCGAACCAGAGAACCAGAAGCGGCTGAAAGGGTAGATGAAGGCGGGAGGCATCCAAATGGCCAACTTGATTTCCTGGGCTTGCATGAAGCGCATTCTGGGGAAGATATTGAGGACTCAGGCACTATGAAAGATAAGAAAGAACCCATCGCCCACATTACTGAAAACGGAAGAACACACTATCTTATTGAACATTTGACAGAAACTGCGAAACAAGCTTCGTCCTTTGCTGAAGCCTTTAATTCTGCTACGTGGGCATGGGCGGTAGGAATAATCCACGATCTCGGTAAGGCACACCCTGATTTCCAGACTTATCTTTGCAAAGCAAGGGGTCTTGACGTTTCCGAATACGACGAGCAGAGTGCAGGCGCACGCCCTAACCACTCGGGAGCAGGCGGTATTTTGGCCTATGAAAAATTCCCCAATATAATCGGCAAAACCCTTGCTTATATTATTGCGGGACATCATGCAGGACTACCGGACTGGTTCGGTGGTCGGGATTCGCTACCCCATCGAATACAGAATGAGCGAGGTATTGCCGATGCCGTCCGCCATTATGCCAGCACGTTCATAGAGATGCTTCCTGCCAAATTTCAGACACCACCTTTTGCAATGCAGTGTCGCAATCAGGATGCCATTGCCTATCATCTCTGGGTCCGGATGGTCTTTTCCTGTCTTGTGGACGCCGATTTCCTAGACACGGAAGCATTCATGGATAATAACAGACATGCCCTACGACCGTCTTTCCCCTCGCTGCTTGAACTGAAATCACACTTCGACCGGCAAATGGGAATAATGACAGCGGATGCACCGGACACTTTCGTGAATAACATCAGAGCAGAAATTCTCAGCACCTGCCGAACTGCCGCCACACAATCACCCGGGATATTCTCCCTTGCTGTTCCAACTGGCGGGGGCAAGACACTTTCGGGCACGGCCTTTGCTCTTGATCACGCAATTCAACACAACAAAAGCCGTGTTATTTACGTCATTCCCTACACCAGCATCATCGAGCAAACCGCCGACGTGCTCCGTAAACACTTCGGATCGGCTAATGTAGTCGAGCATCACAGTAACATTGCCCCGGAAAGAGAGAGAGAATCACCCCAACTTGCCCTCGCCTCTGAAAATTGGGATGCACCGGTTATCGTCACCACCAGCGTTCAATTTTTCGAGTCCCTTTACGCCGCCAAACCGGGGCGATGCAGAAAGTTGCACAACATTGTCAATAGCGTAGTGATCCTCGACGAAGCTCAACTTCTGCCACCAGAGCTTCTCTATCCCTGCGTTGAGGCACTGAATCGACTGATTTCCGATTATGGCGTCACAGTTGTACTTTCCACCGCCACCCAACCGGCCCTGCCGAACCTATGTCAAGCCCCCCGTGAGATTATTCCTCATCCAGCTTCTCTTTACGAGCGGCTCAAACGCACCAACATCATTTTCCCTGACGACATAAACCAGCCTCGCGATTGGCCGTCCCTTGCCGCTGAACTTGCCGGACATGACCAGGTGTTATGCGTTGTCAATACCCGTCCGGACTGCCATGCGCTTTGGAAAGAGATGCCGGAAGGCACAATCCATCTCTCGGCACTCATGTGCGGTGAGCATCGCTCACGAATCATTGCCGATATCAAGAATCGGATACGTTACGGAGATTCGTGTCGAGTAATCAGTACGCAACTTGTCGAAGCGGGTGTGGATATCGATTTTCCCGTGGTTTATCGTGCGCTGGCAGGGCTTGATTCGGTTAACCAGGCCGCCGGTCGATGCAACCGGGAAGGGAAAAACCCGGAGCAGGGAAAGGTGTATGTTTTCATAGCACCCAAGCCAGCACCACCTGGATTGCTCCGCAAGGGTGAAGACACCACCCGGAAACTGGCGTCATTTGCCGATTTCAAACCCGATGCACCAGGCTCATTTCACCGCTACTTTGAAAAATATTATGCGAGCATCAATGACAGCGGAGAAAACTGGTGGAGGGATAATTTAGTGAAAAATGTCAATCCCGACGGCAATGTTCAGTTCCGCACCGCCGGGAAGGAATTTCGCCTGATAAAAGAACTGTCAGTGCCGATCATCGTTCGCTTCGGTAACAGTGATAAAATTATCGATAAATTACGTTTCGCCGGACCATCCCGTGAGGTTATGCGGGCACTGCAACGCTATACCGTTAGCGTCAAACCAGCTGTAGCAAATAGTTTATTGGCCGAAGGCCGTGTTGAAGAAATCCACGATGGTATTCTTGTTCAGGCAGACTCGAAACTCTACCGCTCAGATATTGGGTTGGATATCTACCGCGAGGTTTATGATCCAGAAGACTTGTACATTTAACCCTTCATGAAAGGAGGATGCCTATGAAAGGATTTTGTCTGGAAGTAAGTGGCGACTACGCTTGTTTCACCAGGCCGGAGATGAAGGTCGAGCGCGTCAGCTACGATGTGATCACCCCCTCCGCCGCCCGTGCCGTCTTCGACGCCATCCTGTGGAAGCCGGCCATCTACTGGCAGGTAAAAAAAATCGAAGTGTTTGCACCCGTGAAGTGGATTTCCGTTCGCCGCAACGAGGTCGGCAAAGTCGCCTCACCAGGTTCTGATGGCATATTCATCGAAAAAGATCGCCAGCAGCGGGCAGGTCTTCTCCTTCGCGATGTAAAATATCGACTCCGAGCCGAATTCGTATTTATCCCACCGGAAAAGCGCGGCAAAGTGTGCAACCCTGTACCAGAATGGCTTGTTGACTCCAAAGAGGTCGCCGACCTGAAAAAACCTGACATTCGCAAGGATGAAACCGAAGCCAAGTACGCTGCCATGTTTGAACGCCGCGCCCGTAAAGGTCAGCATTTCCATCAGCCCTATCTTGGCTGTCGTGAGTTTGCCGCCGCTGTGTGCTTGGTCGATCCCGATATTGAACCCGCAACACCTATCCCCGAAACACGAGACCTCGGATGGATGCTATACGATCTGGACTATTCTGATCCGGCAGACATCAAACCGATGTTTTTCCGAGCCAGAATGGAAGGGGGCATCATTATCGTCCCACTGCCTGACAGCGAGGAGGTGCGCAAATGATCCTACAAGCACTCAAGGAGTATTATGATAGAAAGCCAGGTCTGCCAAGAGAAGGTTGGGAGATGAAGGAAATTCCATTCCTTGTACTACTCAATCAATCTGGTGATTTTATCGGTTTCGAAGATACCCGCGAAGGCGATGGTAAAAGGCTTCGTGCAAAAACATTCCTCATTCCTTCTTTAGGCGAGAAAAAAGGGAATGGCATCAAATCAAATCTGTTCTGGGAAAACATCGAGTATATGTTCGATATTCCGGTAGCTACTCAAACAAAGAAACTACCGGACACAAAACGTGTGCATAGGCAACATGAGGAATTCAAGCGCCGCATTATGACCATTAATGGCAAATGTGAAACGCTGGAAATAGTCAAACGTTTCCTTGGGAAATATTCTCAGGAGGTTGTTAAAAATGACAAATACTGGAGCGAAATAGTTAAGCTCAATCAAAGTCTTCTGTTCGCGGTAAGTGATAGAGGACCGGTAACGAATGACTCAGAACTTCGCCAACTGATAGATGCTTCTCGGTCGGCTCGCGGACATATCGGGCGCTGTTTGGTTACTGGCACGGAAGACGAGATTATAGTTTTGGAACCGCCCATCAAGGGTGTCCGTGGAGCAAATTCCATGGGGGCTAGTCTTGTCTCGGTTAACAATGAAATCACAAATGGCACCAATTCTGGTGCTGTTCCTGCGTTCGCCTCATTCATGAAGGGAAAGGGGCTCAACTCCCCAATTGGGAAGCTCGCATCATTTGCATACACTACATCATTAAATCACCTGCTCGGCAAGGAATCTCGCCAAAAGTTTCAAGTCGGCGACGCTACCACCATCTTCTGGTCGGGAAAAGCAACCTCTCTCGAAAATGATGCGTTTTTCTTCTTTTCTGAGCCGCCTAAAGATGATCCGGATCGCAACACGGAAGCAGTAAAGACACTGTATGAATCAATATGGAGCGGCGCATATATTGTCCCGGACGACAGCACACGTTTCTATGTTCTTGGTCTCTCCCCAAATTCTGCCCGTATTGCCGTTCGCTTTTGGCATGTTGGCACTGTCCAGGAAATGGGGGCCAGATTCAAGCAGCATGTTGAAGACCTATCCATCATACATAGCGCCAAGATAGACTCGGCTCTGCCGATGAGGAGGCTCCTTCTTTCCATAGCAGCTCAAGGAAAGGACGATAATATCCCGCCAAACATCGCGGGCGAAACCATGCGGGCGATTCTTGACGGTACTCCTTATCCTGCTACGTTTATTCAGGCCGTGTTACGGCGAATTCGAGCCGAGCAAGCCAAAAAGAATAAAAAATCAGGAAAACCGGAACCCAACGTTTCGTATGAGCGCGCAGCAATCATCAAAGCCTGCCTGAATCGGGCTTTGCGTTTTAATAACCCTGGAAACGAAAAGGAGATCACTATGAGCCTCGATCGAGAAAACACCAATATCGGCTATAGGCTTGGCCGACTCTTCGCTACACTGGAAAAGATCCAGTCCGATGCCAATCCCGGTATCAACGCCACTATCAGGGATCGCTTTTACGGTGCCGCATCAAGTACTCCGGTTATAGCGTTTGCTACCCTGATGCGCCTCAAGGAACACCATCTGGCAAAACTTAAGAAAGAAAAGCACAGTCTGTTTATCTTTCATGAACGGCTAATCGGAGAAATTATGCTTCCCATCACTAACTTTCCGGCTCATCTCGACATGGCTGATCAAGGACGCTTTGCCATAGGCTATTATCACCAGACACATGATCTGTGGAAAAAGAAACCCCAAACCCCATAAACATCTTAACCAGAAAGAAAGGAAAAAATCATGAACACACCACTTAAAAACCGTTACGATTTTATGCTCGTATTTGATGTGCAGGACGGCAATCCCAACGGCGACCCCGACGCCGGAAACCTTCCCCGCGTGGACCCTGAGACAGGCAGAGGACTTGTTACCGATGTTTGCATTAAGCGCAAGGTACGCAACTATGTCCAGATAACTAAGACCGGGGAGGACGGGAAAGCCGTGGCAGGCTTTGATATTTATATAAAAGAAAAGGCCGTTTTGGGACGCGCTCATTTCAAAGTATTCAGCGACTTGGGCATACCCACAGGCGAAGCATCCCAAAAGGACATCCCGAAAGAACTTGAAAGCGCTTTTGAAGAGATTTCTCTCCCCGATGGCCTGTCTGTTGATTTAGACGCAAATGGAGAGCGACAAGTTTTGGTTGTTGCCGCCGATGCCGATAAGAAAACCATTCAGCAGTGGTTCAAAGATGAGTCACCTTCCAAAGATGCCATAGCTTTGATCAAAGCGGCTTTGAAAGACGCAAAACCGCGGAAGCCCACTGCACAGCAGACTGAGCTTGGCAAAGAACGGATGTGCAAAGACCACTATGATATTCGCACATTCGGGGCAGTTATGTCATTAAAGTCGGCACCGAACTGCGGACAGGTCCGTGGCCCGGTACAGATGACATTTGCCCGTTCCGTTGAACCAATCGTTACTCTGGAGCATTCCATCACCCGTATGGCCGTAGCCACTGAGGCGGAAGCAGAAAAACAATCAGGCGATAATCGCACTATGGGCCGCAAGCACACCATTCCTTATGGAGTGTATATCGCCCACGGTTTTGTTTCCGCGCACCTCGCGGCTCAAACGGGTTTTTCCGTTGAAGACCTCGAATTATTATGGAAAGCATTGACGGATATGTTCGAACATGATCGCTCCGCCGCCCGTGGTCTTATGTCCACACGCGGATTGATCGTTTTCAAGCACGATTCGGCTCTCGGCAATGCCCCGGCGCACAAGCTATTTGACCTTGTACAGGTCAAACGTAAAACCGATCCCGCGAAACCGGCAAGGGAATTTGGAGATTATGAGATAATTATCGACAAGGCGCAAGTGCCTGCCGGTGTTACGTTTGATGCAAAAATTTGATGAAGCAGGTCGCCATTATTCAGAGCGCCGAATCATCAAACCGGATTGGAGGAGTAATTGTCGAGGAAACACGATAACCGTCAGTAAACGCGATAATAAACGTGATAACAAGTCGCGCTTACTAGGCGATTGATTGAGAAGGTCAGCTAATGAAGAAGAAAAATGAAATAGTACCCGTTAAAAGCGATTTCATTCTTTATCAGACGAAAGATGGAACAACCAGAATTGAAGTCCGGCTGCAGAACGAGACCGTCTGGCTAAGCCAGAAGCTCATGGCGGATTTGTTCCAGAAAGATGTTCGAACGATTAATGAGCACATTGTCAATATCTATGAAGAAGGTGAGTTGACACCGGAGGCAACTATCCGGAAATTCCGGATAGTTCAAAGCGAAGGGAATAGGCAGGTTACGCGTGATATCGATCATTACAACCTTGATGTGATCATTTCCGTCGGCTACCGTGTGAAATCACTCCGCGGCACGCAGTTCCGCATCTGGGCCACCCAGCGGTTGCGGGAGTACATCATCAAAGGTTTCACCCTCGACGATGACCGGTTGAAGCAGGCCGGGGGCGGTCATTACTTCAACGAGTTGATGGCCCGCATCCGGGACATCCGCTCCTCCGAAAAGGTCTTCTGGCGCAAGGTGCTGGATATTTATGCAACGAGCATCGACTATACGCCAGACGCCGAGTTATCGCAGCAGTTCTTCGCCGTTGTGCAGAACAAGATGCATTGGGCGGCCCACGGACACACCGCCGCTGAAGTCGTTCATGAAAGGGCGGATGCAGCAAAGCCGAATATGGGCATGACAACCTTTGCGGGCAGCGCCCCCCGCAAAGGGGACGCGGAGATCGCCAAAAATTATCTGAACGGCAAAGAACTCGACGTTTTGAACCGAATTGTCAGCATGTATCTTGATTTTGCGGAATTGCAGGCGCTGAACCGTATCCCCATGTATATGCGGGATTGGATCATCAAGCTGGATGATTTTCTCAAGCTGAGCGGGAGAGATATTCTCACCCATGCCGGAAAGATCAGCCATAATGAGGCGCTGGCAAAGGCGCATGTTGAATACGAACGCTATCGGAAAGAATATCTGGACGAGCCATCGCCAGTGGAGCGGCAATTCACCGCCGTAGTCGAGAAAATGAAGCAGCTTGAGAAATCGAAAACACGGGGACGCAAAAAGTGATGCATAACAATCTTGACGATCTTATTATGATCTCTGCCCTGCAGCATTATGCCTTCTGCCCCCGCCAGTGCGCCCTGATCCATGTGGAACAGACATGGACGGAAAGTGGACGCACCGCCGAGGGCAGGATCCTCCACGAACGGGTCCACGAGGAAGGGAACGAGGCGCGAGGGGATGTCCGGATCGAACGCGGCGTTTCGCTCCGTTCTCTGCGGGTTGGGCTGATCGGCAAGGCCGACGTCGTGGAATACCACCGTCAGGCCGACGGCGCCTGGCTGCCCTTCCCCGTAGAATACAAGCGGGGCAAACCGAAGCCTGATCATTGCGACAAGATTCAGCTTTGCGCCCAGGCGATCTGCCTGGAGGAAATGCTGCATACGGAGATCCCCGACGGCGCCCTTTTCTATGGCCAGACGCGAAGACGTCTCGATGTGGCCTTCGACGAAACCCTCCGCCGGGAAACGGAGACGGCGGCCCGGCAGGTCCGCGAGCTCATCGACTCTGGAAAGACGCCGAAACCGGTGTATGCGAAACGCTGCGATAGTTGCTCACTGGCGGCCGCGTGTCTGCCGAAAACGATCCAGAAACGGCGTTCGGTGAAGAATTACCTGACCCGCATGGCAGGAGAAGAACCGTGAAGAAACATCTTAACACCCTTTTCGTCACCACCCAGGGGGCCTACCTCGCCAAGGAGGGGGAGACAATCGTCGTCAAGATCGAAAAGGAGGTCCGCCTCCGGCTGCCCGTCCATACCATCGGCGGGATCGTCTGCTATGGTAATGTAGCTTGCAGCCCCTTCCTCATGGGCTTCTGCGCCGAGAACGGTGTCGGAATCAGTTTTCTGACGGAGCATGGCCGGTTTCTGGCCCGCGTTCAGGGACCTGTTTCCGGAAATGTCCTCTTGCGGCGCGAGCAATACCGGCAGGCGGACAACCCTCAGACATCTACGGATATCGCCAGGGCGGTCCTTACGGGAAAAATCGCCAACAGCCGGACCGTATTGCAGCGGGCGCTCCGGGATCACGGGGAGAAGATGACTACGGGCGATCTGGCCTTCGCCGTCAAACGGCTTAACCATTATCTCGATGTTTTGGGCAAAGACGGGGCTCTCGATATCGTTCGGGGCTATGAAGGTGACGCCGCCCATATTTATTTCAGCGTCTTTGACCATCTCATCGTGGCGCAGAAGGAGCATTTCACCTTTGAGGAACGGAACCGCCGCCCTCCTCTGGACAATGTGAACTGCCTGCTTTCGTTTATCTACACCCTGCTGGTTCACGATATCCGCTCTGCCCTGGAGGTGGTGGGGCTTGATCCTTCCGTCGGCTTCCTGCATCGCGACCGCCCGGGAAGGCCCGGCCTGGCCCTCGATATCATGGAGGAATTCCGTCCCTTTCTGGCAGATCGCCTGGTGCTCTCGCTGATCAACCTGCGCAAGGTTCAGCAAAAAGGTTTCACACAGAGCGATTCGGGGGCGGTGATGATGAACGACGAAACCCGGAAAACCGTCCTCGTGTCTTATCAAGAGCGGAAGCAGGAGGAAATCATTCATCCCTTCATCGACGAGAAGATGACGATCGGAACCCTTTTCCAAATTCAGGCCATGCTGATGGCCCGTTATCTGCGGGGGGATCTGGACGGTTATCCGCCGTTTATCTGGAAATAACGTTACCGGATTGAAGCCGCTTAACCCTTGGGGAGGTAAAGATGTTTATTCTTGTGAGTTACGACGTAGCCATGCAGGATGCCGGAGGCCCCCGGCGGCTGCGGAGGGTCGCGAGGGCCTGCAAAGACTACGGCCAGCGGGTGCAGTATTCTGTCTTTGAGTGCATTGTGGACCCTGCCCAATGGGCGGTATTAAAGGATCGCCTGATTAAGGAAATTGATCCGAGCCAGGACAGCCTCCGGTTTTATTACTTGGGAGCGAACTGGCGGCGCCGGGTTGAGCATGTTGGGGCCAAGGCAACCATCGACCAGGAGGGACCGCTGATCGCCTGACAACCCGGCGCGAACCTCAAGCGCCCACGATTTCCCTGAGTGGTTCGCGGCGTATGTAAGTTTCAAATATTCTTCACTTATTTTTTTTGATCTTTGAAAATTGAATACTGACGATGTAATTTGGGCAACTTTCGCGGATATGTATGAAAAAGATCATTGAGAATAACAAGATATAGGAAGTAAGTCGCGCCCCCCGCGGGCGCGTGGATTGAAACTTTCCCTTAAAGACAGACCTTTGGAGGCTTAAAATGTCGCGCCCCCCGCGGGCGCGTGGATTGAAACTTTCCCTTAAAGACAGACCTTTGGAGGCTTAAAATGTCGCGCCCCCCGCGGGCGCGTGGATTGAAACTTCTACTCATG
>JBAYKV010000104.1:0-10855 GCA_041664405.1 Syntrophales bacterium
CATGAATATTGAGCACAAACTGGGCATTCACGGTTCTTCTACCTGTACCCTGTCCATGGGTGAAAACAATAACTGTTACGGCTGGATGGTAGGCGAAAAAGAAGTTGTTGACGGCAAAGCCGTAGGTATGAAGCAGATGTTCGCGTATATGAACGAAGAACGTCTGAACACCGGATTATTCTCCCTTGGATGCATTGGCGCAGCCTATTATGCAGCGCTGGATTATACGAAGGTGCGGGTGCAGAGCAAACATTCCACCAATCCCAAGGGACCCAGCGTCAGGATCATCGAGCACGAAGACGTCCGCCGCATGCTGTTGTTCCAGAAATCCATTATGGAGGCCTGCCGGGCGTTGATTTACCAGTCCTATCTCTACCGCGACCTGTCTATGGATGCCGCTACGCCGGAAGAGAGGGCCTATTACGACGATATGTTTTCAATCAACAATCCCCTGTGCAAGGCCTATGCGTCCGACATGGCCAGGCGTACGACCGAGGAGGCGATCCAATGCCACGGCGGCTACGGCTTCATGGAAGAGTATGCCGGGGCGGAGCTGTACAGGGACGTCGTGATCTACGGTATCTGGGAAGGCACAAACTTCATCCAGGCCCAGGACTATACGGGCCGCAAGTTCACCATGAAGGACGGCGCACCGTTCCGGAAGTGGGTGGCAGAAATCGACGAATTCGTTGCCAGTAAGAAGACCGACGAATTTGCGGCAGAATTCGCAATGATGGCGGATGCCATGGTTGCTTTTAAAGATATTGTCGACATGAATGCGGCCTGGACAACCGGCGATAGGCAGATGAAACAGCTTTTCGCTACCCGGACCATGCATGCAGGCGCGAGAGTTTACTGCGGCAAGCTATTGCTCGACCAGGCCATCCTGGCGGCCGCGAAGCTCAAAGAACTGGGTGACGACCACTTCGATGCCAATTTCTACAAGGGCAAAATCGCCAGCGCCAAGTTCTATGTCATGAATCATGTTACCGATATCTTCGGATATGAGAAGTCTATGAAGTGCGGCGACCGCAGCTCTATCGACATCCCTGAAGCAAGTTTCATGTAGTTCAAGTGAACCCTGCTTGAGGGCAGGAAGACCCTAAGTGTGAACAGCTAGAGCGGAATAAGATTCCGCTCTAGCTAATTACGCTAAAGAAAGAGTCCAACTCGGCAAACCAAATTCAACCTTCAAGGCAACTCAGCGGCTTCAAGCTGGCCGATATGGCGATCCAACTCGAAGCCGCTGAGTTGCTTCTCCTGCGCGCTGCCTGGATGGAAGACAACAACCACCGGGATTACGAGAAAGAATTGGCCATGGCCAAGATGTATGCCTCTGATGTCGCGATGCCGGCCACTATTGAAGGTATCCAGATTTTTGGCGGTTATGGCTACTGCAAAGAGTATCCTGCGGAACAGCATATGCGCGATGCCAAGATCGGCCAGATCTATGATGGTAGCAACGAAATTCAGAGAGTGGTCATTGCCGGGAAGCTCCTTAGCCTCCGCTAACAGGGATGAAGGTTGACATTAACTTGGGGGCGGGATTTATTATCAACCCGCCCCCTTTAAATATTTTAATCTCTCCGGGTTGAATTCCCCGCCGCTTACGGCGAATAAAATTATACCTCCCGGAGATACCCCGCTGCTTGAGGCGGGGTGGTTCATTTCAATTTAAGGGGGGGGTAATAAGTTATGAATTTTGGACTGACTGAAGAACAACAAATGGTAAAGGATCAGGTAACAAGATTCGCTGAGGCAGAGATTAAACCCATCGCTGCGGAATTAGACAAAACCCACCGCCATCCCCAGGAGATCTGCCGTAAACTTGGCGAGATGGGCGTCATGGGCGTAGCCATTCCCACGGAGTTCGGCGGCGCCGGTATGGACATCGTCACATACGTCCACGCGATGATCGCCATCTCCAAGGCCTGTGCGAGCTGCGGCGTCATCGTCTCCGTGAATAACTCACTCTATGGATTCCCCGTGAATAGCTTCGGGACGGAGGAGCAGAAGTTAAAGTTCCTCACCCCGGTAGCGAGTGGAAAGGTCGAAGGCTGCTACGCACTGACGGAGGCCGGCGCCGGTTCCGATGCTGGCGCTCTTGCCTGCAAGGCGGAGCTGAAAGGGGACAAGTTCATTGTCAATGGCACCAAGCGTTTCATTACCAATGGCAATGTGGCTCAGTATTGCGTGCTGGCGGCGACGACCGATGCGAACAGGGGCTACAAGGCCGTCATCAACCTGATTGTTGACCTGAAGAATACCCCCGGCTTCTCAACCGGTAAAATCGAGGAGAAGATGGGCATTCTGGCTTCCGGTACGGCTGAACTGGTCTTTGAGGATGCAGAAGTCCCGGCGGCCAACCTGTTGGGCAAGGAAGGCCAGGGATTCAAACAGATGTTGATGGGATTGGACTGCGGTCGCATCGGCATCGGCTCCCAGGCCTGCGGCATCGGCAAGGCTGCCCTGGAAGACGCCCTGAACTATGCCAAGGAAAGGGTGCAGTTCGGCAAGCCGATCTCCACCTTCCAGGCCATTCAGTTCAAACTGGCCGATATGGCCACGGAACTCGACGCGGCGGAACTCCTCCTCCTCAGGGCCGCCTGGATGGAAGACAATCACCTGGATTACGAGAAGGAATCGGCCATGGCCAAGATGTACGCCTCCGACGTCGCCATGAAGGCGGCTATCGAAGGCGTACAGATCTTCGGCGGTTACGGTTACTGCAAGGAATATCCGGCGGAACGGCACATGAGAGACGCCAAGATCTGCCAGATCTATGAAGGAACCAACGAAATCCAGAGAGTGGTTATTGCCAGAAAACTTCTTAGCATGCGCTAAAAGGGACAAAGGTTGATATTAACTCGGGGGCGGGGTTTTATTGCCCCACCCCCTTTACATCACAGGGACACGTTCCGATCCCGGCGGGCTTCCGGAACAAGTCCCCGATGGTCGGTTTGATTTGAATTAGGAGGAAGGTTTTATGCATCCCGAGTTGATCGACACCTTGGCCATACCCAACACGACAAAGATCGTTTTTCTCATTATGGACGGTCTCGGTGGTCTGCCTGGCCCGGAAGGAATGACCGAGTTGGAAACTGCGCAGACGCCCAATCTGGATGCATTGGCTAAGAAGAGCGTTTGCGGGCTTTTGGACCCCGTCGGTTACGGAATTACCCCGGGCAGCGGTCCCGCCCATTTTGCCCTTTTCGGATATGATCCCGTAAAGAACAATATCGGCCGGGGAATTCTGGAAGGGGCGGGAATAGATTTTCCCATGACGGAGCAGGATCTCCTGATCCGCATAAACTTTGCGACGATAAACAGCGCCGGTATTGTTGTGGACCGGCGGGCGGGTCGCATTGATAACAAGACGAACCGCCGTATATGTCAAAAGCTCCAGGAAAACATCCCTCGGGATGGTAACGTGGAGGTCATTTTCCAGTCGGTGAAGGAACACCGGGCCGTCCTGGTATTAAGAGGGGAGGGCCTTGCCGAGGAACTCCGGGAAACGGATCCCCAGCATACGGGCATGGCGCCCCTGTCGCCCCTGGCCCTAGTTCCGGAAGCTAAATACACTGAGGCCATCCTGACCGGCATTATTAATCGGGCCAGAGAAGTTCTTTCCGAAGAACCGAAGGCCAACATGATCCTCCTGCGGGGCTATGCAAAATACCGTAAATATCCCTCCCTAAATGAACGGTACCGCCTCAACGCCCTGGCAATTGCCAGCTATCCCATGTATCGCGGCATTGCCCGCCTCCTGGGGATGAGCATTGCCCGGCCGACGGAAACCGTGGCGGAGGAGATTGCCGTACTTCGGGAGTATTACCATGATTATGACTTCTTCTTCCTTCACGTTAAAGCTACCGATTCCCGGGGTGAGGACGGTAATTTCGACGGCAAGGTAGCGGTCATCGAAGAGCTGGACGCTCTGCTCCCCCAGATTACGGATCTAAAACCCGATGTCCTGGTCGTAACGGGAGACCATTCCACCCCGGCGGTCTTGGCGTCCCATTCCTGGCATCCGGTGCCGGTTATCATATCAGCGTCCACTTGCCGGCCGGACATGGTCACTTATTTCGCTGAAAGAGACTGTATTCGCGGTGGTCTGGGGCGAATGCCGATGATGTATCTTATGGGCCAGGCCCTTGCCCATGCTAAACGTCTTGAGAAATTCGGCGCCTGAATATGTCTCCATCATGTAAGGAAACAGAAGTCTTTTGGGAACGAGGAGATCAATGATATCAAGTCCCAGCTCGAAAAAAGACTTTCCTGTGTCATGATCAGATGATATAAGCTGATCCCATGAAGAGAGAATCAACTCAGTACACCCTCCATTTAATAGAGCGCCTGACCAAGATTGGCGTTGCCCTGTCTGCGGAAAGGGATTTAACGAGGCTTCTTGAACTCATCATCGATGAAGCTCGCAACCTCACCTCTGCCGATGGGGGAACCCTGTATATCGCATCTGATGATGGCCAATACCTGGAATTTGCCATTATACAGAACAAATCCCTGGGTGTACGGATGGGGGGTACGGGAGAAAAAATCAATTGGCCGCCCGTCAGACTGACGGATGGGCAAAAGAACCGTAATCTTGCCAATGTATCTGCCTACGCAGCGCTAACAGGTGAAGTCGTCAGTATCCCCGATGTTTATAATGCAGTTGGGTTCAATTTCGAAGGCACCAAACAATTCGACGCCCGAACCGGTTACCGTTCCAAATCCATGCTCGTTGTCCCGATGAGAAATCATGAGCAAGAAATAATCGGCGTCCTGCAGCTCCTGAATGCCATAGATGAAGGGACAAATGAGGTAATATCATTTTCCCGGGAGAGCCAGATGATTACTGAATCTTTTGCTTCCCAGGCAGCGGTGGCCCTTTCTCAAAAACGGCTGATCCAGGACCTGGAAAACCTCCTGGATGCTTTTGTGAAAACTATCGCCTTGGCTGTTGACGAGAAATCACCTTATACGGGTGGTCACATACGACGGGTGGCCGATATCACGATGGCCATTGCGGAGAAAATCAATAAGGCCGATGAAGGCCCTTTTTCCCAGGTGCAATTCAATGCGGATCAGATGAAAGAACTCCGTTTTGCCGCCTGGCTTCATGATCTGGGAAAGATTACCACGCCCGAATACATTGTCGATAAGGCAACAAAGCTGGAAACCATTTTCGATCGTATGGAACTGGTAAGAGCCAGGGGGGAGATTATCATGAGGGATCATGAGCGTACCTCCCTGAGAAAATCATCAGAGGCCGATCAGGAGGTCAATACTTCGCAAAATAGCGAGGAGGACTTTGCCAATCAACTTCGGGAAGATATGAAATTTCTCGCTGATATGAACACCGGGGCAATACCTCTGGGACGAGAAGGTCTTGCCCGCTTGCAAGAAATCGGGGCAAGGAAATTGGTTCGCGATGGACGGATAGAACCTCTGCTGACAGAAAATGAACTTAATAATCTAAGTGTCCAGCGGGGAACTCTCACGGATCAGGAGCGAGATATCATCAACAATCACGCTGCGGTCACATACAAGCTCCTCTCGCAACTCCCGTTTTCTAAAAAACTGAAAAACGTGCCCGACTATGCAGCCTGTCATCATGAGAAACTCAACGGTTCCGGATATCCATTGGGTTTAAAAGAAGATGAAATTTCCCTGCAGGCGAGAATCCTGGCCATGGCTGATATATTTGAAGCCCTTACTGCAAAGGATCGACCTTACAAGCGGGCCAATACCATTTCAGAGGCTATTTCCATTCTCAGCGGCATGGTTAAGGCGCGACATATTGATGCGGACCTTTTCAAATTATTCATGGATGAAAAGGTTTATCTCGATTATGCCCGCCGGGAAATGAATCCCCAACAAATAGATAAAACTGATTTCTCTGCTTGATTCTTAATCAAACAACTCCGTTGGTCCTCAAACAGTCTATAGTTGTCTCATCGTACCCCAGGGTTTTCAGAATTACCTGCGTATGTTCCCCCAGGAGCGGTGGGGGGATTCGCAATTCCGGCTGATCTTGAGAAAACTTAATTGGGAAGGCCTGCTGGGGAATGTCGCCGTCGGCGGGATGGATGGTTTGAAACCACAGACCCCGGTGCCGAATCTGCGGGTCTTCCATGGCTTCGGCGAGGGAGTTCACGGGAGAGAAGCAGATATCGTATTGACCCAGGAGTATCATCCATTCATCCCGGGTTTTCTGCAAAAAGATGACCCTGAGTTCCTGGATCATCTCCGTTTGCCGGGGGAGCGGGGCCATCAGATCCTCAATGAGATCTTTTCTCTTCAAACAACGGCACAGTTCCTCCCAGAATTTCTTCTCCAGACATCCGATGGCGAGGGATTTTCCGTCAATTGTCTCGTAGATGTTGTAGCAGGCATGTCCTCCGCCAAGCCGCGACTCCCCCCGGACGGGGGCCTCTTTGCGGGCAAGATATTCCGACATCATCAGGGCAAGAAAGGGACTTAATCCGTCGAGGATGGAGACATCGAGATACTGCCCCTTACCTGTCCTTTCCCGACGCAGCAGCGCAGACATAATGCCAAGGGCCGCATTGATTCCCCCTCCCCCGGCGCCTGAAATCATAATGGCCGGGACAATAGGAGGTCTTCCCTTTTCGCCCAAAAGGTCCAGAATGCCCGAGATGGCAAGGATGTTGATGTCGTGAGCAGGGCGTTCGCGATAGGGCCCTGTCTGCCCGAAACCGGTCAATGAGCAATAGATCATTTTGGGATTGAGACTCTGTATGTCTTCATAGGCTAAAAACATTTTTTTCATGGCCCCCGGACGGGCATTCTCGATAATGACGTCGGCACGGGCCGCCATTCTTAGGAAAATCTCTCTCCCTTCAGGCTTCTTGATATTCAAGGTTATACTTTTTTTGTTACGGTTCAGAATGTGGAAGAAACTTCCATTGGCGCCAATCAGTGGGGGGACGCTACGAAAGCCATCTCCCCCCCGGGGATTTTCTATCTTGATTACCTCCGCCCCCAAATCGGCTAAAATCTGAGTACAGAGCCCCCCGGGCAACATCTGGGAAAGGTCGAGTACTTGCATCCCTTCAAGAGGTAACATGGTTATCCCTTATTAAATAATCCATTCAGCGGCATCGCTTCTATTTGCCGGTGAAAATGAGGCAAGGTGAGATTGCCCGGCCCTGGTTATATTAACTATCCCCTCTTCATTATCCGGGGCGTCACTATAAAGGACGCAAAGCTGGGCAGCATTTTTGACAACTTCCTCGTTGCCGCCGCCAGGTATCATGACAAGCGGTCCGGGTAACTGGTTCATACTCATGATCGTATCGCCGTCCCTGATCAATTTCTGCATGGCCTCATTATCCTTGTGATTTCTTCCCACAATGATCTTGACTGATTCGCCGCTCCGGAAATGCCGGCCATACTTGAGCAGTTCTATGTCCCGCATGGCATGTTCGGGATCACGGGAAAAGAGATCTTTAAGGCGCCTGGAAAACATGGGATCCGTCAAGAGACATCCGCCTGCCGGGGGAGGGTAATCATGGACTCCGTAAGTTATCGCCATCTCCATCTGCACTTTCCTGCCTCGGCCCTGAATGGCTAGCAGTTGCTGCCGGTCGACCTTGCCCTCCTGTTCAGGTAGTGTCTCGGCAAGAAGCTGGGCGCTGAGCGGCCTGATGATATAGTCTGCGTACCCGGAATTTTTTGCCACGATGTACAGGGATTGCCTGGTCTGGGACATGGGCCGCTGTCCCAGAACTTCTCCTGTAAACACAAAGTCAGCGCCTGTTTCCTCCATGATTTTCCCCGCTCCCCGAAGCATGAGGGTGTGGCAATCGATACAGGGGTTCATGTTTTTTCCGTAACCGTATCTTGGGGCCTTAAGCATGGCAAGATGACTGTCTGCTATGTCGACAACAAGGAGTGGCAACTGGATATGTCTGGCCGTTTCTCGTGCCTTGCGGGCGTTAAAAAAGGGGGTTTCGAAGGTTACTCCCTGCACGGAGATTCCCTGATCCTGGATGACTTTCACTGCGAGAATGCTGTCAAGGCCGCCGGAAAATAATGATATAGCCTTGGTTGTCAATATTTTATAACCAGTAGGCCCATTTTTTCGGAAAGAAAACCATTCATCCGTTCATCCAGATCAAAATCGATCAAATATATAATATTGCTTTTATCTGTGGATATTTTCAGGGCCGGGAAAATTATGTACGTACCTGCCGTTTCCGTTCTTTCTGAAACAGGAAGGGAAAAGATGTTGATCTCGCAGGGGATGTTCAGGGCCTTGAATGACTTTTCCAGAAGAGATGTTTTAGTTTCTCCCTCCATGGCGAGGATGACTTCCATCCCGTTGTTTCTGAGCATGCTCAAGAATTGATCGGGCAGTTTTTTTGACATGAAGATGAGCTTTCGCTCTCCTCTGCTGACCAGCAGATCGGCCTCGACTCTCAGATCAAAACCGTCGCGGGCAGAGTCAAAAATCTTTAATTCAACATTCTTTTGTGTCTGTAGCCCCAGCCTCCGGAAGCAATCATCTGCCAATTCGATCAATGATGTTGAAGTTAGTTTTGAGACCGGTCTTGCCAGAATGTGATCGTCAGGCGCGGGTTTGACGATTCTGTCCTGGTCCAATTCGAGGATCCTCCATCCCTTTGTCTCGGCATAGGCTTTGAGGGGTTCAGGGAGGCCATAGGTCCCTTCCGGTTTGGTCCAAAGGGCTATGGCATGGGGGGGAATTGTCGGTATGGATGATTTACGGGCGATTGTCCAGGAGGCAGGAATTTGCAGGACCGGTTGCGATCCTATTTTTAAGGGTTGTTCCTGTCGAATCATGGCATGGGTGTTTGACGCCTGAATGATCTTTTCCAAAAGGATGGGGGCTTCCGATTGAGGGTTCACCTTGATGATAGCGTAGTGCCTCCAGGTGCGACGGACCAGTTGCCGGAGATTCTCGGGTATTTGGTTGCGAAAATCAATAAAGACAATTCCCTTGTCTGCAAATTCGACCATGGGGATTTTCCGGCAGTCGATGGTTATCTGCCCCATATCTCGCAGGGGAAGGTAATATTTGCCTTGGGATGTAACAGTGGCGCCAATTTGCTCGAGGACGTGTCTTACCAGATTCCATTTGATCTGGGACGGGTAGGCCATGTCATCTTTCAGTACGCCCGCCTGCCGAGTAGGAACCGGGGTGCTTGCGGGAGAGGTGTCTGGTGAGGAAACGGTTGTCTTTGCCTTGGCGGGCAAAATGACCTTTTGACCCGGATAAATTCGGTTGAGATCCTTGATGCCGGGATTATACTTACGGATGATCGAATAGACATGCTTTGTTTCCCCTGTCACCCGGCGTGCGATTTCAAGAAGCCACTCTCCCTTCTTGACCGTGTATACCGTGATTACGGGTCGGGATGGAGCGGACTTTTGGAAAGTCAGATATGCCGTATCCTCCTTGGCCCATACTGATGCACCGGCAAGAAGCACGCCGACAAGGAAGATCGTTATTAACCGTAAGCGATAAGACATATAAATGCTCCTCATGTTACCTGTCCTGTGCCTGGGCTTGATACCTGATTTTCGGAAGATTGTCAAATGACCAAAAAAATGCCATGACCGGGATCAGCCATGGCATTTTCTTTAGATCGTTATTGAATCAAATAGCTTAAATCTTATAAACCACTCTTGAAGTCGTCTCTCATGAGCTCGCGGGCGATGATCATGCGGCGAATTTCCGAGGTGCCGGCGCCGATTTCCCAAAGCTTCTGATCCAGGAAGTGACGGGAGATCGCGTATTCCGTGCAATACCCGTAACCGCCGAAGATCTGAATGGCGTCAAGACCAATCTTGGTGCCCATCTCGCCGTTGAACAGCAGGGCGGCGGCGGCCATACGGTCAAGGTCGGTTCCCTTGCCGCCGGACTTGTTGGTCAGGGTATCGCAATATGCGGCGGCGCTGTAGGCCAGGAACTTGCCGGCCTTGTAACCGCAGTACATGTTCGCCAGTTTCTCCTGGATAGTCTGGAAGGAGGCGATGGGCTTACCGAACTGTACTCTTTCCTTGGCATACTTCAGGCAGAGTTCAAGGCAGCTTCTCTGGCCGCCGAGGGTACAGCCGGACAGGGTGATTCTCTCGGTGCACAGACCGCTGGTGAGAACGGCGACGCCCTTGTTCAGGCCGCCGATGAGGTTCTCTGCGGGGACTTCCATGTCTTCGAAGGTTACGAGGGCCGTGGGGGAGGTTCTCATGCCCCACTTTTTGATCTTCTCGAACTTAACCTGGCCCTTTGCCTTCTTTTCTGCGGTTTCGAAGAAGAAGGTCGAGATTCCCTTGGGGCCGGCGGCGGGATCGGTCTTGGCGTAGAACACCATGAAATCGGCTACGGGACCGTTGGTGATAAAAATCTTGCTGCCATTGATGATGTACTTGTCGCCTTTCTTTTCCGCCTTCGTTGCCATGCTCATGGCATCGGAACCGGCGTTGGGTTCGGTGATGCCGAGGCAGCCGATCCATTCTCCGGTTACGGACTTGGGAAGGACGTATGCTTTCTGTGCATCCGTTGCGTTCCTGCGGAAATTGTCGAAGCACAGCGTCTGGCTGGCACCTACGGTCATCGACAGGGCGTTGCTGACCCGGGCGATGGTTTCGTATGCGAGCAGGGTCTCTACGTAACCCAATCCGGCGCCGCCGTATTTCTCGTCAAAAACGATACCGTTGATGCCGAGGTCGCCCGTCTGCTTGAACAGATCCTTGGGCATTTCGTCGATCTCATACATGTGTTCCATCTGGGGTTCGAGCCAAGCATTTGCCCATTTTAAAACTGAATCCTCGAGCATCCTTTGCTCATCTGTAAAAGTAAAATCTA
>JBAYKV010000105.1:0-10836 GCA_041664405.1 Syntrophales bacterium
AAACCTCCACGTTGTACGCCTTGAGGGAGGCGATCACATCCTCCACTGTGAGCTGGTAATCCGTCAATTTGTCAGGGTTGAGCCAGATGCGCATGGCATAGCCGGCGCCGAAGATCTCCACTTCGCCCACGCCCGGCACCCGCGAGACGACGCTTTCCAGATTGTTCTTGGCAAAGTCTATCAGGTCCTTCATGTCCATGCGGCCGTCTTCGGAGACCAGACCCAGGATCATCAGGAAGTTCCTGGTTGATTTTTTGACCTGAACCCCCCGGTTCTTGACATCATCGGGGAGGCTCGGCATAGCGAGTTGGAGCTTGTTCTGTACCTGAGACCATGCGAGATCCGGGCTGGTCCCGGGATCGAAGGTCAGCTCGATGCGGGAACCACCCGCCGAATCGCTGGTAGCGGACATATACAGCAGATTGTCAAAACCGGTCATCTTCTCCTCGATGACCTGGGTCACACTGTTTTCCACGGTCAGCGCCGAAGCCCCCGGGTAGGATGCTTGAATGGCGATGGTGGGTGGGGCAATGGGGGGATATTGGGATATGGGCAGGTTGTAGATCGCCAATCCTCCCGCCGCCATGATGATGATGGCAATGACCCAAGCGAAAACCGGACGTTCCAGGAAGAATTTCGATAGCATCGCGGGCCTCCGTCAGTTCGCTTTTGCCGGCGGGGCCGCTGGCTTGTCAGCACCGCCGGTTTTCCCCGCATTCTCGTCAAACGGGACAACCTTTACGGAGGCACCGGGCTTCACCTTCTGTATCCCCTCGACGATCACCCGCTCACCGGGTGTGAGTCCCGAAGAAACAAGCCATTTGTCGCCGATGGCACGGTCGACCTTAATCTCCCGTTGCTGGACCTTACCTTGGGCGTCCACGGTCAACGTGAGCGGGTTCCCCTTGGGATCGCGGGTCACCGCCTGCTGCGGAACCAGCAGGGCCTTCTCGTTGACCCCTTCTTCCAGCTCCGCCCGGACAAACATGCCCGGCAGGAGGACTCCCTTCGGATTGGGAACGACCACCCGCAAAATGACTGATCCGGTCGTCGGATCGACTGTAACATCACGGAATTGCAGCACCCCTTCCCAAGGATATCTGGTGTTGTCTTCCAAGAGGACATGGACCTTGTTCCTGACCTTGCCGTTGTGATTGAGGCGGCCATCCTCCAGGCGTCGCCGTAAGCGCATTAATTCGGTTGTGGATTGGGTCACATCCACGTACATGGGGTCCAGACGTTGAATGGTAGCCAGGGCCAGGGGCTGATTGGCCGTCACCAGGGCGCCTTCCGTAACGCTGGATCTTCCGATGCGGCCGGAGATAGGGGCCGTGACGGAGGTGTATTTCAGATTGATGCTGGCCGTCTCGACCGTCGCCTTCCAGAACTGTATGTCCGCCTGGTTCTGTTTCAAAGCGGCCGTCGCATCATCGTATTCCTGCTGGCTGACCGCCTTATCGGCCACCAATTCCCGCATGCGGTCGGCCCGCAACCGGATTGCCGAAAGATTGGCCTCGGACCTGCCAAGGGCGGCCTTGGCGTTGTTATGGACGGCCTGAAAGTGAGCGGGATCGATCTTAAAGAGGACCTGACCGGCCTTGACATCGGCCCCTTCCGTAAACAAACGTTTCTGGACGATGCCCCCCACCTGGGGACGCACTTCGGCGATGAGATTGGCGGACGTCCGACCGGCCAATTCCGTCGTGATCAACACCCGCTGTGGTTGGATTGTCACTACGGCTACTTCAGGAGTACCGCCGGCCGGCGCTTTATTGGAAGATTGTCCGCAACCGGCCAGAAGCAGAAAAACGGAAAGCAACCCGGTGGTGGCGATTAGTTTGACCCTGTTATTGATTTGCATGTGGCACCTCAATCATAAAAAATTTGGCAAACCCATAAGGATGATGTCCGGTGAGCGACGTTTCGGTTACGGGTATTGTGAATGAACATAAAGTCTTGCCTGTCAATAATCCTTCTATGCAGAACATGTGATTACCTCTTGATGGCGTCCCAGCAGGCCTCGGTAGTCTGCCGGATCAGTGCTTCATCCAGGGTGATGAAGCCAAGAATATGGTCCCGCGCCATGAAGGTCAGTGGGGCGATGGTGAGGGAAAAAAGACCGATGATGGGGATGTCTTTGACAACGTGGTCTGCGATGGCTTCCTCAAAAAGGGCCATGAAGATTTCGCTATGGCCGGTCTTGCCCAAAAACCTGTCCCTGCGCATGGAGATGCCGTACGGAGAATTCATGAACTGTTCAATATAGCGAAAACTAAGAGGATTTTCTATAAGAAACCGGAGGATCTTACCGGTAAGGTACAGAAACCGTTCCCGGATGGGCCCCTCGGTGGGGAAGCCTTCCCGAACCATCGCGGCAATTTTATTTTCCAGTTCTTGAAAAAGCTTAATAATCAGCTCATCTTTGCCGGCAAAGTAAAGATAAATCGTTCCCACCGCCACGTTTGCCTTGGCGGCGATCATGGACATGGGGACCCGATGGAAACCGTTCTCCGCCAGAAGTTCCATGGCCACGGCCATGACTTCGGTGCGCTTATCTAAACTTTGCATGATTCAGTACCTCAGTGAAATGAATGAACGTTCATTCATTTCACTGGCTCTATATCAGCCCCGCCTTTCTGTCAAGCATTCTTTGCGTTGTTTATTCATCTCGCTGCAGATAAGATCTAATCTTTTGGCGCATGGCCTCGGGGAGCTTGATGCCGCTGCCGCTGCGATAGCGCACTACATAACGCTGGGGAATGCCGGGCGTTCAGGTATCCGCTCCACCGTAACCGGCAATTTTCAGGCCTTCGACGTCGTAACTTTGGAGGTGCAGGTCCCGATTGTGGGGGGAAGTGTATTTGAGATCCATGTCATAGTTTCCCGGCAGGCAGAAGACCGGGGTCTTCTGTCTGAACGCCATGCTGTTCTCCAGAACCTTGTATTTCTGCTGTAGCACCCGACGGGCACGGATGGTGTACTGCTGGTATTTTGTCCCCTCCTCTTCAACATCTGCGGAAATGTCCGGCATTTCCAGAAGCTCGTCCACAAAATCCTCGATCAGCATCCCTTCCTTCCCCGTTCCGGGGAGTGACAACAACCTGATAACAGCATATCGCCAAAGCTAATGTCCACTGGCTACTGCTCACTAATCCTGTCGTCTGTGGGCGGCTGCATATGCAGATACATGATGGATTGCCCGCATGGCGTCTGACAGCACGTCAAAAACGGGAATTCCTCTTTCTAAAAATGCCGTTCTTGCGCGTCGGAGCAGTTCTTCCACATCCATATCTTTCTCCCCTCTTCTCGGATTGGGAAGGACGACCACCACAGGTTTCCCGGTGATATCGGTTACTTCTCTGGCAGCAGCGGCCATCTCGATATAAGGGGTGGTTTCCTGGAAAGACTTCATGCCCATCAGGGTGCCCAGGGCCTTGAAATGATAGAGCAGGGGCGCCTGGATCTGGATATCCACCCGCTTATCTTTCGCCGCCTGGATCAATGCCTCCCGGATCATGCGCGGGGGAACGTAGGGATTGGCAATATCGATAGGATTGGCGGCGCTGGAGCCGGGTTTAGGCAAACATGATAAGACGGCCTCATAGACATCTCCCTCTAGATGGGGAAGGGACAGACCGTAAGCTTCCGCCATGTCGCAGGCAGCCACACCCAGAGCGCCGCCCCCGCCGGCAACGGTGATTCCCCGGTAAATCCGGGGGGGCAGCAGGGAAAAAGCGAGGCAGGTCTGAGCCATTTCCTCGAGGCTCTGAACCTGAATCGCCCCCGCCTGGCGGAGGGCTGCCTCCCAGATAACCCGGCTTCCTCCCAGCGAGGCGGTATGGCTTGTTACCGCCCGTTGCCCCGCCTCCGACAGCCCGCCTTTATAAACGACGACAGGTTTGACCGCAGATGTTTCTCTGAGGGACCTGATAAATCGCTCACCCTCTTCCACACCCTCCACATAAAGCGAAACAATGCCCGTTTCGTCATCGTCTTTGAAATGCTCCAGCAGCTCCGTTTCCCGAAGGTCGGCGCCGTTGCCAAAGCTGACCATCTTGCTGAAGTGGACGCCTGTCCAGGGGCCCATGAAGGCAAAATCTATAGACATGCCTCCACTTTGGGAAATGAAGGCGACGGGACCGCTCTCTCTGGACAGATCCGGTCCGGGAAGCATGGTGAGCCCGCTGCGGGGACAATAAATACCGAAACAATTAGGACCGATGACTCGAATCCCTCTGCGGGCGATGGTGCGAATCTCATCTTCCAGGGCAACGCCATCCGGCGTTCCTAGCTCCCGAAAACCGGAGGAAATGATTTCGGCACCCAGAGCCCCCTTTGCCAGGCATTGTTCCAGGGTTTCCGGCACCCTCGATGCGGCCACGGCAATAACGGCAAAATCTATGTTTCCGGGGATTTCATCAATGCTTCGATATAACTTTCTCCCCAGTATTTCACCTCCCCGGGGATTGACGGGGATAAGCTCTCCCTCAAAACCCATGGATAAAAGCGAAAGAAAAATTCCCCGGCCGAAGCCGAAACCCTCCGTCGATACCCCGGCGACAGCGACGCGGCGGGGATGAAAAATCCGTTCGAGATCTTTGTGCAGCATGGCAGCTTCCCTCATTGAGTCACGGTTTGAAAACGTTCGTTGGCATATAGCGAAGTGACGATGATACTTCAAGAAAAAAACTGAGGTACGACCAAGATTGATTAAACCCGTAAAAAAGTATGATAATTGGCCATAATCGACGGCTTCGTAAAAAGATCCGCAGGCAAGGCGCGCAAATCATGAGGAATGAGGCGTACTTGGCATACGCCGCAGTAAGCCTGCCCCGTACTTGATACGGGGAAGGATACAGCGCAACGCAGCATCCGGATCTTTTTACGAAGCTGTCAAGATTCATAAAACATCTTGACAAGGGAATGCTGCGCCATTATGAAGCGCCATTAAACCTGTGGAAGGTGAATCATGGACAAGAAGGTGGCGGTTATCGGGGCGGGAAACGTGGGGGCGACGGTCGCCCAGCGGCTTGTGGAGAAAGCATTATGTGATGTTATCCTGATAGACGTTCTGGAAGGCATCCCGCAAGGCAAGGCCCTGGATCTTGCCGAGGCGGCCCCCATTGAGAAACACGATTCCACAATCATAGGAGCGAACAGCTATGAAGAATCGGCAGGATCGGATATCGTCATCATCACGGCAGGTGTCCCCCGCAAGCCCGGCATGAGCAGGGACGACCTCCTGACAATCAATTCCCGGATCATGAAAACCGTGGTGCAGGAAGTGGTCAGGTATTCCCCGGCAGCCATCTTGATCATTGTCAGTAATCCCCTGGATGCGATGTGTCATGTCGCCTACGAGGTCAGCGGTTTTCCGAGAAGCAGGGTGATAGGTATGGCGGGCGTCCTCGATGCGGCCAGGTTCCGGGCCTTCATCGCGATGGCATTACAGGTATCGGTGGAGAATGTTCACGCTACCGTCCTCGGTGGTCATGGCGACACAATGGTCCCCCTGCCGCGCTATTCCACCGTTGCCGGTATTCCATTGCCGGAAGTCCTCTCCCCTGAGCGTATCGAGGCGCTGGTCGACAGGACTCGCAACGGGGGGGCGGAAATCGTCGGCCTTCTGAAAACGGGCAGCGCCTTCTATGCCCCGGCGTCAGCGGCGGTAGAGATGGCCGAGGCAATCCTCAAAGATCGGAAAAAAATCCTTCCCTGTGCAGTTTACCTCCAGGGGGAGTATGACATTCAGGATCTGTTCGTCGGCGTTCCGGTAAAATTAGGCAAAGGAGGCGTTGAAGAGATCATGCCGCTTCACCTGACGGAGGGGGAGATGTCAGCCCTGAAAAAGTCGGCCCAATCTGTGAGGGAGCTTGTAGATGCCCTGAATCGCCTCACCTGAGTTTGCGACGAGGGGACATAGGCCGTATTCAAGGGGCAGACTTGAAGGCGGGCTGTTGCCTTTTTGGCGAGTGGGAGCCGAAGCGGGTATAGACGACGGAACCCAGACCCATCATCAGGGCAAGGACCTTGACCATCCAACCTATGTAGGGTATCCAGCCGATTAACCACAAGACGACCAGCCCCCAGAATGTTTCCCTGATAATGTGCTGGGGAGGTCTCTTAAACAATGCATATAGTTTCTGTCCGATAATCTGGGACATGGCGATGAAACCCAGCAGCCCCGCGGAAACAATCAGGATCATCTCCAAAGGTATCAGCACAATGCCGATGACGGAGATGGTCAACAAAATAGCCAATGGTACAACCAGCACCATTCCTAGAAGTCCCCAGAGGGTAATCTTTACAGTTTCTTCCTGAATGGAAGCAGCAATGACCCTGACGGGTTTGGGTATCAGGATTACAATCAGTACGGCAATGATCAATATGCTGAAGAAGATGGTAAGGGAGATAATTGCGAATACCCAAGACCAACCTTCCCATTCACCACTTAAAACTGTGGTGATAGCATCTGAGATGTTTGAGGAGTTAATCGCCGTGATCGTTCCCTGAACCTCCGCCCCCTTACCCCTGACAATGACGCCGCCTATGGTTAAGACATTCCCTTTGACCACGGCCTTTCTGGTCAGAACAATGGATTTGCTAATAGCAATAACGTTTCCCTCGACAGTTCCTGAGACCGTGATCTGGCCATTGATTGCCAAGACATGATTTATCCGTACCCCTTCTTCAATCGTGATGTCCTCTCCGATTTTGAAGATCGTAGCATTTTCCGCCTGGACGTTGGCGGCAAAGGCGATGGTTAAAATCAGCATGATTGCGACAAACACTTTTTTCATTTCACTATCCCTTTGACATCTCCGACGAGCAAACATTCCCTACATTTATCAGAAACCTTATATCTGCAAACCTGCTTATATTTTGTTTGGACTACTAGCGGAAAGGCTGGCGGCTGTCAATCATAAAATCATGAAATTATTTCGATTGCTGAAAAATATCCTGCTTTATGTTCTATAGTAATATTATTCTAAAAATATCTTGATTTTTTGCCCTTTGTCTTGTATCAGTAACAACAGATTAGGGCTGATATAAAAGGCGTGTTATCAAACAAGTTACATGTGATTAACCTCGTAGTAAATGAAACAAAGGGATACAGGCCATGAACAGCATTATCTTAAATAATTGAGGAGGAAGAAAAATGATTCGTAAGGGTCAAGAAGAAACGGATAAGAAGGGCGAGGAAAGAGTAGCGGAGCTACTCAGGGTTAATAAAGCACTGGAACAGCAAAACGCAGAGAAAAAGGTCGCTGAGGAGGCCCTGAAGAGACGGGAAATGGAACTGGAGGCTACCGCCAAATCTCTCGAAGAACTCAATGCCGCTCTCAAGGTGCTGTTGAAGCATCGGGAGGATGACAAGAACGAAGTCGGGGTCAGGGTTATCGCCAATGTCAAAGAACTGGTCCTGCCTTATGTCGGGAAACTTAAGTCCACCCCCTTGAACGAAACCCAGGCGATTCTGGTGGATATCATCGATATGCACCTTGGAGAAATCATATCTCCTTTCCTCATGAAGCTGACCTCGACGTACCTGGGTTTCACTCCCAAAGAAATTCAGGTGGCCAGCCTCATCAGGGATGCGAAGAAGACCAAGGAAATCGCTACAATCATGAATGTTTCCAAGAGCGCCATTGATCTGCACCGGAATCACATCCGGAACAAGCTTGGTTTAAATAACAAGAAGGTCAATCTTCGTTCTTATCTGTCTTCGCTGCCATAGACGAATTGTCGGCGCTTTTTCAGGGAAGTTGGAAGATCGGCGGACCCAGGTGTCTGCGGTCGTTATCTCCGCAGAACCGGGTCTGCCCCCTTATTGGCAGGTTCGCCCCGCTTCCCGGCAAACTGCGTCAGAATTGGTTTTCCGGGGGAATGCTGTCATCTTCGCAGGGGCCAATTGATAGCGTCTGGCCCCTTGGAGAGACTCACCCCGTTTGATTCCCAGTATTCCGGCAGAGTGAATGGCGCAGGCCACGGTGCCCGGATCCCCTCCCGTAATGATGGATTGTCCCACAACTACCAATGGATTGCCTTTTGCCGGAGGTTGAAAAAGCGTCGCCGTCCAAATGGACGATGGCCCGGGAACAGGAGTGAAGCCTGAAGAGCAAATCTTTCATAGGAGGCACCTTAATGGAACGATTGTTCTGTTATTAAGGGATTTCCTGTTGACACACGGGAGAAAAGGAGATAGCCTGACCAACCAATTGGGTGAGGTGACCCCTGAACAAATCCCTTATCAAGGTCATTGCCACCGGCTGCGGCAGCGGGTATTTCCCTTTTGCTTCGGGAACGGCGGGAACCTTCGCCGCCATTCCCCTGTATCTGGTTATCTCACCCCTGTCCTGGCCGATGTACCTCGTGACCGTGGTTGCCTTTACTTTTCTGGCCTTTTATACGTCTCAGGAGGCGGAAAAGATCTTCCATGAGAAGGATTCCTCCCGGATCGTCATTGATGAATGGACGGGTTTCCTCTGGGCGATGTTCCTCGTATTGCCTACGGTTCCCCACCTGCTGGCGGGGTTTGCGCTCTTTCGTTTTTTTGATATTGTAAAGATATTTCCCGCCAATTTCTTCCAGAATCAATTGCCCGGTGGATATGGAGTGGTGATGGACGATGTCGCGGCGGGTATCTACGCAAATGTAATCCTGCACATCCTGATCCGTTATGTGAATCTGTGAGCAGGACAGGGGGATGATTTGAAGACCGGTATTATTACCATTGGCAACGAATTGACGAGCGGCGGCATCCAGGATACGAATACCGCGCTCATTGCCCGCCAGTTCCATCTCCAGGGCTGGCAGGTTGCGGCAACCATGTCTGTGGGAGATGACGAGGCGATGATCAAGCGAGCCCTTGATTTCGTTTTGCCATTGACGGATGCCGTTGTCATTACCGGCGGTCTTGGCCCGACGGCCGACGATATTACCACGGCCGCGGTGGCGAGGGCTTTCAACTTGCCGCTGTATACGGACGAAGGGGTTTTGAGTCATATCAAGGCTTTCTTTTCCAGGTACGGTTTTAAGTGGACGGAGAACAATGCCAAGCAGGCGGTGTTTCCCCAGGGAGCTCAAATCCTTGACAATCCCGTGGGCACGGCGGCCGGTTTTTCCCTGCAGGTCCAGGGAAAGGTCCTTGCCGTCATTCCGGGTGTCCCGGTCGAGGTAAAAAGAATGCTGCCGGAAGTCGTCCTTCCTCTCCTTTGCCGTTCTTTTCCCGAGGAATCACAATATCCGGCGGTCCGGACCTTGAAGATCTTCGGTCTCGGTGAAGCGGCGGTGGACCAGGCGGTAGCCGGGATAGATCTGTCGGGGCTCGGCGTCGACGTCGGTTTCTACCCCCGTTTCCCGGAGAATCATCTCGTCCTGTCCGCAAGAGATACGGTGGAGGCTGCGGCATGGTTAAGGGTTAAAAAAGCGGAGGAAGAGATCTACAAACGCCTCGGCCCATATGTCTTTGCCTATGACGAAGAAACCCTGGAAGGCGTCGTGGCCGGACTGCTCACCGAACAGGGACGTACGGTTTCCGTTGCCGAGTCCTGTACCGGCGGGTTGATTACGGACCGCCTGACGGATATTCCCGGCAGTTCCATGTATCTGGAGCGGGGGCTTGTCACCTACAGCAATAGATCAAAAACGGATCTCCTCGGGGTTCCCGAAGATATCCTCCAAAAACATGGCGCCGTCAGCGAAGAGACGGCCCGTCTCATGGCGGAAGGGGTAAGGAGGCTTGCCGGCACGGATCTGGGGCTTGCGACGACGGGAATCGCGGGGCCTGACGGGGGCTCGGAGGCCAAGCCGGTGGGGACTGTCTTTATCGCCCTTGCCGACGGCATGGAATCATACTGCCGGAAATTTTCTTACCGCTGGAATCGCCGCCGCGTCAAGATCATTGCCTCTCAGGCAGCGCTGATCATGCTGAAAAGATACCTGACCGGGGAGATGAACCATGAATGAAAATAAAAATATCCGCGCCTTTCTGGCCATCGATCCTCCGGCGGTTGTTCTCGAAAATATCGAAGGGATGCAAAACCGCTTTAAAAAAAGCATCCAGGGGGCGATTCGCTGGGTGCGGCCGGAGGGGATCCATCTGACCTTGAAGTTTTTCGGCGACATATCGGCGCAGGACGTAGGAAATATTTCCGCGGTCATTGCCAGGAGGACGAATGCTGCCCCGCCGTTTGCTCTGGAGATCAGGGGTTTGGGGGCATTCCCGGACGCGACCCGGCCCCGGATAATTTGGCTGGGAATAAACGGGCAGCTGGGGCAGCTGCTTTCTTTGCAGGAAGACCTGGAAGAGGAGTTCTTTACTCTTGGTTTTCCGAAAGAGGACCGGCCGTTCCGGGCGCATTTAACCATGGGACGGGTCAAGGTTCCCAAAGGGATTATCGGCCTGGCCCCGGCCGCTGAGGCGGGGGCCAACCTGACGGCCGGAAATTTTACGGTTGGGGAGGTGGTGTTGTTCCAGAGCAGCCTGTCGCCGCAGGGGGCGATATACACAAAACTCGCGGCGTTTCCCCTTCAGGGGGGATGAACTCAAAGAAGCGCCACGAGTTGCAGACCATTACTTATCGAAAAAGGAGGGTTCACGATGGGGGTAGATATGGACAGAAATAAGGCCGTCGAGCTGGCCATCAGCCAAATTGAACGTCAGTTTGGAAAAGGGGCCATCATGAAGTTAGGAGGATCAGAGAAGATTGATGTGCCGGTGATCTCTACGGGGTCTCTCAGTCTTGACATTGCCCTGGGGGTTGGCGGCGTGCCCCGCGGCCGGATCATCGAGATATATGGTCCCGAATCGGGCGGCAAAACGACGTTAGCCCT
>JBAYKV010000106.1:0-10687 GCA_041664405.1 Syntrophales bacterium
ACTCTTCATCTTCGGGAGCGAGAATGGCCATTTTTTTCGGCCCTTTGCTGAGCGCCAGTTTTGAAACATCGGCCAGTGATCTGATCATTGCAGCTTTCCTTTCCGGTACATTATTTCAAGGATATCTTGACTTGGCCGAAAGTGTATTATAGGTTATTTAAAATGTAAAATATATTATTCATCTCAATTTGATATTATTTATGAATCGATGGAATTAAGACATCTCAAGTATTTTATCGCCGTCGCTGAAGAGTTGCATTTCGGACGGGCGGCGAAAAGACTGAATATTTCCCAGCCGCCCCTCAGTCAGCAGATCATGCAACTGGAAAAAGAAATCGGCGTCCGACTGTTCAACCGGACCAAACGGCGTGTGGAAATAACCCCGGCGGGATTGGTGTTCCTGGCGGAGGCCCGTCGGATCATGACCATGTCGGATGACGCGGTGCGCAGAACGATCCGCGCCGACAAAGGGGAGATCGGGCGACTGGCAGTGGGCTATATCGGGTCGGCCAATTACAGCGTGCTGCCGCAAGTCGTTCGTGAGTTCCGGAAGCGGTTTCAGGATGTCGATCTTTCCCTGGCGGAAATGAACACAAGCAATCAGATCGAGGCCCTCCGCGACGGCAGGATTCATGTGGGCTTCCTGCGCCCTCCCCAGGGTATTCAAAATGAAGGTCTTTCTGTAGAGCCTGTCTTCAGGGAACCGCTTATGGTGGCTATGCCGCAGAACCACCATATCAGGGGGAAAACGTCCATCCCTCTCCGCATGCTGGCAAAAGAATCTTTCATCATGATCCCGAGACAACGAGGTCCCGGTTTTTTCGACTACATTATCGCCCTCTGTCAGAAGGAAGGTTTCAGTCCCCATATCGTCCTGGAAGCATCTCAATTCCACACGATTATTGGCTTGGTTGCGGCGGAGATCGGAATAGCGATAGTTCCTGCCACCATGCAGCGTTCCCGATTCAAGGGGGTTGTCTTCAGAACGATTGAAGGGGGAGCGGAAACGATACTCAACATGGCCTGGACTAGTGACAATCTATCCCTGGTGCTTCATAATTTTATCAGCGTGACGAGAGAAGTCGTCCGCTCAATTTAAAGCCCCCGTCGTGAAAAGCCGGTAGTCGGTCATTGTTCGTTCTTAACGCTTACGGTCAGTCAGCGCAATAGGCGTGATATATCAGCCATCTGGGTGACGATAATCCATTTGACAATTTACACCCCCAAAGGTTAGAAGTCTCCCATGAAAATTAACTGGGAACGGATGACCTTTATCTTCGTGGGAATTTTAACCCTGATGCGCCTGGCCGTGGCCCCCACCTTCGGATTAGGGGTAGATGAGGCCCATTATTTTCTTTATGCCCACTTCCTGGACTGGAGTTATGTGGATCATCCCCCCCTGGTCGGCTGGACCCAATGGCCTCTTTACGCCCTTTTTGGAACAAATGAATTTCTGGTTCGCCTCCCGGCGATTCTTCTTTTTGCCCTGGTTTCATTTTATGTCTACCGATATACCTTTTCCTTTTCAAAATCCAAGGTGATCTCATTCTTGTCTGTTGTCGCTGTCAATAGTTCTTTTATTCTCAATGCCATGGGTATCATGCTCCTGCCGGACTGTTTCCTCCTGTTACTGGTATTTCCCCTCATGACGACGATTCTGAAGATTACCGAGGAGGGAAAGACACGATATTTCATCTATCTTGGTCTGCTCCTTGGTCTGGCCGGGCTGGCAAAATATACGGCCATTTTGTTTGTTCCTCCCCTGCTGATCTTCCTGCTGATCAAGAAGCGCTTCAAACTGATCTTTTCCTCCGGGATGCTCCTGGCGGCTGGTATTGCCCTGTTGATGATCAGCCCGGTCCTGTACTGGAATATGCAGAACGATTTTATCAGTTTTCGTTATCAGGGCGGGCATGTCCTTGCCGCTACGAGCCCGAGCATCAAATCTTTTTTTGTTTCCCTCCTGACCCAGTTCGGGGCCTATAGCCCCTTCCTGTTTCTCATGGCCTTTTACGGCCTGTATAAGGGCTGGAAATCTAAGGATGACCACATCCGCCTCTCCGTACTGTTTGGCGTCGTCATTTTGTTATTCTTTTTTTATTCCTCTCTGTATGAACGGACTCTGCCCCATTGGCCGAGTCTTTTCTATCTCCTGTTCATCCCCATCGGCGGCTATTATCTCCTCTCTGCGGAGAGCAGTAAAAAACGAAAATACTTTTATTTCTCAGTAGGTTTCAGCTTAACCATCACCCTGTTTCTCTATGCTGCTCTTCCGGCCAAATGGTTCACCTTTCCGGAATATAAATCTCCCTTTCGGGATATTGTCGGTTTTGAGACAATTGCCAGGGAAGGGGATGCCATTCTACGCCAGAGGTCGGTCGCCAAGGCAACAGCTCCTGGAGCTGCTGTCGTTTCTGCCCCGCCTGTTGGCGCTGCCGGGGATGCATACGGTCGTGCCGGATACAGCGCCGGGGTTGCGCCGGCTTCGCACCGCCGGGCCCTGGCCGTGACCAACTGGACGATGGGCAGCCGGATGCTCTATTACAACCTTCCCTATGGTCACGACGTATTCGTTATCGACGACCGCAAGGACCAGTTCGATGTCTGGCAAAGGACGGCGCCGAAGGGGTATGATCTGCTCTTTGTAAACACACATTTTCATCAGGTGGATGTTCCCCAAACCTATCGGTGTGACTCCTCGGAGCCGGCAAAAAAAATGGATATCACCCTGAACGGAGGCAAGATCGATACGATTGAATATGTCTGGTGCCGGAATTTTCAGGGACCTCGATGAATAGGGCCGGGGCGGTGATGGGGTAATTGCTCAGAGCGTCTTTAAGGTGTAGCTTATGATGACCAGAGATCCGAAAAATAGCACTGATTGCCTGAAAAAAGAGATCTTGATATTTACACTGTTTATCTGTGCAGCGATTGCCGGCAGCTTATTTTATGTCGATCTTCCTGTAGCGATCGCCAGTAGAACCATCGATATGCAAATCGTGAGCGTCTTCCAGGTCATCACCCGCCTGGGGAATGCAGTCTGGTATCTTGTGCCCGCGGCTCTTCTTTTTTTACTGTTTCATTATGCCTGGAAGAAAGAACAATGGGCGCGCTGGTGTCTGTTTGTCTTTTCCACTGTCGCCGTCTCCGGTCTCACAACCGACCTTTTCAAATGGCTTTTCGGCCGCTGGCGTCCTAAGGCTTACTTTGAGGATTATTTCTACGGGTTTGATTTTTTCGGAGTGGGTTATGAAGAAACCTCTTTTCCTTCCGGCCATGCGACGACCATTTGGGCTTTTTGTCTGGCCATGACGCTGCTGTTCCCCCGTTACCGTCTCGTCTGGTACGTCCTGGCAATCGCGGTGAGCATCAGCCGGGTCATTGTCGGCGCCCATTATCTCAGCGATGTCCTCGCCGGGGCCTATGTGGCCGTGATAACGGTGCTATTGCTTAAGCGTCTTCCTTTTTTTCGTCTGGAAAGAAAACCATAAAAATGCGGGAGACCAAAACTGGGGCATTCGCAAAAAATCTACAAAACCAACTTTCGTCATTCCTGACCCTGTATTAGGTACAGGGCATATCTGATCAGAAATCCAGTATATTAACGAAGTCATAATCCACGGCTTTCGCCGCGATGTGACAACAGAGGTATCCTCCGGGAAAGGGGTTGCTCATCGCCGGGGCCAGCGGCGACGGAAAGAGTTCGGCCCTGCGGGCCGTTGCCGGTTTCAGGCTTCCTTTTTTCCCAATTCCCGCTCCCTGGTAACGCAATAAACGCCGCGGCCCTCAAGGGCCGGGGCGAAGCAGAGATTGTCCGATATGCATTCTGCCTTACGGAGATCGCCTTCCTGCCAGCGTCGGATCAGTTCCGGTTCCCTGATGAAAGGGCGGCTCATGGAGATGTAATCGGCCGTACCGTCGGCAACGAGGAGATCGGAGACCTCAAAAGACCTGTTGCCCCCGACGAGAATTAGCGGCAGATTGACGGCCTCCCGCAGTATTAGCGCCTCTTCCCGGAAATAGGCCTCCTTTTCGGGAGCGTTGATCCGCGAGCGGCTGGGCGAAAGCTTGCCGCTTATGATAGTGCCGCCGCTTAGCTCCACGGCGTCCACGCCCGCAGCCGCCAAAAGTCTGACTGCCATGGCCGCATCATCGGCGGTCAGACCGTTTTCGATAAAATCCCGGCAGTTGATCTTGATCAGGAGGGGGAAGTGTTTTCCCACTACATCCCGAATGACGTGACAGATTTCCCGGTGGATACGGGAACGGTTGTCGATATCCCCCCCATATTTGTCACCGCGCCGGTTGAAGGCCGGGGAGAGGAACTGGCTGAGGAGATAGCCGTGGGCGCTATGGATCTGGAGACCGTCAAAACCGGCCGCTTTGGCCCGCTCTGCGGCAGTCGCGTAGGCGATGATGAGCGTCTTGATATCCCTGCCTTCCATTTCCTTTTGCGGCGAAGTGTCCGTACCCTCCGCCGGGGAGGGTACGAGGCGTGGCATACCGCTCAGGGCCGCTGCGGCAAAGGCACCGGCATGGGCAAGCTGCACGACAATCCGGCCCCCGGCGCCATGGACCGCGTCCGTCATTTTCCTGAGTCCGTCGATGCGTTCGTCTTTGTCGATGGCAAGCTGCCGGGGGGTGGCCCGGCCCTCAGGGCTTACAAAGGCGTGGCTGGTGATGATCAGCCCGACGCCGCCGGCAGCTAAGGCAGTCATGGTTTCCCGCAGCTTTGGCGTAGGATTTCCATCCTGATCCGCCATGCCTTCCCAGGTTGCCGAGCGGACAAAGCGATTCTTCAGCTCCATCCCGTTGATCGCGCTTTTTTCAAATAACTTGTTCATCTATATATCCAAATTATCCCTCGCTGACAGTGACTTTCTCCATCAAGTCTCCCTGGGCGATGGCGTTCACCACGTCCTGCCCCTTCACCACCTTGCCGAAGACGGTATGATGACCGTCCAGATGGGGTTGCGGTGAATGGGTGATGAAAAACTGGCTGCCGTTTGTCCCCGGTCCGGCGTTGGCCATGGAAATAGACCCGGTCTCATGTTTCATGGGATTGCCACGGAACTCATCCTCAAACTGATAACCGGGGCCGCCGCTCCCTGTTCCCGTCGGATCCCCGCCCTGGATGACGAAGTTTTTGATTACCCGGTGGAAGGTTACGCCGTCATAGTAACCTTCCCGGATCAGAAAAACGAAGTTGTTAACCGTTATCGGGGCGTATTGGGGGTAGAGCTCCAGTTCAATTTCTCCCTGGCTGGTCTCCATTGTTACGTTATAGGCCTTCCCGGGATCGATCTGCATCTCCGGAGGGCTATTCCATTTCTTTGCTGCCATAAGTGATTACTCTCCTTATCTTTCTTGTAATTATAATTCCGGCGCTTCCGGTGGGACCAGACAGAGCATAATCAATCTCTCCTGACCCGTATTTTTTACCTGGTGTTCCGCTCCCGGGGGGACAAAAACCGCGCAGCCGGCCTTGACAGGCGTCCATGCCCCCTGAAAGAAGACCTCACCCTGTCCGGCATGAAAGAATATCTCATGCTCCCAGGGGTGGGCGTGTTTTGGTGAAAAACCTCCCGGTGAAAATTCAAAGAGGCGCATGCAGAAATGGTCTGCGCCGTCGTCCTTGCCGATAAGAACCCGGCCGGAGATAGCTTTCGCGGCTTCACTGTCGAAATGCCTTGCCTCAATTTCTTCGTAATGAATGATCTTCATGGCGTCCTCCTTATTCCTTATCCTTCTTTTTAGAATTTAACGTACTGTTATTTCAACTCTGCGGTTTCGAGGTTCCGGTCTTCCGTCGGGAGTGGGAACCAGAGGATTACCCTTCCCGTGATAAGTTACCTGAATGTTTTGACGATCTATGCCCCTGGCAATGAGGATGTCCGCTACGGCTTTGGCGCGACGAAGGGAAAGACGGTGGTTATAATCGATGGCTCCAACAGCATCGGTGTGGCCACTGATGATAATATCTGTCGATTTCCGGGACAGGATTGCATCCATGACTTTGGTCAATAATGTGAGAGACTCGGTTGAAAGCGCAGAACGGTCTGTCCTGAAATATATGATAAAGCTCACCGGCGGGATGGGTTCCGCCTCTAAAGCTTCACGAAATACTTGTCGTACCTTTTCTTCTTCCAGCAGTTTCGGTTCGCTGGGTATCCTGTCCATGCTTGCAGATACGGTGGCCTGCCAAGCCTGATTCAGTGTCTGTGTGCCCTTTACATTTGAAACTTCAAGGGTTCCCACTTTACCGTCCGGATCTGGCAGCAGAACTACTTGCGTCGTGGAGGCGCATCCGGATATCAGGAGCAAGAAAAATACAAGAGGCAGGATAATGTTCCGTATTCTCAGGAGTGGCTTATTTTTCATCGCTGCTGCTTCCCGTGACGTGCTTCACTGTGCGACGAGGCGGTAAAAAAGACTTACTTATCTCTTGTATAATCAGTTCCCCGAATCTTCAACTTTGATGGCGAAATGCGTCCCCCGGATACCGCATGTAGCCGCAGGAGTTTCGAATCTTACGCCGCTATGGTTAAGTTTCGCAATCAGACCAGTGAGATAAACCACGGTTCCTTTTTTAATCTGTGCGATGAAAGAAAGTTTTTCATTAGCAGGTTCGAACGCGAATTTTGAAATAACAAGACGGGTATTGGAACCGATAGACATGACGCTGTTGTCCTGAAGAATAACCCCCATGGCCCCGTTGTTACCTGTAACAAGGATATCGTTTTCCCTCAACATGTCCTTAACCTTGGCCGCAGTTACGACTTTATTGCGCTCAATGAATGCCTGCCCGGAAACATTTTTCACGAACCCCGCCCTCGGCTCATTGGCCTCAGCCATACCGATAACAAGAATAAATACAAGGCAGATTGGGATTAGCGAAAATTTCATAAACTCCAGTTTCGGCTCAAATGAGGTATTTTCGGTCTCCATATCATATGTTTTGTTAGAAGTCTTCAATTTTCATTTACAAAATCCTATGAGGAAGGAGAAAGTCAGAAATAATAAGGTTGCCATCCTATCCCCGTTGAAAAAGGGAGCGGACGGCATTTGAAAGCATCAATGCCGTCATAAGATCGCACTGTAGAAACAATGTGATAAATAGGTTCGTAATTCGGCATTATTCTTCAAAAATATCTACAGGTATAAGCGCCCGGACGCCTGCGGAGATCGCCGTCAGCATTGCGGCGGAGCTGATTGGCTGGCGGACAGGAATAAAGATAATAATTGGGTCAATCCGGTTAATACGAAATACCTAAAAGCGGTAATTGACGGATTATGAAAAGTGTGCAAGGTTCGCGAAGAATAAAGATGGACCTGCTGAGGTTCTAGCAAAGACCTCACAGGGAGAAGGTGTTTTGAAAAACAGAAAAAAGGAGAGACATAATGGGAGACAAAGGCGGCAAGAAAGATAAGGAAAAGGGTCAGAAACAGAATGTGGAAAAAGAGAAACAAAAGTCAAAGAACAAGCTTGATAAGCAGCCCAAAAGAAAGCCTTGATAGAAAACACGGTGTGAAGATCTGCACAACGGCTTTGCCCGTTTGAAGTGCAAGGACGACGGTAACGAGCATTAAAATGAGTGTATCGTATTAAATCTGCGATTCTATCCGCGTTCGTCTTTCCTGGCGTTGGCCGGTTATATTAACGAGCAGACACCTCTCTTCAGCGGGGATAAATAATTGGGGATCGATTATTTTCGCCTACGGCACGCACATTATGTTGCCTGTTTTCAATTGACATAAAAGTGGTTTTCGTATAGTCCATTCGCGGTCGCGGCAAGGCAATGTCTTATCAATACCAATCAATAAAAAACAAAAAAGAGGAGGTAACCTTATGACTCACAGATCGCCCCGTTTGAACAGATGGATCGTATTTATGGCCGTATTATTTGTGCTGGTGGGCTTCGGGCCGGGAGCAGGATCGGTCCTGGCCGCTGAAAAGATAATCAAGATAGGTACCATCTTCCCCCTGACAGGTCCGGTCGCGACAGCGGGACAGCGCTGCCAGGCAGCGGTGCAGACAGCCGTTGAAATCATTAATAACAAGCACCCCGAAATCAAGGTTCCTCTGGCCAAGCAGGCAGGCATCCTGAAGGGCTACAAGATCGTTCTTGTCCATGCAGACTCTCAGGGTAAGCCGGACGTGGGCAAGTCGGAGGCCGAGCGGCTTCTCAACCAGGAAGGCGTCTGGGCCCTGATCGGTTCTTACAACAGTTCGGTGAGCAAGCCGGCCAGCTTCGTGGCCGAGCGCATGAAGAGGATCTTCATGTGCGGGGCTTCCAGCTCGGCGGCTCTGACCCAGCGGGACATGAATTACTTCTTCCGTTTGGCCCCCACGGACAAGACCGAATCCATTGAGTTCGTAGATGTCTTGAAGTGGATGAACAAAACGAAGAAAGCAAACGTCAAGACCATCGGAATTATTTATGAGAACAGCGAGTTTGGCAAGCATGCTGCCGAGGAGGCCAAGATGGCTGCCGCCGCAGGAGGTTTCAAGGTCGTGGCTGATGTGCCCTTCAGCCCTGGCGCCACCAATCTCAACAGTGAAGTGCAGACTCTGAAGAAGAGCAATCCCGATGCGTTATTCGGGGCAGTGCTCGGCGCCGACTACTCGCTGTTGGTACGCACCATGAAGCAGATGGCCTGGCTGCCTAATATTGCTATCAACTACTGCTCCGGTTACCAGGACCCCGTCATCACCAAACAGCTTGCCGGTGACGCCGACTTTTTCATGGGTTCCACTGCTTACTCGCCCCAGTTCGCCAGCCTGATGCCGGCTGTGGCGGCGGTCGAAAAGATCTTCAAGACCAAAACAGGAGGAGTGCCCTTCGACGGTGACAGCATCCAGGAAGCAGTTGCCATGCTGGTGCTTGCCCAGGCTATAGAAAAAGCCGGTTCTCTGGATCCTGACAAGGTAGCCAAGACACTTTACGCAAACACCTGGGATTCCCCCCTCTCCCTCGGCGGGAAAGTGGCCTTTGTCAAGGGCGGCCAGAACATAAAGGCGCAAAGTATTGTCACCCAGCTTCAGGGTGGCCAGTATAAACGGATCTATCCGGAAGAGATGGCTGACACAAAAATCATTTTCCCCATGAAGCCGTGGGGTAAGAGATAGATAGTTTTCAGTTGCGGTGGATTATTTAAAATAGGCTCTCATCTATTCCGTCCGAGAGGCGGGATGGATGAGATTTTTTTAGTCGCCTGATGAAGGCCATGGAGTTCCATGGAGACGTTTGTTCAAGTTTTGATAGACGGCATGCTAAACGGTATGGTCTATGCTCTGGTAGCTGCCGGGCTCTGCATTATATGGGGCGTCATGGACGTCATCAATTTCGCTCACGGCGAATATCTGATGGTTGCCATGTATGTTAGCTACTGGCTGGGTTTTCTTCTTAACGTTGACCCGCTCCTGTCAGTCATTGCCGCCGGGATATTTATATTTATCCTGGGGGCGATGACGTACCAACTGATCATCCGTTACACCATCGGCAAGCCAGGGCTGGTGGCGCTGTTGGCGACCTTTGGACTCGCCATCTTCCTCAAGAACTTCTGCATGAACCGCTTTTCACCTAATTTCCTCATCCTTACAGACACATGGCTTAGCGACAAAACGCTGCAATTGGGGAACCTGATCTTCCCGGTGCCCCAATTGGTGGCCGGACTCCTGTCTCTCGTCGTTGTCGGGCTGGTCTATGCGCTCATAAACACCACCCGGTTTGGTTGGGCCATTCAGGCCACAGCCATGGATCGCGATGCGGCCGAGCTCATGGGGATCAATACGGATCGCATTTACCTTGTGGTCTTTGGAATCGGCGGGGCATGTGTCGGCGTTGCCGGAGGCATCATGCCATCTTACCTGGCCGTCCATCCTGAAGTCGGCTCCATGTTCGGCCTGATCGCTTTTATCTGTGTCGCCATGGGCGGCTTCGGAAGCATTCCGGGCGCGTTTATCGCCGGGATTCTCGTCGGCTCTGTAGAGGCCCTTGCGGGTTTCTACATTGCGCCGGTTTTCAAATACATTGCCGTCTTCGGTCTCTATCTGGCGGTCGTTTTTTTGCGGCCGAAAGGTATTTTCGGGTGGTGAAACCCATGCAGCGGAAAGCATTAAATAAAAAAGATGCCCTCTGGCTTGGTTTTGTGGGGCTGCTGGCGATACTGCCGTTGGCGCCTGTGGTGGCCGCTAATTCCTTCCACATGCACGTGGCGATTCTCATTTTACTTTTTGCCAGTATGGCCCAAGCGTGGAACATCATCGGCGGTTATTGCGGCCAGGTCTCTTTTGGCCACTCGGTATTTTTCGGCATCGGGGCGTACGGTGCGGGAATGGCTGTCGTTACCTATGGCGGGACGCCGTGGCCGGGGATACTGATCGGCGTGATGCTGGCTGCCGCCATTGCCTTGGTCATAAGCTATCCCTGCTTTAAGCTGAGCGGCCACTATTTTGCCATCGCCACCTTCGCCATCGTAGAGATTTTTCACCGCACCTTCCTGGTCTGGGACTGGGTCGGAGGCGCCCTGGGACTGGATTACCCGCTGGTCAAGGAAGGTCTGAAGAATCTGATGTGGTACGATACAAAAACGGGCTATTACTACTGTGCCCTCATTCTGTTCCTGCTCATATTCGGCGTTGTTCGGTGGCTCGAAGGTCATCGCTTCGGATATTACATGCGCG
>JBAYKV010000107.1:0-10604 GCA_041664405.1 Syntrophales bacterium
AAATCAACAGGACATCCTTTTCATCACACAGGCGTCGAACACTCTGGAAATAATCCGGATCGGGAACCCGGATGCCGCCTTCCGCCTGGATGGGCTCAATCATGACGGCACAGGTTTTCTCGGAGATCGCCTGACCGAGCGCTCCCACATCATTGAAAGGAACATATTGAAATCCCGCTAATAACGGATTGAATCCCTTATGAAACTTATCCTGACCCGTAGCGGTGATCGTCGCCATGGTACGACCATGAAAAGAGTCGCTCATTGTAACGATCTCGTTTTTTATGCCGCCGCTACGGTCATTGCCATACTTTTTGGCCAGTTTGATTGCCCCTTCATTCGCCTCGGCGCCGCTGTTACAAAAGAAGACCTTATCGAGGGCGGACTGCTGTATCAGCAGCCTGGCATATTCGATCTGGATGTCAATATAGTACAGGTTGGAAACATGGACCAGTTTATCCACCTGGCTTTTTATGGCGTTGCTGACCTCAGGGTGGGCATGGCCAAGGCTACAGACAGCGATGCCGGCGACGAAATCAAGATATTCCCTGCCCTCGGTATCCCATAGCTTCATCCCTTTCCCTCTGGCGAAAACCACGGGAAACCGCTTATAGGTTCCCATAATGTACTGATCGGAAAGATACATCCATTCTTCTTTATTCATTATTAGTTACAACCATTCCTTTAAGTGATATATTATGTCTTTATCGGACAGTCAATGGTTAAAAATTGTTTTTAGATAATAATCTCTGTGCCAATGCCGCGATCCGTAAACATCTCCAGCAGAATCGCATGTTTCAGGCGGCCGTCGATGATGTGAGACTTTCTCACCCCACCCCGTAGCGCCTTGAGGCAGCATTTGACCTTTGGAAACATCCCGCCGTGGATGACTTTATCATTAATCATCGCCAGGGCCTCGGCGTTACTCATGGTATTGATAAGTTTTTCCTCAGAGTCAAGGACACCTTCCACATCGGTCAACAAAACAAGCTTTTCGGCCTGAAGAGCGGCCGCTACTGCTCCGGCAACGATATCAGCATTGATATTGTAGGTTTCTCCCTTATCGCCAAGACCAGTAGGGGCAATAACGGGAATAAAGCCATCCTTTACCAGGCCCGTGATAAGGGAAGCGTTAATTTCTTTTACTTTACCGACAAGACCGAGATCGATAATTTCCGGTGGGGTATCCCTGGCCTTTTCGGCACTTAAAAGATACTTCTCAGCCCGGATGAGACTGCCGTCCTTGCCGCTCAAGCCGACGGCCTTTCCTCCATGCTGGTTGATCAGCCCCACGATCTCTTTGTTGACCTTGCCCACCAGCACCATTTCCACAATGTCCATGGTCCCCTGATCTGTCACCCGCATCCCCTGGATAAATTTTGATTCTTTACCCAGCTTTTTCAGATAGCCTCCGATCTGTGGTCCCCCGCCATGAACTACTACGGGATGAATGCCCACATATTTCATCATCAGCACATCCCTCGCAAACATATCCTTGAGTTCATCATCCACCATGGCGTGACCGCCGTATTTGATCACGATTACTTTATTGTAAAACCGGCGAATGTAGGGAAGGGCCTCAATGAGGATCTCTGCCCTTTCCATGGATTTTTTTACACTGTCCATTTTGTCCCCTTCGGTATATTGCATTGTTATAGAATATAGCGACTCAGGTCTTCATCCTCGATAATATCGCCAAGCTTATCCTGGACTTGCTGGGCATCGATTACCACTTTTTTCTCACTCATGTCGGGGGCGTCGAAAGAAATATCCTCCAAGAGGGTTTCCATGATCGTATAGAGTCTTCTCGCCCCGATATTTTCTGTTCTTTCATTGACGATGGTTGCTACTTCGGCGATTTCTGCAATTGCCTCCGTCGTAAAGGTTACCGTTAGACCTTCTGTGGCCAACATTTCAATATATTGCTTAATCAAGGCGTTATGAGGTTCTGTGAGAATACGGATAAACTCGTCTTTACCTAGTGAATCCAACTCTACCCTAATCGGGAAACGGCCCTGTAGTTCGGGAATTAGATCCGATGGTTTTGTGGCACTGAAGGCCCCGGCGGCGATAAACAGGATATGATCTGTTTTGAGCATTCCATGACGGGTATTAACTGTCGATCCCTCCACAATGGGCAACAAATCCCGTTGAACACCCTCTCTGGAAACATCGGGGCCATGCGGTGAATCGCTTCCCACGATCTTGTCAATCTCATCGAGGAAAATTATTCCCGACTGCTCTACTCGGGAAATCGCCATTTTTGTAACCTTCTCCATATCCACAAGACGCTGGGCCTGCTCCTGCGCCAGTATATCCAGGGCTTCCGGCACCATGACCCTGTTTTTTTTCTTTTTGGGAGGAAACATATTGCCGAAAAGCTCTTTAATGTTCATCCCCATGTCTTCGATGCCGGACGTAGAAAATATTTCTATCATGGGACCGCTTCGTTGTTCCGATACCTCTATTTCCACATAACGACCATCAAGTTTTCCTTCATGCAGAAGGCGTCGCAACTTTTCCCGGGTCGTATCCTGCTGTTTTAAGAGATCTTCCTCCTCCACATCAAATTCTTTTTCTTCATCCAGCATCTGTCCTACTGTCCTCTCCACCGGTTTGGGCGGTAAGAGAACGTCCAGCAGGGCCTCCTCTGCTAAAGTCGCCGCTTTGGCACCTACGCTTTCCTGCTCTTCAGCCTTCGCCATGTTAATGGCAAGTTCTACAAGGTCGCGGATCATGGATTCCACATCTCTGCCTACATAGCCCACTTCCGTAAATTTGGATGCCTCAATCTTGAGAAAAGGGGAATTATCCAGTTTGGCAAGGCGGCGGGCAATTTCAGTTTTCCCGACTCCTGTCGGTCCGATCATGATGATATTTTTTGGCGAGATCTCTTCGCCAAGCTCCTTGGAAACGTTCTGTCGCCGCCAGCGGTTCCGCAAGGCTATGGCCACGGCCCTTTTCGCGTCCCCCTGACCGATGATATGCTGATCAAGCTTTTCCACGATTTCGCGAGGCGTCATGGCCTTCATGGTTGTTTTTTTTTCTCGTTCCACCATATTTAAAGCGGGTAGTGCTTTAGTCATCATTGATATCCAATTCTTCAACAGTAATATTGTTATTTGTATAAATGCAAATTTCCGAGGCGATCTTCACTGACTCCGTGGCTATTTCCGTCGCCGAGAGATCGGAAAAACGGACCAGGGCGCGGGCGGCGGCCAGTGCGTAAGGGCCGCCGGAACCGATCGCCATGACTTCATCGTCTGATTCAATGACATCGCCGTTACCGGAAATCAGCAGGAAATAATCCTTGCTGACGGCAATCATCAGGGCCTCGAGATGACGCAGTACCCGATCGGTTCGCCAGTCCTTCGTCAGCTCAACGGCGGCTCGTAAAAGATTCCCGTTGTACTGTTCCAATTTCTGGTCAAAACGGTCAAAGAGCGTGAAAGCATCCGCCGTTGTTCCGGCAAACCCGACAATGACCTTGTTGTGATAGAGACGGCGAACCTTGCGTGCCCCATGCTTCATGATGGTAACGTCGAAGGTTACCTGTCCGTCTCCGGCAACGGTTACTTTCCCGTTGTGCCTAATCGCGATAATCGTTGTTCCCCGTATTTTCATGCCTGGCTTGATCCTCCTCGCGCCTTGGGATGTGATTTGTCATAGATCTCCATGAGCCGACCTACGCTGACCGAGGTATAACGCTGGGTCGTCGAGAGACTCTCATGCCCCAACATTTCCTGAATGCTCCGTAAATCGGCCCCGGCGTCGAGCAGATGGGTGGCAAATGAGTGCCGCAGGGCATGGGGACTGATTTTTTTTTGGTTTCCACTCATCCGCATATATTTGTCAACTATTCTTTCCACCGTCCGCGGATTAATCCGCTCACTATTTCTTCCGGTGATCAGTGGCGCTCTTCTACCATCCGGACTCCCGTCCTCCCCCAATGAGCCTCTTTTCCCCAGGTAGTCCTTCAAGGTCCTCAGCGCCGGTATTCCGACCGGAACAATCCTTTCCTTCCTTCCTTTTCCGCGTATCCTGATCAGTGCTTGCTCAAAATCGACATCTTCCCTGTTCAAAGCCGTAAGTTCACTCAGGCGGATACCCGTGGAATAAAATATTTCCAGAATCGCCCTGTCCCGCATCCCCTTGACGTCGTCGGCAAATTGATGCCCAAGTAGGTTAAAGACCTCATCAACGGACAAGTGCCTGGGCATAAGCAAATCCTTGCGTGGTGCCGATACACCGGCCAGAGGATTCACTCCAATTCTTCCTTCTCTAATCAGGTAGCGGAAAAAAGTGTTCATCGCCGCCAGTTTGCGGGCAATAGACGCTTTCTGGAGTCTGCGCTTGTAGAGATTTGCCAGATAAATACGAAGATGTAACTGACCAAAATCATCAAGGTCCTTCTTTTTTCCCATGGCAATGCCGTCAAGGTGCTGTCCTTCCATGAAGCCGGAGAAGTCTCTGAGGTCGGAAAGATAAGCCCTGCATGTCTGCGGTGACAGATTTCGCTCCATCTCGAGATGAAAGCCGAAGGCTTTTATGGCGTCTTCCAGTGTAAACATCTTTACCATTATTTCATCAAATGAACTATCACATCTTGTATTTACCAAAGGCTTCGGGAGACAAATTTTCGAGAAAATCCTTCAATTTATCTTCCTTCAGTTTTTCCATGTCCTCTATGTTGGAGCCGATATCGACGTTTCTTGACTTTTCGATTACTTTTTCTTCAACATAAATTGGGGCGTCTGTCCTGAGGGCGATGGCAATAGCGTCACTGGGACGGGCATCGACAATGTAGGTCTTCCCGTCTCCCTGCAAATGCATGTTTGCAAAAAAAGTGTTGTTCCGGAGATCATGAATTTCCACCCGTACAACTTCCACGCCGAGTACTTTTAATATTTCTTTAATCAGATCATGGGTCATTGGCCTGGAAAAGGAAATCTTTTCCAGGTGCGTTGCTATGGCACTGGCTTCAAACAAGCCAATCCAAATGGGAATGGCCTTTTTCTCTTCAATGTCCTTCAGAATGACGATCGGGGTGCTCGTAATTGGATCTATCGTCAGACCGGTGATCTTCATTTCAATCAACATCCCATCCTCCTTCTCAAGAAAGTTCTCCCCTCAGTGAATGTAAATATCCTGCGGTAATATGAATATTTACGGTTTTGCCATGGAGATTCTCCTTGCCTCTGAAGTTCACGACCTTGTTCGTTCTTGTTCGTCCCATCATATCTCTGGAACTGTTCTTACTGTTTCCCTCTACGAGGACGCCGATAGTCTTGCCAACCATTGCCTTGTTCATTTCCAGGGCATGGCAATCCTGAAGTTCCTGTAGTAAACTGAGACGGCGGCTTTTTTCCTTTTCGGGAACTTTTTCACCGAGGTTAACGGCTGCCGTTCCCTCACGTTCAGAATACTTGAACGAAAAAAGGTTGTCAAATCGGATTCTCTCAATCAATTCCATAGTGGCTTCAAAATCCGCTGTTGTTTCCCCTGGAAAACCCACCATCGCGTCGGAACTGATGGCGATGTCCGGACAGGTTTCCCGCAGTCTTTCCACCTTGGCAAAGTAATCTTCTCTGGTATAACCGCGCTTCATCCTTGCAAGGATGCTATTAGAACCGGTCTGAAAAGGCAAATGAATATATTCGCAAAGCTTCCCCAATTTTCCAAAGCAATTGATCAAATCCTCGGTAAGGTCTTTGGGATGGGACGTGGTAAACCTTATTCTCTCCAGACCATCGATGGCGTCTACTTTTGTGATCAGATCAGAAAAATGAATCCCCTCGGCCAATCCCTTGCCATAGGAATTCACATTCTGCCCCAAGAGGGTCACATCTTTGACGCCATGGGCAACAAGTGCCCTGATTTCATCTATGATGTTCTGACTCGGGCGGCTTTTTTCCCTTCCCCGCAGGTAGGGAACCACACAATAGGAGCAGAAGTTGTCGCATCCCTGCATAATGGTGACAAAGGCCTGTAAATTACCATTGTCCGGCCTAGGACAGATATTCATAGATGGAATGGCTTCCCGGAATGACGTATCTACAATAGCTCCCCCTTTTCTTTGTATCCTCCTGATCATTTCCGGCGCTCTGTCCAGGGCATGTGTTCCAAACACAAGATCGATGCCGACGTTTTTTCTCAAAAGTGACTGCCCCCAGTGCTGGGCGAGACAGCCACCCACGCCGATAACAAGGTCGGGATTATTCTCCTTCAACTGCCGGTAGCGGCCGACCTGGCTGACAATTTTAAGCGCCACTTTTTCTCTGATACTGCAAGTATTGACTAGAATCACCTGCGCCTGGTTTATATCTTCAGTCTGTTCGAAACCGGCGTCGACCATCATGGAAGCCAACTGCTCGGAATCGTGAACATTCATCTGGCAGCCAAAGGTGCGTATATAAAATATATTTTTAGACAATCCCTTGATACTCCGGAAATTAATTAAAGAAGTAAGTTAATATAAGGACCTATCAGAGTCAACAGTTTTTTGAGATTTGTTTTTATTTGAGATTTGGTCCGGGACACCATGTCAGAAATACCCCGGCATTCCTCTTTATCGGAGGTGGATAATTCCCCTCCATGAAAAAGAGTGGGTATGAGAGATTTTTATCATCCATGGGGTTAGTCTTACGCTCCGACCCAGCTAACAATATACTCAATCCCCCCCGGCGCTGCTTTCGCTCCCGGGAAGATCCGCCTCACCCACTGACCGTTCAGTCCCATTTCCCGGGCCGATAACTCAAAATGGCACATGGCGATGCCCATATCGATGTTTTGCAGACTGATGCCTCCGATCAAATTACCATAGCCAGGGGTTCTCTTAAGATAGAAATGAAATTTCATGGAATTTTCCTCTTTGATGATCCGCCAGGGTTGCCTGTTCGATGCCGAAGGCCCGATCCGGAGGCATTCGAGCACCTGGCCAAAGTCGCCTGCCTGGTCACCCTTGAGCGGTGTTTCGAGATTATTCAGAAAGAATATTTGTTCCCAGGGTTTCCTCTTGTCGGAGGAGGCCACATACCGGAAGATACGGTCCGTAAGTGATTTTTTCTGCTTCGGATAACCCACGGGAGTGACGGCCGGCAGCAGCTCATCCTTCTGAAGATCGATGATGCGGGCAAAGCCGGTTCGCTTGAACGTCCCACCCAGCCAGCAGGTTCCGAGCCCTGATTCTGTGGCACAAAGGACGTTTCTTTCCATGGCGTAGCCGAAATCTTCCATTGCCATTTCGGACTTTCCTACCGCCCCGATGATAAAGAATTGTGCCCCCTGGATAACGCCATAGGTTCCGGGAACATTCATTTCCTCAAGTTTAATTTGATGCATATCTGAGAGTGTGAAACGAACCTTACTTCCGAAAGGACATGTGGTGTTGCCAGTCAGAAAGGCCTCACAGGCAATGCGCTTGTCTTGCTCAATCGCCCTGATCTCATAGGTTCGGCAGGAACGGCGCATTTTTATGGTTTTGATTATGGAAGTCACGGTTTCGCCTTCTTACCTTTTTTATTTTGGAGGAAAATGTCTGACAGTCAAGAAAAAAGGGGCTAACCTTGATTTGGCTAACCCCTTGTTTCTTTGGTGGGCCTTGAGAGACTCGAACTCTCGACCAATTGATTAAGAGGGGGATAAAGGCATATATGTTAACCTGTCGAGATTACGTTATTAATAGCTTTTTTTTGGTGTTTGTTGTATAAACTATGTAAAAGAAAAAAGCAAGAAAAACGATGAAAGTCACATTTTGTCACAGTTGGAGGCTTGTAAAATGACTATGACCGAAATTGCTGCATGGTGGGGAGCTGTCATTGCTACTCTTTCTCTCGGCTGGAATGTTTACAAATGGATTTATCAAGGACCAAAATTAAGGATATCTGGAAATGCAAATATGAAAATATCATCAGATCCAGAAGAAGGTCTTTTTATTTTTGTTGAGGTTTCTAATGTCGGAGACAGGAGTACAACATTAACCAGTTTTATTGGATATATTTATCCCAATAAAATATCTGTCGTATTAAAAAAGCCAAGCAGACGATATGTTTTCCCTTCGCCACCTCATTCTATTCCACTGCCATATACTCTTGAACCTGGTCACAGATGGACCGGCGTGATTTTTCAAAAGCAATTAGAGGCGAATGATGGCAAGGAAACCTTAATTTACTGCGGAGTATGTGATTCATCGAAAAAAAGACCAAGTATGGCAAGGATAAAATTATAATTTGTTCCTCGGAGATAGGGAGCGCACCCGACAAGCCGGTTATCCTGGACCGATTTCCCCGGAATTAGATTTCAATCAACTTAATTAGGATTCATGGAAATATGAAGGCTTCTACACATGTAGGGATATCCGCAGTGGCAGCGATTTCCGCTTATAAACTGACAGGATCACAACCAATGAGTATTTCTCTATTTCTGAGCGGGATCTTTATCGACCTGGATCACGTACTTGACTTTATTCTTTTGTCGAAAGAAAGATTTTCAATCAGTAATTTCTTCTCCTGGTGCAATGATTTAAGATGGCAAAAAGCCTTTATTGTATTTCATTCTTACGAACTGATCACAATATTTGCGCTCATGTCATTCTTGCTTGCTAATGACATCCTGATCGGAATTACGATAGGATGTGTATTGCATTTACTGGCAGATCAGATTTCGATTATGACATTGGAGCGTACTGAGGGGGTTTCTCCGTGGTTATATTTTTTTTCGTATAGGTATTCAGTAGGTTTTGAGAAGAAAGGATATTTTAGTAAAAGAGTTGAACCATCCCTCCATTGATTCAATTAATTCGGCGCGCAACAGGAGGCGCAACATGGGAAAAAACGAAGATCGGGAAAAATCCAAAGCCTATCAAGACGAGTGTGCAGCTTACGAAGCGGGGCTTTGCAAACAATTAACGGATATTCATCTTCAAAACGCTAAACTCAAAAACATTGACCCGGAACTTAAGCGGATATTTTCTGTCAGACTATACACGCAACTGCTTTTTTCCATAAAATCACATACGGATCTTGAAGCTCACTTAAGGATCAAAGAAAAAGATAATCCAGGCGAGGCACTTGGCAGCAAAATCTATTCGGAAATAAACATTGATGATATTACAACGATAGTTGCCAATGATCTGATTGATATTTTTCTCAAGGAAATTGAAACAAAAGGAATCAGAGAAACCCTGTCCAAGGCAAATAACGGGGACCGGCGAGCAATTTATAAACTGGTGATATGGGATAAGACAGCGATCAGCCTTGATTTTGTGGTTGAAAGAATGTCAGAGGCTTCATTTTATGGCGACAAGGAATTTATTGAAACAATTGCCGATGCTCTGAAAAAGAAAGTCGCCCATAAAGGAAAAGAAAAAAACAGAGTTTATGTGGCAATGCTTCGCCACTGGATTCCATATTACAAAGCCAAAGGCCTCAGTGTGAGACAAATCGGGAAAAAGATAAGCAATGGACGCGGAGCCGATATTTTTCGTTCGGCCATTCAAGGATTACTTCAAGGAAGACACGGTCCTTTCAAATATTCATTATGTAGATCTTGAAACCTACAGGAACCATCTAAGGCAAAAAAAGACCTTCAAGGACACGATCAGAACGGTTGCGACAATCAATCGGGAGATTTCATGTCTCCATCATCTATTTGCAAAGGCAGTTGAATGGGAAATGGCAGAACGGAACCCCTTTGATAAGGGAAAGACCCTGCTGGCAAAAGAAAACAATTCCCGGCTTCGGTACTTGAGCAAAGAAGAAATATCTAAACTTTTGCCGTCATGTCCGCCGCACCTTTATGACATCGTCCTTTGCGCCTTAAATACGGGTATGAGGCGCGGTGAAATCCTGGGCCTCAAATGGGATCAGATAAAGGACGGTCTAATTTACCTTCAGCATACAAAGACAAACACGCCCCGGCAAGTCCCGATTAATCAGACCTTGACGGAGCTTTTCAAGTTTATTCGTAAAAAGCAGAAGATCGGGACACAATATGTCTTCACCTTCTCACCTAAAGCAAAGCGGAAGGAAGAAAATAGTTTGACAGTTGTCAACACTGAGACAGGAGACAGGGTCTTAGAGGTTAAAAGGTCATTTGCTACGGCAATGAAAAAGGCAGGGATTGACAATTTCCGGTTTCATGATCTCAGGCATACCTTTGCAAGTCATATGATAATGAGAGGTGCATCATTAAAGGAGGTTCAAGAAATACTTGGCCATACAACAATGACGATGACGCTCCGGTATGCACATTTGAGCCAAGAACATAAATTGAAAGCCGTCAATCTTCTCGATGGATTGACCTCCCCTTCTGTCACAAAACGTCACATTTCCCCTGAAGATAAAAAAAAGGAGCTAACCGTGAATGGCTAACCCCTTGATTTTATGGTGGGCCTTGAGAGACTCGAACTCTCGACCAATTGATTAAGAGTCAACTGCTCTACCAACTGAGCTAAAGGCCCTTTAATACAAAAAAAACAAATATGTTATCTGGCGCGCCTGGTACGACTCGAACGTACGACCAACAGATTCGAAGTCTGCGACTCTATCCAACTGAGCTACAGGCGCCTTTTAATTCAGTCAATGGGGTGAGTGAAGGGATTTGAA
>JBAYKV010000108.1:0-10560 GCA_041664405.1 Syntrophales bacterium
ACGGTCATGATGCGGCGGTTCAGGTGGTCCTGAACAAGGTCGGGAAGATCAAAACTGCGGTGGGAGGGGTTCAGGACATAAGCGCCGATCAAGGTGTCGCAGCCCAGGCCGCACAAAGACAGGCCGTTTCTTTCCAGAACGATCTGGATTGTTTTGAGATCATGACCGTGTTTCAGAATGGCGGCATCGCCAAGCAGGGGAGACATCCCTTTCCATACCTGCTCCCGGGCAAGCTGGGAGGGCGCCCCGGCATACGAATGGCCCAGGGGAATATAGACGGCTTTGCCCGGACTTATCCCCAGGGCGACGCCGACTATCCCGGCCCGCATGGCTTCCGTGGAACTCAGGATGAGATCGAGAGAAAAAGATCCGGTGTTGCGGATTTCTTCAACGGCTCCAGCCAGTGCGGCTTCCGTCAGGATGGTCTCATATTGGCCTGCGAGCTGTTCTTCCCGGATCATCAGCTCCTGGAGGAGAGAGGAAAACTCGAATTCCCTGAAAAGTGTCTTCAGTGCCTCTCCGTCCGGATTGCCGCTGCGGCTGTCGGCAAGTTCGAAAGGGATGTCCTCCTCCGTACGAATCCGGGCCAGCTCCCGGCTCATGATGATCTGATCACGGTGAAGACGGATACATTCCTTCGCCTTGGCATTCTTGATCCGGTCAACATTCTTGAGGACGTTTTCAATGGTTCCGTATTCCTCGATCAGCCGGAGGGCCCCCTTAGGGCCAATCCCCGGCGCCCCGGGAATATTGTCCGTTTTATCGCCCGTCAATCCCATGATCTCCAACACCTGTTCGGGGGGGACGCCGAACTTCTCTTTTACCGCTGCCGCGTCAAAGACCTTGTCTTTCATCGTATCGACGATGACGACATTTTCCCCGACCAACTGCATCATGTCCTTGTCTCCCGAGACAATAAAGACCTTCATGTCCTGTTCGGAATATCGCCTGGCAAGGGTTCCGATGATATCGTCGGCCTCGATGCCCGGCTTCTCCAGCACGGGGATGGAAAAACCGCGGATCATATCCTTGATATAAGGAATCTGGGGGATCAGGGTTTCCGGGATGGCCTTCCTTGTTGCCTTGTAGAGCTCATAGGCTTCATGGCGGAAGGTCGGCCCCTTCACGTCGAAGGCGACGGCTATATAATCGGGTTTCCATTCCTTGATGATCCTGATGAGCATGGTGGCAAACCCGTAGATGGCATTGGTCGGGAAACCTTTGGAGTTGGTCAGGCTCGGAATGGCGTAGAAGGCCCGAAATACGTAATTATTGCCATCGATAAGGAACAGCGTGGCCTTGGGCGTGGTGTCGGTCATTTGGGTTTTCCTTGCCTAAACATCAAAGCGGGCGTCGATCTTGAAGGTCCGTACCGCACGCATGTTCAGGATATCTTCAATGCCCGTCCGGGTTTTTACGTGGGTGATAAATTCTTCCATTGCCGCTTCGGAGGGGGCGATAATCGTGAACCAGACATTGTAATCGTGGTTCCTCCGGTAGTTATGGGTTGCATAGGGGGAGGCGTTGACGGTTGCGGTGAATAGCGCCATTTTTTCCGCCGGGACCCTGGCGGCGCAGAGGGTGCTGACGAATCCCAGCTTGCGGGGATCAAAAACAGCCCCGATCCGGCGGATTATCCCGTCGTCCTTCAACTTTTTTACTCTCTCCAGGACATCTTCTTCAGGGATGCCAAGCCTGTCCGCGACAACCTGGAAAGGACAGGGGACGAGAGGAAATTCATTCTGGAGCATATTCAAGATTTTTTTATCTATTTCATCCATTTAGAAAAGAGGGAGCAAAGTATTTAAGTCAATATATTGAATTTTATATGTCTTATTATTCCAAATGTCAAGGGACGACGAAATCCGATCTTGAGGTCACAGCAGGCAATCAAGCGAAGATGGAAACTTCTGGTCCGTCAGGGAAAATATTCTGTGCTCAATGACCAAAACGGTATCGACTCCGAATAAGTCTTGACTTTCTCGGAGTCAGCGTTATAATAGTCGCCGTGAATAGATATCTCGAACAATATATTCAGAAAGATCTGAAAAGGAAGATCGTACTGCTTACCGGTCCGAGGCAAACAGGCAAGACAACCCTTGCGAAGATGCTGAAAGAAAACTTCGACTATTTTAATTACGACAATGCCGAGCACCGTTTAAGTCTGATGGAGAAGGCCTGGGACCGTTCCAGAGACCTGGTTATTTTTGACGAACTCCATAAGATGAAGAATTGGAAATCATGGCTCAAGGGCGTTTATGATACAGAAAAAATCCCCCCCTCCATTATTGTTACCGGCAGCGCAAAGCTTGATGCCTTCAAAAAGGTCGGCGATTCACTTGCCGGAAGGTTTTTCGAATTCAGACTCCATCCCCTTGATCTGAAGGAGATCAAAACCGTTTTGGGGACGGAAGACCTTGAAGGAAAACTTGATCGGCTTTTAAAGCTGGGAGGATTTCCGGAACCCTATCTTGAAGGCGATGAAACTTATTATAATCGTTGGAAAAGAAGCCATCTGGATGTTATATTAAAGCAGGATCTGGTTGATCTCGAAAATATGCGCCATATTACGTCCATTGAGACCCTGATCCAGCTTTTGAAAAAGAAGGTCGGAAGCCCAATATCATACAGATCCTTAGCTGAAGATCTTCAATGCTCGGACAAAACCATTAAACGATGGTTGACCGTACTGGAAACGCTTTATGTCGTTTTCAAGATCCCCCCTTTTCATAAAAACATTTCCCGATCCCTTCTCAAAGCTCCCAAGTATTATTTTTATGATACGGGCCAGGTACCGGACGAGCCGGGGATGAAGCTGGAAAACCTTGTTGCCTGCTCATTGCTCAAAGAGATTCATTTCCGAGAGGATTGCCTGGGGGAAAAATGGGGATTCTATTACCTGAAAAACAAGGACGGACGGGAGATAGATTTCTTTATTACAAAGCAGGAAGAGCCCGCTCTAATGATCGAAGTCAAATGGAGCGATGCAGAACGAAGCCCCAACTTTTCTTTCTTTGAGAAATATCTTGCCGGTGTAAATAAAATCCAGATCGTCAAGGAACTCAATCGGGAAAAGACCTATCCGGACGGCACCGAGATTAGAACCGCCCAAAACTGGCTGTCTGAAATCAGTCTTGAATGATCAGCGCCGCCTGATCGTTTTGACAAAACTGGATGGGGACCAGGACGCCGAATTTCCCGATGGAGTCGGCAAGCTCATTGAGGCATTGGGATCCATAAAACTGCGGGCCTGATTCGGGTCCGGCTGCAGATCGGCGATTGCCAACTTGTAGAGCTTCCCCTTGACGTATTTCGTGGCCATGCTCCGTTCCTCCATGTGTGTATTGAGAGTATTATATGTCTATTTTTCCTAAATGTCGAGAAACGACGAAAACCGAGAGGTAACATCAGGCACCACAAGCAAAGACGGCAACTTCTGGTCCGTCAGGGAATATATTCTCTGGTTTACAAACCGCTGTTACAAACAATTTACTGGATTTTCTGAGTCCTTGATGGTAACTGGTCGTAACATGCTATTTATAGGAGGTTATTTTTCTGGAAATTGGGGCATTTGCAACTTCCTCAATAAAAGTATAATTCCCTTCTATATGCTTGCTTTCGATCGGTAATCAGCGGGGATTTGTCAAGGAAAAAGCATGGTTGGCTGGAAATGACAACACCTACAAAGTGAGTGCTTGGATGGTCAGACTGGATTGTTGAAAACCGGTCGTAATGTACACAATTATAGACGTGATATATTCAGCGAGAAGTGGTATTGTTCCCTTGGCTGAAATGGGCAAACAATCAATTATAATTTGAGATGAGTCAGAGCTTGCTGTCATATATGAACTGGCGTCATCAATAAACATGGGGTAAAAAAGAAAAGACAAAAATCAACCAAGAGCGTCAGGAAAGACGTGTTTGCTCGCTTTAATCAATATCCCTTTGAATTCAATGTTAAACGGTGAGCCTGAAATAATGAGTGAGCGTAACATTATAACTTTAGAGAAAAATACAAGCACATGGTTAGTAAGCAACATAAGCGGGAAAATGTTATCTCATATAGCCGTTGGCTATATATTATAAGTGTTGCAGAGCGACTGGAAGCGATCCGTCGTGATGGCCATAACGGCCACAATTCAGTTCATGAGGAAATCTTAAAGAATTTCTATAGTCTTACTGAAGTATTCTCTAGGAATATAGACCCGTTTTCAGACCTGGAGGGCTATGCTGTGAGGCGACTTTCTCAAGAGATCATAAACCTGCTGAAAATCCCAGCAAATATGGACAAATATCATAGATAAGGATGGTTTAATCCTTCCTTGTCAGAGACTATTGATGTGGAGGAAAATAATGAATCTACAAAGAGATATTTTCATTACTGAGAGTGACCTCGAACGCCTTGATCGATTAGTTTCTGGATCAAAAAAATCCCCCAATACTGACAGGTTAAAATCGGAACTTGAGAGAGCTGTAGTTGTAACTTCAGGGGAAATTCCATCAGATGTGGTAACAATGAACTCTCGCATTATATTTAAAGAACTGGATTCTGATGAAGAAATGGAGATTACTCTTGTGTATCCCTCGGAGTCAGACGTGAATTCAAGAAAAATATCCATTCTTACCCCGGTAGGATCAGCGCTGCTTGGCCTTAGAGCAGGAGATATAATCGATTGGCCTCTTCCTTCCGGGAAAATATGCACTTACAGGGTCATCTCTGTCCTGTATCAACCGGAGGCTGATGGTCGGTATGATCTATAGATTGTATATACAGGGTAATCCCAAATATATCCGGCACTAATTTTCATCCCTAACGTAGAGAAAGTCATTTTGTCTTCATATAATATACATAATCGCTGGAGGTAGAACTAGATGCAAGATTCAAAAAAAAGCACCCAAGAACTCACTAGTGTCCGGAATAATCTGTGAATAAGTTTAGTTGGTTATCGTTTTTGTCCAAGTTGTTTGTGTAATCATAAAACGTAAGTAGTTGAAACATAGATGTTCTTTCAAATAGGGAGACGCTCAAAACCTGTAATATTGTGTAAAGACTTCCCTGAAGATTCAAGCGTTTTTTGATGATTGCCACGATCAGATAGATGGAAATGGCGATCCAGATCTGGGTCTTCACTGCGTTCTCCGAAGTACCATAAAAGCTCTTGATGCGCAGATTCTGCTTGATCCACTTGAAGAAGAGTTCCACCTGCCATCGTTGTTTGTAGAGTTGGGCGATGGTGATGGCAGGCAGCAGAAAGTTGTTGGTCAGAAAGACCAGGGTTTTGTCGGTCTCGGCATCGTAATATCTCACACGGCGGAGCTTGTCGGGATAATCCAAGACCGACTTTGGAACGGTCAGCAGAATGGATTGATCGCACACAACCCCGGTGGATTTGTCCACTGGGTGGGAATAGAGCCTGCGGCACCTCAGATTCGACTTGGCCCGGATAACGAAGAACGCTGAGGCACGGGTGACGGCATGGAGCCTGGAGAAGTCCAGAAAACCACGATCCATAATGTAGAAGGCGCCTGTTTCCAGAGGGATCATATCCAGGACGTTGACCTCGTGGAGCTTTCCATCGGAGATGTGGATAAAGCTCGGGATATTGCCCCGCAGATCCAGTAGCGTATGGAGACGGACGGCCCCCTTTGTTTTCCGGAAACGTGCCCAGGGAAATATGGAAAGGCAGAGGTCGATCGTCGTGGCATCCAAGGCGTAAACCGTGTTCTTGAGTTCCACGGCCAACGGTTCCTTGTGATAGAGCTTCCTGGCGATGCCGATCAGATGATGGGCAAAATCGGCGTAGATATGCCAGTCTCGTATCTCGTTTGCCTCCGCCAGGGTGCTGCGGGAAACCTTGCTGCGGATGCCCATGTGATAGAGTTTGTTGTTTTGTGCGCGGAGACAGGCCTCGATGTCCCGCAGGCTCTCCCGATAAGTCAGTTGTGCGAAAGCCATGGTGCGGAACTGATCCATGCAGGTAAAATTCTTCACGCTGAAGTTGCCTCGGTACCTCTCCACACAGCGATGAAAGGTTTTCAACGGCATGAAGTCCATGACTTGGGTAAACACGAGTGGGCCTGAATACATGAGCGCTCCTTCCCCGAGAAAATATTCGGGAAGGTTTGCATATTCTGCCATGCGTTTTCAAGTCGAGGACAGGCATAAACGGTCTCTTTCGTGAAATATGTTATATGGTTACAAATATTAATCGCCGGTTATTCCGGACAGTAGTGCCAAGAACTAATAGATGAGAACATCTTATTACAGCGGAGAATAAAAGAACTGGAATATCTGGAATCCCGAAATATGGAGTTGAAGAAGAATCTTCAAGAGCGAATCAAGGAATTGAATTTTATTTATTCCATATCTGATATCATCGAAAGAACAAGTACTATAGATGACTTTCTTGGTAATATTATTAAAAAAATGCCTTTGGTATTGTATTATACAGAACTTGCCTGTGCAAGGATTGTCTTGAAAAATCAAGAATTCAAGACGACGAATTTTAAAGAAACGGCATGGAAAATGGCTACCGATATTTTTGTGCACAAAAAAGCATTTGGCACACTGGAAATATACTACTTGGAAAAAATGCCGGAAAAAGAAGAAGGCCCTTTTTTAAAGGAAGAGCGTTCCTTGCTCGATGCGGCGGCCGAGCATATGGGAAGAGTTATTGAATGTAAACTTGATGAAAAAGAGCGTGAGGAAATCATTCATGCAGAATTGCAAAAAGCGATTTCCGAAGTCAAAATATTGAGCGGTCTTCTTCCTATATGTGCTTCCTGCAAAAAGATACGTAACGATACAGGTTATTGGCTCAACTTTCGCAGGAGCGAAAAACTTGTAACATATTGTAATTATTAGTAGTATAGCGTCACAAAGTGTGATATATGGGTTTTGTTCCCCAACAAAAGTCCATCAACGCACGAGGTGACGCTATGAGCCAATATATATCAGACATCGTTTGCTGTGAAAACCAGATTCATCAGTTCTTTCAAAATCAGAAAATCGGCAGTCTGTTGAAGCGCAGCAACATCAACAAGGAGAAGGGTATTTCTTCTGTTGCTGTGTTCCGCGTCATGTTCACCCTGGTTTTTGCCGGGAAAAATCTGTTCCGCACTATGGCGGCAGACAGATGCTGCGGCATGGCCAAGGACACAGCGTATCGGTTTCTTAACTCGATTCATACCAATTGGCGCAAATTCCTTCTGATGTTGAGTTCCCGTGTGATCCGCGATGAGATTGAACCGTTGACCGGCGCCGCCAACATGAAGGTGCTGATCGCTGATGATACGCTTTACCGTCGTAATCGGAGCAAGCATGTCGAGTTGCTTTCGCGGGTCTTCGACCATACCGACAAGCGGTATTACCGCGGATTTAGAATGCTCACGTTGGGATGGTCTGACGGCATCAGTTTTCTGCCCGTTTCCTGTGCGCTGCTGGCCTCCAACAAGGAAAAGAACCGGCTGGTCCCCTCGCGTACGGATCTTGACGGTCGAACCAACGGAGCGAAGCGGCGCCGCGAAGGTATCCGTAAAGCAACCGATGTTCTTGTCGAGATGGTGGCCGAGGCCACGGCAAGCGGGATTCAAGCCAGTCACCTTCTGTTCGACAGTTGGTTTGCCTATCCAGCAACCATGAGGAATTTACTTGCCAAGGGGATGCACACCCTCTGTATGCTCAAGGTTACGGAAAAGATCTTCTATCGCTACCAAGGAGAGGATCTCCATTTGGCAGCCATCTACAGGAAGATCCGCAAGCGTCGCGGCCGCGCAAAGATTCTCGCTTCGGTCATGGTCGAGATCGGCAAAAACGACATGGGCATACCAGTCCCGGCAAAGATCGTGTTCATTCGGGACAGGCGCAGCAAAAAGTGGTTGGCCCTGCTTTCCACCGATACCACCTTGGGCAACGAAGGAATCGTTACGACCTATAAACGCCGATGGGACATAGAGGTGTTCTTCAAGATGGCCAAATCGTTTCTCAACCTTGCTAAAGAATGCCAAGGCCGGTCTTATGACGCGCTTGTCGCCCATGCAACCACGGTTTGTTGCCGATACATCATGCTGGCCCTCGACAAGAGGACGAACCAGGACCCCCGAACGCTTGGAACCCTGTTTCATGCCTGTTGCGAAGAACTCCAGCAGACAACCTTTGCTGAAGCACTGGCCCTTGTTCTGACTATTTTGGAACAGACCTTGGGTGCCGCCTCGGAAATGACCAGGAACCTGATCCGATCCTTGATTGATCGGTTTCTCAGGGAACTGCCGCCAATTTACGGAACACGGTGGCTAATTGCTTGGCAAAATAAAGCCGCTTATTGTTAAAGAACAGGTAGATAGACGCACTTAAACATGTGCGAAAGTTGAGTTATTGGGAACAAATAGAAAGTTATATTAAAGCTCGCTCACAAGCCGAATTCAGTCATGGCATATGTCCAGATTGTATGAGAAAATTGTACCCTGAATTCCTTGAAAAATTTACCACGTCCTTTAGTAATTCTTGAGATGGATAAGTACATGCTGGTGTACCTTTGGAGATGTTGCCGATGAGCAGCAGCACGGCCATTTCTCTTCATCATGCCTGAACAGTTTGGGTTAAAATCTGCTATCTAATCCCATTTTTCAAAAATCAACAAGGAAGGGTATATTACCACCTCACGCTGAAAAATGTGCAGGTTACGACCCGTTATCATTGATCCGGACCGACCACCAAGCCTCTCGCTTCGTAGATGGAGTCATTGAATCCCTGGTTTCCGCGCTCTTGAAAAATATAAATGCTCATTTTTTATCGAAGCCTTCCTGTAATGTGCTATGCAGCATTCTTGACAACCATCAAACCTTTCGATCCGAAATGAATAACAATCACTTCTCTTAGGACCCTCAATACTCTTGGTACGATTACATCGAAGCATGGCGCATCGTAAAAAAAAGGTGTGCCGGAAAGGCATATCCGAAAAGCGCATCAAAATGCCTGCCCGATAGGTGACTCGACTGAAAAGTGAGCCGGCTGCTCAACAATGGCTGTCGTCAATCCGGATTCCTCGCCTAAAGGTATCGCTGACCCCTGATTTTTCGATGGAAATATCCATTGACAGGCAAAAACAGCATCCCTATACTCCGAGCATCAAAAAGGAAGTTCTTATTAATCCACCAAACAGGAGCGTAAGAAAAAATGATATCGGTCGGCACCCCGCTGCTGTGGGGAATTTTCACTGTGTTCGTGATCGCCGCGCTGGCGATCGACTTCTTCGCGCTGCGCCAGCAGGGTGCGCACCGCGTTAGCATGAAAGAGGCCGGCATCTGGTCGCTGATCTGGGTGCTGGTGTCGTTCCTGTTTGTCGGCTGGCTGTGGTGGTACCTTGGCGGTCTCGATGGCAATGAGCAGGCCGACGCCAAGGCGATAGAGTTCATCACCGGTTACCTCGTCGAAAAGGCGCTGGCGGTGGACAACATCTTCGTCTTCCTGATGGTGTTCACCTTCTTCACGGTACTGCCGGAATACCAGAAGCGCGTGCTGATGATCGGCATTCTGGGTGCGATCGTGCTGCGCGCAATCCTGATCCTGGTCGGCGCCTGGCTGATCGCGCAGTTCCACTGGATCCTGTACGTGTTCGGCGCCTTCCTGGTGTTCACAGGCATCAAGATGTGGTGGGCGGCCGGACAGGAGCCCGATCTGTCGAACAACCCGGCGCTGCGCTTCATCCTCGCCCGTTTCAAGATCAGCCCCAACTTCGACGGCGAGCGCTTTTTTACCGTGCACAGCGGCGTGAAGATGGCCACCCCGCTGCTGGTAGTGGTGGCGATGATCGGCATCGTCGACCTGATCTTCGCGGTGGATTCGATCCCGGCGATCTTCGCGATCACCACCGACCCGTTCATCGTGCTGACCTCCAACGTTTTTGCGATCCTAGGCCTGCGTGCGATGTACTTTCTGCTGGCGGGGATGCAGGAGCGCTTCCACCTGCTCTCGTATGGACTGGCGATCGTGCTGGTGTTGATCGGCACCAAGATGCTACTGATCGACATCTACAAGATCCCCGTGGCCTGGTCGCTCGGCGCCACGGCCACGGTGCTGGCGGTGACGATGATCCTCTCGCTGGTGATCCCGACCAAGGGCAAGGGCGGCGGCGCGTATCCGTTCGCGGCGAAGAAGGACAAGGATGTTGTCGGTTAACTGACAACAGTCATCGGTCAACAGCCTTGCAGGCACTAGATCCAGTACAGCACACCGAAAGCGAGCGCAAACGCCAACAGCGCTCATTTTTCAACTGAGCGGATCGGGTAGAAGAATAGAACTTGCTGATAGCCAATATTTAGTGGATTTAAAATCTGGTTGCCTTCCTCTAACCAAGCGTCAAGCAGTCTTGGCGGACATGTTCTCTTACGAATAATTATCAATGATACTTTCTCAATCAATAATTGATATTGACAAAAAAGTTGCGCCCCATTAAGATTTAAGCGTGCAAATCATTGGCATTAATTGGAATGCTCAACCGTCAGCTTGTGTTACGCATGCTGACGGTTAATCAGCCTTAGAACCTCGGAAGATGTGCGGTG
>JBAYKV010000109.1:0-10417 GCA_041664405.1 Syntrophales bacterium
AGGGGGTGGCCATCCTGGCGATCCTGACGGCGGCCGTTTACATGTTTACCAAAAAGAGGGACCGGATGGCGGCCCTGGGCGATGCCTTCCCGAAAACGGCGGCGCTCCTGGCCGGCGGGTTCGGGCTCGACAGAATCAATGACGTCCTTTTTGTATGGCCAGTGAGGATGCTGGCGCGGTTCAACGCCCGGATCATCGACAGCCGGATCATCGACGGCGCCGTGAACGGTACGGGACATCTGACCATGTTTGCCGGGCGGCTGCTGGCTGGTCTGCAGACCGGCCAGCTCCGCCATTACGCCTTTTCCGTCATTGCCGGGACCTTTCTTATCATCGGGACAGCCCTTTATTTTGCCGGACAATTTTAAGGAGATTTAAGCCAAGATGCTGTTTAATGCCGACATTCCCCTCTTAACGCTCATCGTCTTTCTGCCCCTGGCCGGCGCCCTGGGCGTCCTGGCGACGAGAAACAGGCAATGGATTCAGGTGTTTGCCCTGGTCGCGACCCTCGCCACCTTCGTCCTGACCCTCCTGCCGCTTTGGCAGTTCCGCCCGGAACAGGCGGGCTTTCAGTTTGTCGAGAAGGCCCCCTGGATTGCCACCCTGGGAATCTCCTATCACCTGGGTATCGATGGCCTTTCCCTGTTTCTGCTGCCCCTGACGGGATTTCTCTCCGTTGCCGCCGTCCTCGTTTCCTGGAACAAGATCCAGCTAAAGGAAAAGGCCTACTTCATCTCCTTTCTCGTTTTGGAAACGGGAATCCTCGGGGTATTCGCATCCCTGGATGCCGTTTTGTTCTACGTTTTCTGGGAGGCGATGCTCATTCCCATGTTCCTGATCATCGGGATCTGGGGCAGTGAAAACCGCCGCTACGCCTCTCTCAAGTTCATCATCTATACCATGGCGGGAAGCGTATTTCTCCTCATCGGCCTGATCCTCATGGCCTTTCTGAACCGGCAGTTAGGCGGCGTCTTCAGCTTTGACATGGTTTCCTGGCTCGCCCTGAATGTTCCGTCCCATTGGCAATACGGGATTTTCATCCTCTTCTTCGTGGCCTTTGCCATCAAGGTTCCCATCTTTCCCTTTCATACCTGGCTCCCCGACGCCCACGTGGAAGCCCCGACCGCGGGAAGCGTCATCCTGGCGGGGGTGCTTCTGAAAATGGGGATCTACGGCATCCTGCGCTTCTGCCTGCCCCTCCTTCCCGAAGCGACGTCATACTTCACCCCGGCAATCATTGCCCTCGGCGTCATCGGCGTCATTTACGGCGCCTTCGTTGCTTTTGCCCAGGATGACCTGAAGAAGCTGGTGGCCTATTCGAGCGTCAGCCACATGGGGCTCATCGTGGTGGGCATCATGGCGGGGAATATGGCGGGGATGAAGGGCGGCATTATCCAGATGGTCAATCACGGCCTCAGCACGGGGGCGCTCTTTATCCTCGTCGGCGCCCTCTATGAGCGGCAAAAGACGCGGGACATGAACAAGCTGGGGGGGCTGGCGGCGCGGGTCCCAGTCCTGGCGACATTCTTCGTCATCATGACCCTGTCTTCCCTGGGCCTTCCCGGACTCAACGGCTTTGTCGGCGAGTTTCTGCTCCTTTTGGGCGCATTCCGGTACCAATGGTGGATCGGCGCCCTGTCTGCCACGACCCTGATCCTGGGGGCCGTTTATATGCTCTGGATGGTGCAGCGGGTTTTTTTCGAAACGGACCGGTCGGGGCGTCCGGGTGCGGTGGCGGACTTATCCATGCGGGAGAAGCTGGTCATGATCCCCTTGACCCTCCTCGTCTTCTTCATCGGCCTGTATCCTTCGTATATTACGGACCGGGTCGAGACCATATCCCGGCAACTGATTTCCGCCCCGGCCATAAAGGCGGTTTGCCTCTCCGTGGCGGCCAATCCCGTTCCTCCTAATCTTGACCCTGTAAAGGTATTGGACCGATGAACATGATCCCTCAAGACGTTAATCTCTACTGTTTGCTCCCGGAGATCATCCTCCTGGCAGGGGCGACGGCCCTGCTTTTTATCCGTGGCGGCGGCCGGGGGAAAGGCATTGTGCCTGTCGCCGTCCTGTCCGTTATCGCCGCCCTGGCTGCCGTTTTCTATCTTTGGGATCAAAGAGCCGGCGGCTTCGGCGGCCTGATCGTGAAGGACAACGGCGCCCTCCTTTTTCAGGCGATGATCCTGACGACGGCCCTCATCGGTTTCGTCCTGGCTCGGGATTTCCTGCCGGACCATAAAAACAACGGCGAATACTACAGCCTCCTCCTCTTTTCTCTGATCGGGATGGGGATCATGACCTCCACGGGGGACCTCCTCGTCATTTTCCTGGGCATTGAAATCCTTTCCCTTTCCCTTTACGTCCTCGTCGGCTTCATGAAGATCGTCCGGGAGGGCATGGAAGGGGCCGTCAAATACTTTTTGCTGGGAAGCTTTTCCTCGGCCCTTTTTCTGCTCGGCCTTGCCCTTTACTACGGCGCAACGGGAACGACAAATCTGGCGGCTTTTGCCGCTCCCTCAGCGGCCCCGGCCCTGATACTGGCGGCGGTTGCCTTGATGCTCGTTGCCCTTGGCTTCAAGATCGCCGCCGCACCCTTTCACATGTGGGCCCCCGACGCCTATGAAGGGGCGCCGGTCTGTGTCGCGGCATTTATGTCGGTGGCGCCGAAGATTGCCGTCTTCGCTGTTTTCCTCCGTTTCGGGACGGGGATTTCCGGGCCCGGCCAGCACCTGATCTGGACGGCGGTCATCTTCATGTCCGTGGCCAGCATGGTAATCGGGAATTTTATCGCCCTCAGACAATCCAGCGTCGTCCGCATGCTGGCCTATTCCGGAATTGCCCAGGCGGGCTATATCCTGATCGGACTTTTGGCCATTCCCGAGGGCGGGGCCTCGGCCATCGCTTTTTACCTGATGGTCTATATTTTCATGAACATGGGGGCCTTCGCCTCCCTGGCCTACCTGTCACGGCGGCAGGACAAGGCGCTGCATATTGACGACTTGGCCGGCCTGGCGTCAAGGCATCCGTGGCACGCCTTTGCCCTGGCGGTCTTCATGATCTCCCTGGCGGGGATACCGCCGACGGGCGGTTTCTTTGCGAAATTCTATCTCTTCAAGGTCGGCATTGAAGCCGGTTACCTCGGCGTCGTCCTCATCGCCATTGTCGCCACGATCGTTTCCTTCTTCTATTACCTGCGGGTTGTAATGGTCATGTACATGACGGCGGAAGGGGAGGGGCTGCTGCCGATGCGGACGGGTGTGACCATGATCGGCGTCATGATCGGGGCCATCGTCATCATGACCTTTCTCGCGGGCATTATGCCCGATCAGTTCCTCCGGAGCGCGGCGGCGGTATTTCCGGCAATAATCACGGGGATTTGATCATCGGCACCCCGCCGGTTACGACGGCAACACCTCGTGACATCATGCATTGCCTTGACTTCATCTTTAGGTGCGGATGCCGTTCGATTGACCAGAGACATATGGGGTTGTCATTGACAGTTTGTTGAAAGCGGGCTTTGCGTCAGTTGCGCTTGTTTAGAAGCTTTCAATCTGAACTGGCTGAGCGCGACGGCAGAAAAATGGAACCACCGATTATTGCTGCCATCTACGAAGCGAGAAGTTGGGTGGTCGGTTCGGAACAATGATAACGGGATGAAACATGCAGATTTTTTCAACGTGAGGTGGTAATATTTCCTTCCTCCTACCGTGATTGACGGGTTTTAAGAATCATGCGAGAATACAATCGGTAATACTTGAGGTATCATAACATTGCTGAGGGGCTAGGCAGTTAACGGAGAGAGACATCGAACTGCGATATGGATAAACTGTGTTTCTCGGCTCAAATTCATGAGAAAGAGGTTGTTATGAAGGAGTATGGAAAAAACTTTATTTTAGGTTTTGCGATTGTTTTCTCGCTGATGGTTGTTGCCCATGCGGACGCTTTTGAATTGGGTGCTAGGGCCTATGTATGGTTCCCCGATCTTAAAACGGCGGATATACAAACTACAGTCGCCGGCATCCAGGATTCAAATATAAACACAAAGGATATGCTGGGAATTGGTAATAAGACCACCTATTCCGCAGAAGTTTATGGGGGCTTGGGAAGCCATCACTTAAGCTTCATGTTTACACCTTTCGGTTATTCAAGCAGTAGCGTTCTCTCGGCAGCCCTAAAATACAACGGAGTTAACTATAACTCCGGAACCGCCGTCCAGTCGGATCTGAATTATTCCATGTTCGACCTCAAATATCAGTATGACCTCATCAACATGGAAAATATTCTGGCGGGCATTTCAGTTGGCGGCATTGCACAGATTAAATATTCCACGGGGAGCTTTAGATTGAACGCGGCTGGTTCAGGTTTTGATCAGAGTCAATCGTTCAATTCCGTGATCCCGATGATCGGCGTCGGCGCCCACATCGGTCTGCTTGCCAACTGGCTGGAGTTCCGGGCCCAGTTGACAGGCGGTGGGTATAGTTCAGGTAATTATTCTTATGAGGGACTGGCGGATTTATCCCTCACGCCTTTTCCATTCATGGATATCCATGCCGGCTATAAAATACTCCAACTGAAGATGGATACAAACAATTATGCGATGGACACTCTCTACACAGGACCTTATATTGCGTTAACGATCGGGTTTTAAAAAATATGGAGTCGTGATCGGTGATGAGCTTTCATGGAAGGAAGACCAATGAGCCAGTGAAAAGTATTAGGGTTAGGAAAGCGATGATTTTATTGGTGTCCTTCCTTGAACTCAGTAAAACGACGTTCTTGAAGAAAATGCAGGTTTTCAACCTGTAATCACTGATTTGATGACTAATATATTATTGATCCCTGCTACTCCCCACCGCCACCCAAAAGGCGCAAATAGCTGTAAGAGTTTAAAAAAATGTACTTTTATTCACAATACTATTGGTCCTCATTTTTTTACGGAGAGACAATCGAAAATACGTTATTGTACATAAAATCGATCTTAGCCACAAAATGAGAGGTGTGGCGTTAATGGTTGCGAAAGGGAAGAATAGATGGTGATCGTTCTTTTGAGAATTAAAATCATTGTTTGTCGATTCATCCGTTAAAAATCATTCTTGGATACAAACAATTTATTGTGGATAATCAATTTGACAATCAACTATTTTTTATATAGATTAAAGTAATATATATACTAATTTTGTTGTTTACGGTCACTTTAATGAAATTTTATCATGCAATGATAATTTAATGACTATTTATCGGCACATAATTATCTTTTCTGTCTTTCTGTTGGTTCTTACCTTTTCTCCTGCCGTTGGCCAGACGCCTTTCTTTTCTACGCCCATTGGCCAGACACCTTCTGATATTCCGGCCGTCGGCCAGACACCTTCCGATGATCCGGGTATTGGCAAAACGCCTTCCGATTTGATGGCTTCAAAGCTCAGCCGGGATGGTCGTGTAGCGGTAATCCCCATTGATCCCGACAACCTTGAAGCGGCAAAAGACCTGTTGCAGAAGATGCAAGGTCGGTTTCACGATATAGCCGCTGAAATCTATACGCCCGTTGGTCTGCTGCCCCGAGTCGTGATTCTCGGTGAATCACCCAAGGTTCAGCAGATGAGCTCAGTGATGAAGGAAATGTTTCTCCAGACCGGCACGAAGCACATGGTCATTATTTCGGCAACGCTGCATGAGATCACAGATTCGGACGCCTTGAACCTCGGACTTAACTTGATCCCCACCAGTATATCTTACGGCGCTACATTCGATGTAACAAGAAATTACCTCACAGGCACAACTACACAGAATCAAGGATATCTCGGAGTTAAGGTCAATGACGGAGTTAACACGAATGTTTTACGGTTAGACGAGTCGTTGGGGAAAGGGAAAATTCTGGTCGCAAGCGAAGTATTCACACCTAACGGTGTAAAGGCGCAGATATCGGATATACAGCATATGCCGATCTTTAGCGTTGACGTTAACAGCAATGTGCAGACCCAGTACCAGGACCTGGAGACGAGTATCGCCGTCACGCCGACTGTAATCAAATTCGACAAGGATAAACCGGAATTAACGACGGTGCGTCTCGATGTCGGAGTAAAAGTGAGCATAATATCGGGTGAGTCGCGGATGGGCAGTGTCACGGCGCCTCAATACAGCGACAAAAAATTCCAGACTACACGTGTTTTCCCCGCTGACGGGAAGACATATCTTGTCGGCACGTTCGTAACCGACAGTTATATCCAGTCTCGTTCCGGCGTTCCTTTCCTCATGCGGATACCTTTGCTGAGATACTTTTTTTCCCAGGAGACGACGGAGAAGAGCCGTGATTATGCGGTTCTTTCGCTGGCAGTGAAAGTTATCCCCTCCGACGAGTATCCCGATAAATTCACAATACCCTGGTTCCAGCGTCAGGATATACCGGCAAAGGGGAAAACGGCAGATGGGAAAGGGGCAAGTCGCGGCAAAGATAGTCTGACTGTTCCGGCAGCTGATTTGCAATCCCAGCCGCCACAGATTCCGGCAGATGCGTATTCTTCGAAACCATAGTGAAAGGAGCGACATTTATGAGATACCCAAAGTTATTGAAGTTGATTGCAGTATTTGTACTTGTGCTTGGCTGCGTAGCGGTTCCCAAGGTGCATGCCGCCACCAGTTTCACTCAAGACCTGATGCTTTACGATGGCGATGACAGGACAATCGGTGTTTATATACTGAACCTGACACCCTACAAGATGACCTTTGATTCAAGTCTTGTAAACAATAACATGAACGGCACGCCATTAAGGCTAAAGAATATAACTCAACAGTACCGGAACGGAAAGGATTATGAACCTTTCGCTCCCATCGGCCTGCCCGCAGTTATACCGGCCGCAGTACCCGGGGTCGATCTTAGACCTTACCCGATGGCGGTCTCGTTTTTAGACGCCTACGACTATGTGAACGCGTATTCAGCCATATGGTGGGTCAACGGGGTGGAGACGAAAGATGAGAACGGTAGAACTTATAGTGGCAATGCCAAACTTTCCATTAACTTTAACCGCCCGAAACCGGGTGGCCCTTTACAATCCTATCTATTCAAGCTTGTATCCGACGTGGTCAAGGAATGTATTGAGGTCGTAAAGCTTGCTGCAGATCTTGAGAGTCCCCTTGCCTGGGTTGACGCTTTTACGGGTGCCGTTGAATTGGCCAAGGAAGCTAATGAATTCAGCAAGAATAACTCGCAAAACAGTGGTGGGGACAAGATGTACGTATCGTCATATGTCATTGCGGCAGACGGCTACGGCCTCCCCGGGACCTATTGCCCGCCCGGATATATCCCGGCTGATGACCCATACGCAGACGACCGAAAAGGGACATGGGCAGATGACGCGGTTATAACCAACCAGGGAGATGCGGGCGGTTATATTCAGGGTAGCCTGGTGGTCGTTACACAGATATTGCGGGGAAGACCGGGGAAGGACGGCCAGGATGTCGGAACCGCGCCGTCGATGATGGTAACCGTAATGAAGTCATCCGACTATACCACGGCAACTACAGTACAGTCCGTGTATGGCAAGACCTCTTATGGCGATCGCGCCGCAATCAGCCCGGGGGCCAAGGAGTTACGGAAGATCCTGGATCAACGGGGTAAAAAGGGAAAACGCGACCTCCTGCTTCTGGTACGTTCACTTAAGAAAAGCCAGCAGGATACCCTGCTCAAGGCAGCTTTGGCGCTTCATGGGAAACAGAAAATTACTCCCGCCGAACTCCAAAAACAGGAAGCTATGCTGACAAAAGTGGCCGGCGCCTTGAAGAAAAATGCCAAAACAATCTGATGAAGATATGAAGGGAGGAACAGAAGCTATGAGAATCAGATGTACTTTAAAAATGTCTTGTTTATATCTTCTTATCTTGGTCATGGTCGTTTTGGGTGGGAATTGCTCGGCTATAGCGGCTGAACCAGCTCCACCTCCTGGGACGTGTTTTGATAATGAGGCGGGCGGCATCTTCCTGTATGCATTGGGTCCTACCAAATGGACGTTCAGCATCATGAACATGACCAGCACAGATCTTACAATTGTCGGGGTTCCTGATCCCGCCCTCTTTTTCCCAAATGACGTGGTCAAGGCTTACACCTTCAAGAAATTTCAGTATTATGTTGCCGCTGGCGCGCAAAGATGGGAAGGTAATCTTGCGATAAGACCTGGCGTTGGCGGGAGTAATTACCAATTCAATGTTGCGTTTCAGAAATCGGCTGGGCTAAACGGCATTTATCCCAGCACCTGGATATACCTGCCGGTGCCCTCGTCAGGCCCATATTTTAAGATAGCCTCCTCCTCGACGGGACAACTTGTCAATGGCCGGTGGTCCACAAACATGCCTGTGGGAGGGGATCACAAAATGCACAACATAATGACCATTGTTTCCGATAAGATTGTCGCCTCGCTGTACAGTGTGGACAATAAACATATGACATTGGTTGTATCGGACACCCTCAATAATTATACGGGAACGGCACTGGACTGGGTATGGAATAATGGAAGGTCTGTGCCAAGTAATTGTGCTCTTTGTTGTCAGAGTTGTCCGCAGGCTGTTGATTGCAGTCAATAAACTCGGATTGAAATTCGCCTTTGGCTTCAGGAAACCAAACAGCGCTGCTTGCTGTTGACTCTGGAATCCGATCAAGCCGTTCCGGTTTTACGGCAGTTCTCCTCTCCACGTGGGGAGGAGAACTGCATTGGGATAAGACAAAATAGTTCCTGCCTTAATGCAGGTTTTTTCTGTGGTCCATGGCCCCTGAAAACCCCGAAGTCTTGACAATCATTGTTGCCATATGTGACTGGACAGGCTCGAATTACTTTGCAGGGAGCACATTTCTGGAGTTGTATGACCAAATGGGGATATAAACGATGTGAGAGTCAAGTGAGCATTTCAATCGTTAATCATCAATCGTTTTGCGTATTGCCCATGCTTTGTTTGTAGGTGTTGTCATTTCCAGCCAACATCGCAATTTTATGATAAATCCCCGATGATTGCTATTCGAAAGCTTGCATATCGAAGGAGTTATCATCCTTATTGACTACAGGAAGCAGTGCATCCCCCCTATCACATGAGAATATGGCTCTAAATAATCCCAGCTTTCAACCGGAACTATTTGAATTTCCTCTTTCAGCCAATGGGATGTATTGTTCATACCAACGCGCACCGCCGGTCTTCCCGCTTCAATTAGAATAACCAGATGTGATCCAGTTCATCGCCGGATTTGCCATCCGTTTTCCTTTCCCTGACCACCTGAGCGGGCATTCCGGCAACGAGGGTATTGGCGGGAACGTCTTTTGTGACGAGGGAGTGAGAGGCGACAATGGCCTGTTCCCCGATGGTGACGCCGGGAAGGATGATCGCGCCGGTGTAAATCTTGGCGTAATCCTTGATTACTACCGGCTTATATTCTCTGATTATATGCGACGACTCCAGGTGGCTATGTGTAAAGATTCTTACATCCTCAGTCAGGCCAACGTGATTGCCGATGATCACGCCTCCTTTTGAGTCAACAAACACACCGCGGTTGAAAAATACAAAATCTCCCAACTCAATGTTCTGTCCGAAATTGAACCGGAAATTCTCTTCGGCAATAAAGCCGACGCCGCATTTTTTGAAAAGCCGCTCCGCAATGAGTCTCCGGAAAAGGATGCCAAAATTGGCATCCAGGCAGATGGGAAGCTTGTCGAAGGCATCCCAGAGAAAATGAAGATAGCGTTGTTCCGGGGTGAAAGGCCTTTCCCGCCCCATGGGAAGGAGTTCACTATACAGGGTCAACTCTTCCAAGAATTCCTGCGAGTATGTTGGGCCGTCAAGAATCCGCAGGATGCGTAATGTGCCGTCTGCGTCCAGGCCATTTCCGAAAATGGCGCCGATTTCATCAAGTTTAAGATCAATCACTGTTCCCATGAGTCTCCCTCCCGAGCCTACGTTACGCGTCGCCGACTTTCCATGTCAAGGAAGAAATGCGTGTGGCACCCCCCCAAAAAAGGGCGATTTATCCTGTGTCGGGAAGCTGACATCCTTGCTCGACTCAGGATAAAGGATGAAAAGCAGGGGTGGTTGTTCTCCGGGAGGGGGGGTGAACGAAAAATGGTGAAGGCCATGCCCCGGCGAGGGTGCATGGCCTTCGGTTATGACTCGCTGTCCTTATCTATAGTCGAAAAGGGATTATCAATTTCGATCCCGTCTAAAAAGAGATACTTGCCGCCAGGCCGCCGTAAATAAAGGAACTGTCTCGATCCGCAGGGGTCTTTCCGCTCAGGCCGAATCCCTTCATTTCATTCTTTGCATCTTCCGAAAGCGGGAAGACATAGGAAATCGTCGGGGTCAGGGTGATATACGATGTCGCCTTGATGGGCAGACTGACAGTCAGATTTCCATCATGGAAGTTGCTGAATTTATCAGTGGTCGCCAC
>JBAYKV010000110.1:0-10416 GCA_041664405.1 Syntrophales bacterium
GCGCGCAACTGCCTGAGCTGCGATGAGCATGTCGTAAGGGCCGATAAGATTTCCTTCTTTTTTTAGCTGTGATCTTATAATTCCAAAGTGTTCAGCGTCGGTATTACCAAAATCAATAATTTCAAATGGAGCCAGAAATTCAGTTAAGGATATTCTGTTTTTCTCAATGTTTTGACTGTTGTAAACGCCAAATTGCAATTCGGCTACCGTAACGCTGGATAAATAAACGGTTTGTTCGAGTACACTGCGCAATTTTTCCAGGACATAAAGAGGCTTTCTGTTCTTGATAAAAATACAGATATTTGTATCAAGCAAATACATTACAGATCCTTTCGCTCCTGCATTTGCGGCTGTTCTCTCCCGTTTTCTATGAAATCATCGGTAAACCCATGTAGGCCATGGAGGAATGTTTCCCAAACGCGGTTTTTAGGAAAGAGAATGACAGAATCGCCAACCTTTTGAATTAGCACATCTGTCCCTTCAAAATTGTATTCTTTGGGCAGACGAACCGCTTGACTACGTCCATTTTGAAATAATTTAGCTGTTTGCATGTTGCACCTCTGCAATTGATATGTATCTTGGTATATATCTTGTCAAGCTAAAAAATCATCTTCCCCAGATTCTCGTTTTTTATTTACGTCCAATCGGGATAGGGAGGAGCCTCGCGGCTCCCCTCCTCCCACACCACCGTACATACGGGTCACGTATACGGCGGTTCGGTGGATTGAGTGTTTTCCGTCAACCTGTCAGACTCGGCAATCCGAGGGCACGAAAGTAGCGGCCCGGCATTGCGATTACCAATGCCGGGCTCTGACTCAGCCTCCAAGGACCATGGGCGGACTTGCAGGTGTTCCACGCAAGCATCATCCTAACTCCCCGCTTCCGGAGTTCCCGGTATCTCGCACGGCCCCACTGCTTCCAGGCATATGACCGCAATCTCCGGCGTATCCATTGGTCCAGGCCTTTCAGGGGTGAGGGGACTTCAGTAATGCCAAAGTACGCCTTCCATCCGAGGATGTAGGCCCTCAACTCCTTTATGATCCCGGTTAGAGTCCAACCACGGGTGCGCCGTGTAATATCGCGGATTTTCGTCTTGAAGCAGCGGAGCGCCTTGTCGCTCACCTTACGCCGTTTGTCTCGACGGGTGAAGGTGAAGCCTAAAAACTTGCGGTTCCAAGGACGATCTACCGCACTTTTGGCGGTATTGACCTTGAGTCGCAGCCGCTTCTCCAGATAACGAGTTACACTCGCCATGACTCGCTCGCCCGCTGTCTTGCTTCTGACATAAATGTTGGCATCATCAGCATAGCGGACAAAGCGGTGTCCTCGTCTTTCCAGTTCCTTGTCAAACTCGTCCAGAAGCAGATTGGAGAGAATCGGCGAAAGGGGGCTGCCTTGAGGCGTTCCTTCCGTTGCGGGCTCGAACCCTGCGAGCGTGACGGCGCCCGCCGTTAGAATCCGGCGGACGAGTTTCACAACCCGCTGATCCTGTATCCGCATGGTTAACTTTGCCATGAGGATATCGTGGTTGACTCGGTCGAAAAACTTCTCCAAGTCTATATCTACCACGAAGGCGTATCCTTGCCGGATATGCTCCTGTGCCATGACGACCGCCTGATGGGCCGAGCGGTTGGGCCGAAAGCCATAGCTCGATGGAGAGAACCCATCGTCCCACTCCCCCTGTAATATCTGCATCAGAGCTTGCTGTACGAACCGGTCGAGAACCGTCGGAACGCCAAGCTGCCGTTCCCCTCCCCCCGGCTTCGGTATGGTTACTCTCCGTACCGGCTGGGGCTTGTAGATTCCGTTCAGCAGGGATTCCTTCTGTCGCGGCCAGTGTTCCTTGAGGTGCTCCGGAAGTTCTTCGACAGTCATTCCGTCGATTCCGGGAGCGCCTCCGTTGCGCCGAACCTGCCGAAGCGCACGCCGGAGGTTGTCCGCCTCCAGTACACGTTCCAGAAGGTTGTCTTGTCTCACCGGAGCGTCATCTCTTCCTGTCCCATAGGCGGATTCATCCCCATGGTTTCCCAGGGGCAGCTCAAGCTGCCTGTCGGATGCAATTCCACTTCTCGGCACGAAGCGACTTCTCCTTTCCTTCCGTTCAGGCCTTCGGCGAGATGAGACCATCCGGATTTCCATTCCGGCTCGTTGCCATCGCCTACTATGCCTTCTGCTGACTTCCGCCAAGCGGTCAATAGCGATCTCTCTCTATTCAGCCAATTTCTCTCGCACGCGAGGTCCCGTGGCACTTGGCGGATCTCCCAGAGTAAGATACAGAACGTTCAGCACGTAAACGCCGGATTTATAAAGCACATCCCATTGCGGATGGAGGACTTCATGGTCACGTGCCCACTCGTCCCGAATGTACCACACCTCGTATCCGGTTCCTGTTCGTCGCCCCGTGCTTTCGGATTGGGCTTCCTCCAGACCCCACCTTGCGGTGACGCCCTTGCCCTTCTCCTAGCCTTCGGCTCCGCTTATACCTGGCGCGAGGACTTCCACCTCGCTAGTTCTGTACCATGTCTGGCACACCCGAAAAAATCAGCCGAAGCGTAGCGATCGGCTGTATTGACGGGTTGTGCACTAATTTCTTAATTTTACAATGTGTTTATCAAAGCCATCTGCCAATATTCCTATCTCTTCAAATAATGGCTGGAAAAGTTCAAGCCACCGGCTACCATCAATATTCCCCCGCTTATATTGTTCTTTGTAGCCATCAACAATGTCATTCAGTTTTTCTCGAATGTTCATTATTTTATCAAATTCCGTCCTCAATTCCGGGTAGTATAAATCAATCAACATCGTCACTCTGTGGGGTTCAAAATCTCGCTTGGTACCAGTTTCTATCGCCATGTCTAATGCTTGATTGAAATTAATTTCGCCGTACATAACCATTCTAAATGGCAAGTAGTGAACAACCAAAGTATCAAGAAACTTTTTGGTTACAACATAGAGCTCTTCTAACTTTTCTCGCTTTAACTCTTCAGTCTTTAACAGTCGTTCATGTTCTAATTGAATTTTCAATCTTTGATTGCTTGCCTTGTTTGTGATCCAAACTCCCAATAAGGTAAAACCAGCTGTTAGTAAGGCAGTCAGAATTGCTACCCATGCTTCAGCAGGAATCGATTTTAGAATAGTCACAAATTCTGACACTATATTTTCCCTTTATTTGCACAACGAAAAGCTGGAGCCAGACGCGCTTTGCGCGGATTGACTCCAGCGCTGGGTTAGAGGCTTAATTCAATATATTTATCCGTACACCATCACGAAACATCTTCTCTTGATCTTCGTACCAATCGCCCGTAAACGATATTTCTAATATCCTTGACTCAGGTAACGCGTTTTGGCCGACAATAATTATATGGAGCCTATATGTACCTGGCTGCTCCAGCAAATATGATTTATTATAGTGTTTAAATTCAACATCTAACATAAATACTGTTTTACCAGTGAGTACTTTAGGCTTCTCCATATCGTGTATGCCTTCAAATGCATCTGGATTAACTATATGACCCAAATCACAGTGCCTGCCCATTCCATGAGCGGAAATAGCCTCTAGAAATGTTTTGCCATTGGTATGTGACCAAACTAGATTCATAGGAAGGAACTCCGTAATCGGGACATATGTTTTAGAATCAGCTGACAATTTCTCAAGGCTATTCGCAAATACTTGGACATTTTCTGCTTTATCAAACGAGCCTTGATTGGTCACCCAAAGACGAAACATATAACGGTTCGTCTCTTTTTCTTGAGTTGAACCCATGGGAAAAGTAACTTTATATTTCCAAATTTCTTTGAATGAATCAGGAGGAGTAAGTAAGATTCTCAATGCTAGTTTGGGCCGGTGCCATCTATGTAAGAACTTTTCTTTAAAAAGTGCAACTATGACAGCACAGAAGGTAGCAATAGCACCTAACCATTGTGCTACATTGCCCCAATCAATAGGCGCTGTTGGTGGTGTATTTCCCATTTTAATCTCCCTCTAACGGCGAGTTGAGCGGTTCGCCAGCAGTCTGCCGAGCTTGCTCGGCATGGCTGTTGGCGAATGCGACCGAACAAGTTAATATACGGAACGGATCTTTTTCCTACTATTTCAATGGACTATATTATTTCTTTATCATACAAGTGACTGCCATTAAGATTTCTAAATATCTTTAATTCCGTATTAGATCCGTAATATCATGATAACTGGAATCCATATATCCTCAGAAGTTGATTATGAGAAAGAAAATGAGCTCTTCCCAGCCTCTTACAAAGTTTGAATTCAAAGGAATTTGATGTCCATATTATGATCGCTGAGAGATCAACATCACTTATTTCTGTTTAAAGTCAAGCATTTTCTTCATGGGCGACGTATTATTGCTTTCAGGATTCCTGCCTGTCAACCCATGGTGACGGGTCAACATTGCCTCTATGAATCATTTATCTAACCGGCAAAATTTCAGACATATTCACTTCAGGCATTGAAATACATCCATACACCACAGACAGACGGCGCATGGTTCGGAGTTGATGTAGCAATCCTGCTCAAAGTCGCCGCCCTCGACGTAGTCGCACAGGGCAAAATTACAGTTGAAACAAAATGGATAATCATAGCGGAGGACGTTTTGCCGGAATGAGACGAAATGGGGATCATTCCATATCTCCAGGATGCCCCTTTCGGATAGATTGCCGAATACCTTCGGCTTTACAATCTTTTCCACGCCGTTTATGTAACATCGGTAATGGTGCCATAAAAAATAGCAGGGATGGACGTTTCCATCCCAGGAAACAAAGATGCTGCCTTCCTCCACGAACTCGCACCGGCGGGCGCTTTTGGGGATAATTTCCGGTAGCCGAAGCTTTATCCCCGTCTCGGTTCCAATGGTACGCGCCCGGTCGAAGACCTTTTCCATCTTTTCTACCCAGGCATGATCCGTCGAAAAAAGTTTCTGCAGATTCAATGCAATTCCTTGCCGTAAGGCATCCGCCACCAGGGATTCCACAAAAGCAATTATTTTCTTTTCGTCGGCGGATTTATCATATTTCATGAACACATCGTAATAGCGCCTGATATCAATTCCCTCTTTTTCGGCTCTGCTCATGTGTTCATGAAAAATGGACATAGATACGTCCAGGTTGGCGTCGTATGTCGTCTGGGAAACGAGGGCCTGATGATAGGGAAAAAGTTGCGTTACAATTACAAAATCAGCCCCCTGAGCAGCGGCCCATTGAATTGTTTTCGCTAATTCGTCTATATTATCGCGTCTCAGGACGAATTCCACCCCTATTTGAAGTCGATCGTTGTATGTTTTCTTTGCTGTATGGAGCATTTTAAGCGCTCCCTCGACGTTCCTGAATTCTCCCCCTGAACGGATGTTACTGAAGGTCGCAGGGGATACGGCGTCAACAGAAAGGCATATCCGGTCCACTCCCGCCCTGACCAGCGACATGGCCCGTTCCCTGTCCATGAGCAGGCCATTGCTCTGGAATCCTATCCAGGCGTTTTTGTCCATTTTCTCTCTGACCAGACTTATGAAATCATCGAGGCGGGGATGAAGGAGCGGCTCGCCGATGCCGTTCAAGACCAGGGCCTCCAAGGTTGGCAGGGCCGGCAGCAGGGCCATGAATGTACCTGTGGATATGTCCCCTTCCAGGAATTCTGCATCATGCCGCTGCTTAAGGCACATGGGGCATTGGAGATTGCAGCGGGTGGTTGTTTCGACGAACAACTTGGTTGGATAAGGTTTTAAGGCCGGAGTTTCTTTTGTCGGCAGGATATTCATCGGCTTCAAAAGGTGATTTCTGTAAATTCCGTATCGAGCAAGTTCAGCGAAAGCATCTTTCCCCTTAATGTTGATCCTTCCCCAAGCAGGATCTTGACTATTTCGGCAACTTCCATACTCGCGATTATGGGAACGACGAAAGATAGATTCCCCAGGTCCTTTTCGATGCCTCCCTCGCCACTACATCGGGAATAGATTTTTTGCAGTGTGTATTCTCCCGGAAACTGGGTGGCAACCTGACCGTACCAGCCGCCGACGCTTCCGTGGACCAGCGGGATGTCGTACTTTTCGCATACTATTGCCAATTCGAGACGCCCAGGAATACTGTCGAGGGCGTCTGCCACAACATCGACTTTCCCGATAAGACCCTTGCCGTTCTTGCCCGTGAAGGCTTTCTGAACCGGCACGATGGTTACGGCGGGGTTGATCTCTTTTACCCTGCCGGCGGCGACGGCCACCTTTGGCTGTCCCAGGTTGTCAAGCTTAGAAAACAACTGGCGGTTCAAATTATGCTCCTCGTACGTATCCGGATCGACTATGGTTATATGACCGACGCCGAGTCGCGCCAGTTCCTCGATAATATAGCCTCCCAGACCGCCGCAGCCGATCACGGCTACTTTACCTCGGAATAAGGAGAGCTGCTGCCCACAGGAAAGGCTCCGTTGATTTCGCTGGTAACGTGCCGGCAGCAGATTCAGATCCAGGATGGCCTCCTCAACGGCTGGGAAAGTGATCCCGAAATTTTGGACCGCCCATGTCTGGATGGAAAGAGGGATCAGTCCATTCTCGGCACGGGCCAAAAGGCATTCCTTGAGACTTTCCATTTCACCCGCCCCCCACCGGCGGAAAGATCGCCACCAGGTCTCCCTCCTTGAGGAAAGAATCCACCCCCCCGTGGCGGGCGTTAATAAAAATGATCGCCGCTTCCTTTTCAGAGATGTGCAATGATGCGAGGATGTGACCTACCGTAGCGCCCTCCTGGTAATCGAAGTCGTCAACGGCAAACCGATCCTTGCGCAGGGAAGCGAACAATTTGACGGTAACTTTCACTTGAAAACTCCTTCAAATAATCGCCATGAATCCCCCTTTGCCAGGGGGAGAGAACATACAAGCACCTCTAACTCTCCCCTTCACGAGGAGGGTTAGAGGTGGGGATGGGTTTACCAATCAAACAGACTGTCCAACTCTTCGTCTTTGACCATGAAAGTGACATTATGAGGAGGTATGGGGTCGGTGTAGAAGAACCGCGGCAGGCGGTCGTCCTCTTTGGTGAAACCGGCGCGGCTGTTGAAATCGCGCTCTATCTTCAGGACCTTCTTCCCGAGCTCCGTAACACTGTCTGCCGTCAGCTCCAGACCATAGAAGGAGTTCAACAAGTCGAGGAGGGACTGGAAGGTATCCGGTTGATCAAGAATGGCAAAGGCGATAAACAGACACATCCCGGTCGAGTCGATGGCGGCGGTGGCAACTTGCAGGTTCCTGGAGAGCGCTACCTGGCCTTCGGGCTTCAGTGGGTCGACGAAGCCGCCGCTTTTGAGGATGTTCGTCGCGATACTGTAACCTGCCGTGTGGTCCGCGCCCATGGGGCTCGTGGCATAGGTGACGCCAATGCCCTGTACGGCCCGGGGATCGTAGGCTGGCATCGCCTGACCTTTGACGACGGGGACTTTTTCCACGCCGAAAACCTTGCCCGTGACGGCGGCGCCGCTGCCGAGGATCCTGCCGAGAGGCGTTCCCTTGCCGATTTCCTTGACAAGATTTATGGCGGCCTGGGCGTCGCCATACTTCACGACACCGGCCTGCATGGCCACACCGACGGCTACCCCCGTTTCAATGGTATCGAGCCCGTAAGTATCATCCAGAAAATCGAGCATGGCAATGGCGTCGGGGTCGTCGATACCGCAATGGCCGCCGTGGGCCCAGACCGTTTCATATTCCGGTTGCTTGGAAAGGAAATTACCGTCCTTGTCGTTGTATATACCCGAACAACGGATCACGCAGCCACGATGACAGGCATGGGTTGGTCCGGCCCCGCGTTTTGTTTCCAGTTCCGCAATGGTTTCGCCGCTGATCTTGCCGGCCCCGGCAAATTGTCCTACTTTGAAGTTGCAGGTGGGATAAGCGCCCGCTTCGTTTAAGATATTGGTCAATACATTGGTCCCGTAGGCGGGAAGAGCCTGACCGGTGACGGGGTGACGGGATAGTCCCTCTACAAATATTTTATTGGCTGCCCTGAATTTTTGGAGATCCTTGGGTGGGCGCGCCTTACAGCCAGTGTCATCAAGGACGATCACCTTAACGCCCTTCGCCCCCATGACCGCCCCTGTGCCCCCTCGCCCGGCGTGTCTTGATGGTCGCTGCTCCGGGTCCGTGCAGGCGATGGAGGCGGACTGCATTTTCATCTCTCCGGCCGGCCCGATGGAAATGCAGGTGATTTTATCGCCGTACTCCCCTTTCATCTTGCTGACGAGGTCATAATTGGTCATCATCTTGAGACTATTATCCGCTTCAATCTTGACGCCATCCTTGTTAATGATGACTTTGTACAGATCATCCCCTTGCGGCTTTCCCTCCAGGATGATTGCCCCATACCCAAGCCTTGCCAGCACCTGGGCCGGCTGCCCCCCGGAATTGGCCTCTTTGATGCCCCCCGTCAGGGGACTCTTGCAGCCTACGGATAAGCGTCCCGACATGGCGGCGCCGGTTCCGGAAAGGAGACCGGGGGCAATGACGAGCTTATTCTCTCCGCCCAGGGGGTGGCAGAATGGCGGCACTTCTTTGGCGACAACGGATGAAGTCATCGCCCGCCCTCCGAGTCCCGCATATTCACCGAGAGGTTCCACCTGCATTTTTGGGCCGCCTGCGGCCCCCATATCGATCCTCAGAATCTTGTCCATACACCCCTCCTTCTCAGGTATTGAATTGTTACTGTGCCAAATTCACATAATCAATACTTTCACCTATCCGCCCATAGCGCTTTCGGTGGGCAATCGTAATATCCCCGCTCCACCGAAGGAACCGGTAGTGCCAGTCTAAATTCTTAATGCATTGGAAAGGAGTTAACTAATTAATTGCCCCCTGCTTTTAATGAGGGAACTTTATGTTGAGGATCAAAGTGGGGGGTAAAACCCCCTTTGCCAAGATGATGGTTTAAATCAATCGCCGGGGAGCCGGGCATCCCTTGCAAACAGAGTGTGGCACTGGATGCGAGCTTACTTTTTAGTGTATATTAAAAATAACATAGCCGTGTTCTCCCTGTGCGTCAAGGAGAAATATAATGCTGTCCATCCGGGGTAATTTGTTATGTCAAGCGCAATTTGTTATTGACGGGACATGAGGGGGGAAGTAGAATTTTACCCATGTTAACTAGACGCGACCTCCTGACAAACATCACGCGGTTTGCTGCCCTGGCCAGCCTTGCCCAGATCATTCCTCATCCCATGAATTCGGCCCTGGCTGCCGATCCCCGGGATGAACTGATCCGCCAGTCCCCCCGAGCCAGATTCTGGACCTCCGTTCCCCTGGCCGGCAAGGACTGCCGAAGCTGCCACACCGCGGCGATCACCGCAAAAGGTCAACCCCATCGTCACGAAGGAAACCTTGTCAAGTGCCTCCTCTGCGCCCAGAACTGTATTATCAAAGATGGTCAGCGGGGCCGGTGCCGTGCCCGTATCAATGTCAGCGGGGAGCTCCGGAGCCTCGTTTATGGACGCCCGGCATCCATTCATGTCGATCCCATCGAAAAGAAACCTTTTTATCATTTTCTACCCGGAGCGGCGGCATTTTCCCTGGCCACCGCCGGGTGTCCCCTGAGCTGCAAATTCTGCCAGAACTGGGAAATCTCCCAGGCCTGGCCCGAAGATCTCAAGACCTCCTACACCCCCCCCTCCCTGATTGTCAGGTCGGCCTACGCCCGGAAGGCCCCGGTCATCGCCTTTACCTACAATGAACCGACCGTATTCGCCGAGTATCTTATCGATATCGCCAGAGACGCAAAAAAGCAGGGCCTTCGCCCGGTAATCATCAGTTGCGGCTTCCTGAACAAGGGGCCCCTGCTGGAGATGTGTCAGGTCCTCGATGCCGTTAAAATAGATCTCAAGGGCTTCAGCGAGAGCTTTTACCGGAATGTCTGCGGGGCGGAACTAAAGCCGGTTCTAAATACCATCAAAGAGATAAGCAAGAGAAAGGTGCACCTGGAAATTGTCAATCTCGTGGTACCGACTCTCAATGATTCCGAGGAGATGCTAAAGGGATTGATCGCATGGATTCTTGCCGAGATAGGTCCCGATGTGCCGATTCACTTCACCCGCTTTCACCCCGATTATCAGCTCCTGAATCTTCCTCCGACCCCGGTGGCCTCGCTGGAGCGGGCCAGAGAGATGGCCATGTCCAAGGGCATTAATTATGCCTATGTCGGCAACGTACCCAACCATCCGGGCAATCACACCTATTGCCCGAACTGTAAAAAAGTGGTAATCAAGCGTATGGGCTTCTTCCTTGAGGAGATGCATGTCAAAGACGGTCGTTGCGCCTTCTGCCGTCGGAAGATCGCCGGCGTTTGGACATAGAGGAGCAAGTCATGAAGAGACGCTATATTCTCATCGTTTTGGTCCTTATTCTTTTACTGACGTTTGCCGTGGTTATTCAAGCC
>JBAYKV010000111.1:0-10409 GCA_041664405.1 Syntrophales bacterium
GTCCGTTGTCGTAATGCCCAGATAGTTCGAGTAGGAATTCGAAGGGGCGGTGACAAAGACATTGGCCCCGTAGCTGCTATAGTAGGAGTAAGTCCCGTCACTGCCCAGGGCGGCGACGGTGATCACATAGGGGGAGGCGGCGCTGAAATCCTTGTTGGCGTCTTCGCAACTGGCCCCTTTGGCTTCGCTGTCCTTGTTGCGGGCGTTCCCAGCCGAAAAAACATGGACGACGGCATTTTCCGAAGTAGCCTTCAGGACATCCTTGACCCGTTCCGATCCCTCACCGAAGGGGGTGCTGGGTCCGTAACTGTGGTTTTTGATGTGAATCTCCGGTTTGGATTCAATGGCCAGGGTGGAACTGTTGAGACCGCTCTTCCAGAGGTAGGCATCTATATAATCCTGGTTGGTGACAGCGGGGTCGCCCGCCAGGGAGTCACCGAGTCTGATGCGGAGACCGGCAATACCGGCGAATGGCGCGGCTCCCGTCCCGCCGATGCCGTTGCCGCCCCGAGCGGCGGCGACGCCGGCGACAGCGGTGCCATGATTGTCGCTTGCCTGGACGGGTCCCTGGTCCTTTGCCGCCAGGTCGGCGTTGGTACTGAAATTCTTGCTGAGTTCCTTCAGGTAATTTTCTTTCAGATCCTCATGGGTCCCCTGCACCCCATCGTCGACGATGCCGATTACGACCCCACGGCCTGTATAACCGAGGCTGCCACCGATATTCCAGGCATTTTTCAGGCCTGCGTCCTGACCGACGTTGACGGCGGTGACGGTGGCCTGGTTCCACAGATGCCACTGACCAGGATAATACGTCCCACCGCTGGTCAGTGGATAGAAATAGGGATCGTTTGTCACATTGGGGATAAACGCCGCCCCCTGGGCACGGACGAGGGGTGCGGCCAAAATTACCAGGAGGAGCGATAGCACGGTGATAAACGAATAAAGCTTCTTCACGGTTAACCTTCCTAATTGAAGATATGACCACAGAAAATCGGCGCCAGCTATACAACAGCAGGAGGGAAAAGGCAATCAAATGGCACAAAATAACGTTTTCGTCTGCATTACTCTTTCCTTGATAAGGCTTTTCGAGGAGTGGATTTGATCTATTTACAAGGGATGAAAACAAAGGTATTATGCACACTAACCGACAAACATGGATACCCATAAATGAAAGAGATGAAAGCCATCTTATTTTAACCCGCATGCATGAATATCGAGACTATCCGGATAGAGAAGAATTTGATTCTTAATCGCCACGGCTGCTGGGAGTGTATTTATGACCAAGAAATTTATTCAGGATTTTGAGATTTTGGATCGGAAACCCTGCACTGCCCTGTGCAGGATCAAGGGCGATGTTGTCCTCTTTGGCGGATTTGCCGGGTACCATCAAAATATCATTGAGGATAATCTGCCCTGGCCCCAGGTATTGGTCCATGGAGGCATGAATTCTTATGAGGATCGGGTTTTAAATCCTTTCGACTTCATATTTCTTTGCAGTTTGTTTAAAAGCGGGGACTTTGATCTTAATGACATGTCTGTGAAAAAAAAGATTGCCCTGGTCGGAACGGCGTCGGAATTAGAACGCACTCTTAAGGTAATAGATTTTACCTTTCAAGGCCCGGACAGGAATTTTTTTAAAAACGCCGGCGTTGAAGCCAAGTGGCGAGATCAGTACTTAAAAGAAAAAAAGTATTTTTCTCTAAAAAATAAAAAAGGAAAGGCGATTCATCTGGGTCAAACGCTATCCTGTCATGAACTTGGCATCCCTTTGCCGAACAGATGGTCCGTGGAAAGAACAAGAAACATGTTCTTTATCATTCGTGATCTTGAAACCGGCGACTGCCAGGAATTGGACATCTCACCAAATGAAAATGAAACGATCAAACCCGTATGGGATATTCCTCCTTATTACGGTGGATTTCCCGCTGCCCTTGCCTTTTCCCTCCAGGTACTGGGATACGGATCGCCGTTTCAGTCAAAAGGCCCTACCACCTGCATGGTTCTCCGCCTGAATGGTCTTGCCGTATTGGTTGATTGCTGCCCCTTCTGGGATTTACTGGCCGTGAAGACAGGAGTCAGTATCGCTGAGATCGACGCTTTGATTCTTACCCATTGCCATGAAGATCATATGGGAGGCCTGCTGAAGCTCATCCGCAGGGGAAGAAAAGTTAGAATATATACTGCCAAAGATATTTTTCAAATGATGCTGAACATTTTATCGTGGCAGCTCGATGTATCGACAGATGTGGTCAAACAATACTTTGAATTTCACCCCGTACCTATAGAAAAATGGACGACCATCTCCGGAATTGACTTTTTCTTTCAATACACATCCCATCCCATACCTTGCATCGCCGTCAAAGCCCGAAAGAAACACCGCAGTGGACTGCCGGCCGAGGTTCAGATAACTTCCGATACCGTGGGTATGGCCTGTGCCCAGAATATGCTTGCCCGGGGGGTGATTTCCGACCATAGATACGCCCAAATCATGAATGTCTTCGAAGGAGACGTTACGATTGCGGACGGCGGAGAGGCGGGTTTACATCCGGCGCTTCAGGACTTCATGGGACATGACGTCAGGGCTACATTTTTGGGCCATCGTCAAAACGAAGCTACCGATGTGCCCCTCCATTTCTCATTTGTTGAGCCTTACCATCTTTTCCCCTTTGAGAATCTCAGCATCGCATCTATCATCAGCCGGGCAATAGACAGTTTTTTGAAACCCTTCCCCAACATTGATGTGGGACGTTGGGCGCAAATATTGAGGGAAGCGGCAATTTATCGCCCTATAGCAACAGGACAGTTGATTCTACAGGAAAGGATGGAAGAATCTGAATTCCTGTTTATTATCGGCTTTGGTCTTTTTTCGGTAATTACCAATAATCAGGAAGTCGCCGTCCTGCATTCGGGCAACTTCTTCGGGGAAAATGTTTTTGTCTCGGGCAATAAGAAGAGGACCGCCCATGTAAAGGCGTTAACCTACGGCATCATAGTCGGACTTAATGCCGATGTAGTTCACGAATTCTTAAATGACAATCCGGACGTCAAAAACCGTTTTTATCATCTGGCGGAAGCACGGGAGTTGCTAAGTCGGACGCTATTATTTGGACAATTAGACGTAGTTGAAAAGACAAATCTCGCCCTGTCTCTAAACAAGATTTATTTGCATACGGGAGAATATTTAATAAAGAAAGGGGAAACTGAAGACTGCGGATATGTATTATCCCATGGTGCATTGGAGATTCCCGGTACGGAAATTGTCTTCACTCCTCCGTCTATGGTCGGTGAATTCACCGCCGCAGGTTTTACCGAACGCCGCACCGCTGATGTCAGGGCCACGGAGGATTTTACGGCGGTCTATAAAATAACCCGCAATGATCTCCAAAGGCTGATGCAATCAAGTCCCGATATCGAGATGAAGATCAAGGAACTGGCCCGCTCCCGAGGCCTCAAGATATGACGGCTTGACATTTCGAAATTCGTTGTCATCATAGCGCCGATCAATCATATAGATTAAGCACCATCGAAAAGGAGCAAGTTATGGAAGCGAAGAAGGAAACGCATCAATTCAAAACAGAAGTCCAGCAACTTATGAGCATCATCATCAACTCTCTCTACTCCCACCGGGAGATTTTTTTACGGGAATTAATATCAAATTCCTCCGATGCCATCGACAAATTGAGATTTAAAACCCAGACACAGTCCGACATTCTGGGTACGGACACAGAGTTCAAAATAAAAATCGTCCCCAATAAAAAGAAAAGAACCCTGGAAATCTCGGATAATGGGATCGGCATGACCTACGACGAGGTGGTGGAAAATATCGGCACCATCGCCAAGAGCGGAACGGCCGGATTCCTGGAAGCGGCGACTGCCTTGGACAAGCCGGACATGCTGACACCGGAATTGATCGGCCAGTTCGGGGTGGGTTTTTACAGCGCTTTCATTGTCGCAGATCGGGTATCCCTCATCACAAAAGCTGTCGGAAGTGGTGAGGCAACAAAGTGGGAATCTACGGGAGACGGGTCATACACCGTCGAAAAAACGGACAAGAAGACCCGTGGCACCACGGTCATTTTGTCTCTTAAGAAGACAGAAAAGGATGAGCAGGACTTTACCGACGAATGGACTATTCGCAATATCATCAAAAAACACTCTGACTTTGTAGCTTATCCTATTCTCATGGACGTTGAGAAAACGGAACCAGTCCTCGATAAAGACGGAAAACCTGATGGGAACAAGACAACAAAAAGCATCAAAGAAGAAACTCTCAATTCCATGAAAGCAATCTGGACGAAAGACAAGAAGGAAGTCTCGGAAGAGGAATACAACGAATTTTACCGCCACATCGCCCATGATTGGAATGAGCCTCTTACCCACCTCCATGTAAAGCTTGAAGGAACGACGGAGTACAGCGCCCTGCTGTACATCCCGTCCCGGCCTCCCTTCGATTTGTACCATGGCGAGGGGAAACACGGGATTCAGCTCTACAGCAAGCGCGTCTTCATCATGGAAAACTGTAAGGAACTGATGCCTCCCTATCTTGCCTTTATCAAGGGCGTTGTCGATGCCCCTGATCTAAATCTGAATGTCAGCCGCGAGATACTCCAGCAGGACGCCCTTGTGACGAACATCCGGAAAAATCTGGTAAAGAAGATTTTAAGCCTTTTGGAAGAGCTTGACAAAGACAAGTATGATCAATTTTTCAAGGAATTCGGCTCCATATTCAAAGCGGGTCTCTCTATGGATTTTGATAATCGTGGCAAGATCGCCGATCTCCTCCGTTACAAGACAACCAAATCCGATGGCGCCCTCAGCTCTCTGAAAGACTATGTCAACCGCATGCAGACGGATCAGGAGGCTATTTACTACATCACCGGAGAAAATCTTTCCGCCCTTCTCAACAGCCCGCACCTGGAACGGTTAAAGGACAAAGACTATGAAGTACTGCTCATGACGGACCCGATGGATGAATGGGTCTTGCGGGACCTCCATGAGTACGAGAAAAAATCCTTCAAAAGCGCCGAAAAGGGAGATCTCGATTTCGAAACGATCGACGACAATAGAAAAGATGAATATCATGGCCTCTTTGATTTCATAAAAACGTCTTTAGATGAGAAGGTTAAAGAGGTCAAACCGTCTACTCATTTGAAGGATTCTGTCGCCTGTCTTTCCGGTGACCCCGACGACATGAGCGCCTACATGGAAAAGGTTCTCAGAGCCACGGGCCAGGAAACGCCGCAAGTAAAGAGGGTCCTCGAACTGAATATGGATCACCCCCTCCTTGCCAAGATCAAAGGGATCTATGAGAGTGACAAGGATTCTTCCGTCTTGAAGGATTACAGCGACTTATTGTTTGATATGGCGGTCATCTCAGGAGGAGGCAAACTTGACAATCCGTCCCGGTTCAGCAAAACGATCGGCGACCTGATGGCGAGATCCCTTAATATTTAGCTAACACCCGTTCCCGAAGCGGGCACAACGAAGCACGAAAATCCCCCCTTACCCCCCTTTAGCAAAGGGGGGAGGGAGGATTTTCACGTAAAATGTCCACGGTGTGTATAGTGGTAACTTCATAAAGAAGATATCACGATATCATCGTATTGGACAAACCATTTGCTTCCTTTTTTCGAGTCTCCTCTCGCCTGTCAATTATTTCAGCAAGGACAGGCAGCAAAAAAGACCCGAAAGGAAGAAGGAAGATTATCAGCACAGGAACGTAAAGAGATAAATGGATCAAATGTGATTTGATCATTCCTATATCTTCAGTAGTCCAGTTATTTCCAGTATTCCTTTGCTTCATCAAGAGTTTCATGAAATTTTGCATCCCGTTGCTTTCACGCAATATCAGTGATTTGTTTTTTGAGATGGTCCTCTTGAGAAATGTTTTCAGCATAATGTCTTGGCCTGCCCATGATATTGAAAGAATGCGTCCCGGTGCATGTTGCACACCATGGATGATCCGTCAATAACACAATCTGAAGAAACCCATGCCGGGCATCCAAGCTGTGGAAAGAATACCACGCATTTCCAATCCTTGACACTTGGTCCATTATCCATCATAATACCCAGCATATAAAACTGGTCTTGTAGGGCGGGTATTATAAAGGAGATCGGAAATTAAGCTTTAATGTGGAGAATTACGAAGGACAATAATTTGTATTTATAATTGTAATTTATTTCTATATAATCAACGGAAGCTTTGCTTTCTGAAGGAGTGGAAAATGAAAAAACATCTCTTAATATTATGTATATTGCTTATCGGGCTTTCAACATCTGTGTTCGCCCAAATTTCTGACATAATAAGCACCAGGAATGAGTTTGGTGGGGAAACGATGATGACCCCTTTTTCTGCAAATGATGAAGGATATAAGGATGGGGTGGCCAAGACAGTACAATACTTCAACGGCAACGACAAGATAGTGAAAAGGGAAGTCATTCATACCGATGAGTACAACAAGAACAGTGGGATAGTTAAGAGCATATCTTACTTTGACAACAACGAGAAGTTAATTAAAGATGAATATTTCTATAATGATAACTATGCCCTGAAGAAGGGGATAGCAAAGGAGATATTTTACTTTGACAGCAACGAGAAGAAAGTGAAAGCGGAGGCCTACGACATGAAGGGATCACTGGTAAAAAGTAGCCAATAAGACCTTCGCAAAGGGATGGGGAAATGAACAAAGATTACGCAAATATGCTTGATCGTTTTCTTTCTCATCTTGAAAACGTCTTTTTCATCAGCCTTCACGATGCTCAGGAAATCATCAGCAATTTTCACCAGGAAATGCGCTATGGACTGGCAGGGGAAAAAAGTTCTCTCAAAATGATACCCTCCTTTGTTAGCCGTCCAAAAGGAACAGAAAAAGGGAAATTCCTCGCCCTCGATCTTGGTGGAACGAACATCAGGGTCCTGGCGGTGGAGCTTGATGGAAACGGAAAAGCCGCGCTTGCAGCAGTCAGCAAAGTTGTTATTCCCCAAGAGATGATGGTCGGGACTTGCGACAATCTATTTGATTTCATTGCTGATTGTGTTCTATTATTTTTCAAGGAAAATGATATCGGCATGCATCAGGGGTATAGTCTTGCCTTCACCTTCTCTTTTCCCGTGGCGCAAAGTTCTATTGCCTCCGGAAAACTCATGGGATGGACAAAAGGATTCACCGCCGCCGGCGTGGAGGGCGAAGATGTTGTGGCGTTGCTCTCGGAAGCGTTGAAGCGTAAGGGGGCAAGTTTTATCCATGTGGCGGCATTGGCGAATGATACCGTTGGAACGCTCATGGCTAAAAGCTATGCCGATCCCTCCTGTGACATGGGCATCATCCTCGGCACGGGGACAAACGCCTGCTATCAGGAAAAAATCGCCCATATCCTGAAGTGTCCAGAGCTTGGCGCCTCCGGAGAGATGATCGTCAATATGGAGTGGGGTGGCTTTGATCAGCTCCAGACGAATATTTACGACAATATCTTGGATCGCGCCTCTCTTAACCCCGGCAAACAACTGTTGGAAAAAATGGTCTCGGGGATGTACCTGGGCGAGATCGCAAGACTGGTGATCGTTGAGATGATGGAACAGGGACTGCTTTTTCGGGGGACAAGTCTGTCCGCTTTTTCAAAGGGATATACCCTGACCACGGAACATCTTGCGATGATGGCCCAAGGTTCTGACTTTTTTGCCGACTTTGCTCTCAGGAATGTTACGGCAGCGGATAGACAGACCATCCTTGAAATCTGCCTTATCGTTTCGACCAGATCTGCTAAATTAGCCGGAGCGGCAATTGCCGCAGTCGTCACCTGGATGGATGCAAATCTCGAATCGGAGCATACCATCGCCATCGATGGTTCCCTCTTTGAAAAATATCCAGGATTTCAAGGTTGTATGATTGAGATCCTTAACAACCTGTTCGGAGATCGCAGTGCGATGATAAAACTCGAACTTGCCAAGGATGGATCAGGAATTGGCGCCGCGATTATCGGCGCCGTGGCGGCCCATATCACATTACGTTAGAAAGCTGGGTGGTGGGGTAGTTCATTGTATTTTCGTTTTCTTAGTTTTCTTAGTTTTCTTAGTTATTTTAACGGGTTTTGCTGATTTATCTTGTTGTCCATTAGACGATTCTTGACCGTTCACGGACTGTTTCTTACCGTCGAATGCCAAAACAATCTGTCTCTTTTTGTACTTATCATTCTTTGCCTCTGGTATAGATTCGGAAACTATCTTTTCATATATCTCTAGTTCAGAAAATTTATCCGGTTCCGGCAAATCGACATTCTGTGGTTTATCCATAGCAGGATGAGTAATTTTTACTTTTACCAGTTTTTTGTATATGTCGTTCTTGTCACTGTGCTGAAATAGCTTGGCTTTAGCAACACCACTTCCTACTTTGTTTCCCCCTCTAAGCATATCAGGCAATGAGCCGAAAAATTTTAATACTGATTGAGTTCTGTACTTAGTGCTTACGTCTTCAGCGATTTTAAATGTGCCCTCAGCACGCATAAATTGAGGTGTCTTCCTTAAATCATCTGCCTTACTTCGATCCGAATACTTTAAAGACGATTCAATACTATCGTTCTCGTATTTTAATTTCATCGGAAACGCAAATACGTCGGCATTGGGGCGCCCTAACTCAACCTCTATTTTCTCATCAGGAAGAACAAATGTCTTCTTTTGAAGAACATTAAACCTGTTCACAAAATCCTTAAAAATAGAGGCCGTCTGGATAAGATAGTCAAAAGTCGCATCCGCTATTTCATAATTTAATTCTGCATTCAACTTATCAATTTTCCTTTGATTAACCGCTTCAATCTCTGCGACCTTGGCTTTGTGATTAGCAATTCGATTATTATATTCGGTTGTTGTTTCAAAATCACCTTTAGGCTCAGGATTGGGAGGTAATTGTGGTACGGTCAACGCAATTTGTTTGTCAAATACGTTTTTTAGATTATCCTTGTTTTTTTCGAATTGAATGTCCAGTTCTCTACTTATATTTGCGATCTCTAATTTAATGTGTTTTGACTCCTCAATTATCTGTTTAATTGAAAGACTTTCATCAACGGCTACCCATTCCTGCTTTTTTAAATTTGCTCTTCTGGCAAGTTCACTGAGTCTTTGTTCATTCTCCAAATTTGCTTTTTTAATATTATCACTTTCTCTGGATATTGAGTCAGCTTCTTCCTTTCGTTTCTTTTCTTGTTCCGCAATTATTTTATTTACCCGTCCTTGTTGTTCTTTTTCTTTATTCAGCCGCTCAATTTGGACCCTATTCAGTTCACCTTTCGCCTTTAGAGCTTGTTCTTCTCTGAACATCCGCTGCTTTTGGCGTTCCTGCTCGATTGCTATTACCTGCGCATTAAGTTGATCGAGTCTTTTTGTATCATCCTTTTTCAGGCTTTCTAATTCTTTTTCTAAAGCAGCTCTTCGCTTTACTTCCGCTTCCAACTTCTTCATTGTTCCTGTTTCTTTTGCAAGACTTTCTATTTGCTTGTCCAGGATGTTTGTGTCGACACTGACAACAACCTTAACTTTAATGTATATATTTTTATTGTCGTCCATTCTAGGTCTTGAATCTACCATCTTGACCTTCGCAATACCTGCTGTCATAGCTGTTACTTTATCTTCAGTTAATTGAAAATTTGTTACAACCGTAGTTGAAGAAATGTACACTCCTGCTTCTTCAAGAGCAAGCCTCTGCGCCCTTTCTATGAGATACTTTTCTTTTGCCTCCTGGGATTGGTCTTTCCCTACAACATCTTCAACTTCCTTAGTGAATTCTTTAATCTCCGACGAGGCACTTATCGGAAATAATAGAATGAATAGAACAATGGCAAAAAAAATATTTCTGAAAATCATTTCTCTGTCCTCCCATACTAATCGGCAAAAACCACTAAATGTATAGCATGCCACATATAATCAGAAAGACCCACTCTTTCCTTCAGAAAGTGGGTCTTATTTTTTCATCTCACACTGTACATCTTCAGACCTTAAAGAAAGACGTGTTCAAAAATCTGAAACGACCTTTGATTTTTTTAACGACCTTCACATACCGGCATTTCCCAGACAAAACAAGAAAATATTGTTCATTTTGTTATTTTACGAGAGCTGATAAAATACCGCTGTCATTGACGAAGATTTTACACACATTTTGCGTAGCAAAAAAGAAGGGGTCAGAGAAAAGTCTCTAACCCCCTTATTTTACTGGTACGCCCGGCTGGATTCGAACCAGCGACATCCAGATTCGTAGTCTGGCGCTCTATCCAGCTGAACTACGGGCGCATGATGTACTAAAAAAATGGCGGAGAGAGCGGGATTTGAACCCGCGGTACACCTTTACGGCGTACAATCGCTTAGCAGGCGATCGCTTTCGACCACTCAGCCATCTCTCCGCGATTGAAATATTACGGGCGGA
>JBAYKV010000112.1:0-10391 GCA_041664405.1 Syntrophales bacterium
ATCATCCATAGTCACGATTGGATGGCGGGGGGCGCCATAACCGCCTATGCACGGGAAACGGGGCTCCCTGTCCTTCATACCGTTCATAACGTCTTTACGGCCCATCTCCCCATGGAGTTTCTGGGGGGGGTTAATCTCCACAATTTCTCCAAGAATCTCTTCTTATCCTTTGATGATGGCAGACAATGTGTGGATTGCCAGGCGACGGCGATCAAGAATGCGACGATGATCAATTTTGTCGGCGAGCGGTTTCTTAAAGAGGTTGTTGACGACTACTTCATGGACCGCCAGATTATTCCGCCGAGCGTTCGCCAGGAAGTGAAGGCAAAATATTATAACGACGCAGCGCGGGCGATCATCAATGCCCCGGCATCGAATATGTATCCGGAACATTGTCCCCATCTGACGAGAAGATATGACGCCAGTGAAGATGTTATTGCCGCAAAACAGGAAAATAAGCTGGCATTCCAGAAACTTATGGGATTAAATCTTGATAGGGAAGCTATTCTTTTTTATTGGCCATCCCGTCTGGATCCCTTTCAGAAGGGCGTTGAACTCTTGGAGCTATTTGCCCAGGCTTTCGTCAATTCCTATCCTGACGTCCAGATTGCCATCGTCGGCGACGGGGTGGGAAATGATCGCACCCATGTCGATATTCTCGGAAGGATAGCATATGCATCCCAGGGGCGAATTGCCTATCATCCCTTTGCGGAAGGTCTATCGATGCTTGGTTATGCGGCGGCCTGCGACGTCTTCGGAGCTTCCCTCTATGAACCATGCGGCCAGATTGATCAGGTGGGAAATCTCTTCGGCGCCACGGCGACGAATCGGAACACCGGGGGGTATCACGACAAAATCCGGGAATTGAGATTGAAGGAAGACGGTTCCCCCCAGGATGTGGGTAATGGCTTTCTTTTCAATGACTATGATGAAGGAGGGCTATGGTACGCCCTGGAAAAGAGCCTCCATTTCCATCGGAAGGGAAGGGAAATAAGGGAAGCGCAGCTAAAGCGGATCATGCGTGAAGCAAGGGAAAGATATGATCTTGGTAATATGATCGCCGAATACATCCGTATTTACGAGCGTTTGAATGGTGACCAGCCACTAATTTGATTCATTAGCTAATTTATGTTTCGTGACAGAAGATTCTTTTATCTGGACCTAGTTATCATCCTGTTTTTGCTGTTCCAGGCGGATCCGATATCAGCCCAAACCCGACTGCGTATTCTCCACGTCAATGACTTTCATGGCTATGCCGAACCCCATACCCCTGCAGGCATAAAGGAAAAAATCGGAGGCGCCGCCTATCTGGCCGCGCGCATAGATGCTTTAAGAAAAGAGAATAACGGCAATACCCTCCTCCTTTCCGCCGGTGACATGATTCAGGGACATCCCTGGGCAAATTTCAATGAGGGCAGGGCGGTCATCGAGCTCATGAATGCCATGAAATATGATGCCATGGCGCTGGGAAACCATGAATTCGATTTCGGCGGCAAGATCCTTGAGCAAAGGATCAGAGAGGCCAAATTCCCAGTATTGGCTGCCAATCTCGAGGGAGTTGCCGGTGTAGAGCCCTATGTGATCCGGGAGGCGGGAGGGGTCAGGGTCGGCCTGCTCGGGATTATCACGGAACAAACGCCCGAGCTTACTCATCCAAAAAATGTTGAAGGTATCAATTTTCTTTCTCCAGATTTGACCATTCGGAAATATCTGCCTGAACTTCGCAAGAAAGCGGATATCATCATTCTCCTCACCCATATTGGTTATGGGGAGGACCGGCTTCTTGCAGGAAAGAGCAAAGGAGTCACTGCCATAATCGGCGGCCATTCCCACACGAAAGTAACAGGTCCCCAAGTGATCGATGGTACAATCGTCCTTCATGCTTGGGAGCACGGCAAATCTGTCGGCATCCTGGATATTGAAATTGATAACGGGAAAATAACCTCCCTTCGGGGAACCCTTGAAGACATCAAGCCGACCGGCCATTATCGAGCCGATGTAGCGTCCATTGTCTCCGTTTATGAAGACCGCATGGATAAGGCGATGAACCGGGTCATTGGGAAAACAGAAGTGGATCTTGACGGTCGCCATGTCCGGAGCAGGAAAACAAATCTGGGTAATTTCATCGCCGATGCAATGAGAAAAGATGCCAACGCGGAGGTGGCCTTCATCAACGGCGGCTCCATACGGGCGGGTATTGCCGCCGGTTCGATAACGATTAGAGACATTTATACCGTCCTTCCCTTCTCGGGCTATTCAGTCCTTATGGAATTAAGAAGCGACGAGATCCTTACCGCCCTGGAACATTCCCTTGCGGGTGGTAAAGAAGGCTCGGGAGGTTTCCTGCAGGTGTCGGGAATGAAGATCGACTACAACCCCGGCGCAGCAGTCGGCTCCCGGGTCAAGGGTATTACTGTAAATGGGGCACCCCTCGACCGGGCGAGAAAATACACGGTAGCCACGAGTGATTTCCTGGCCGCCGGGGGAGACGGCTACTCTTTCTTAAAAGCTATCCGTCAAAACAGGGTGCAGGGACAGGGAAAAGACATCAGAGAGATCATGATTGACTACATCAAAGCCCGGGAGGAAATATGTCCGCAGGTCGAGGGGAGAATGAATCAACAGACGCCCTGACCGTTTTTGTCGATGGGCGTCATTTTCACCTGGTAAAGGGCATGTCGGTGCGACACGCCCTCCTCGCTGCGGGGATGATTTTGAATGACCGGGAAATACCGGCCGTCCTGGACGAATGGGGGAATCTGATCAGCCTTGACGGTGCCCTTACTGAAGGGACAAAGCTCTTTACATCAAAGCATGGGTAAGACTGCCATTTGTTGAGAACGTTTTACTGCCCCTTATGTTGCTTGATCAACGCCTCCAACCCAAATCGAGGGGCAGGTTTTTGGGGGCTTCGACAACGACACCGGTCGAGACGATCTTCTTCTCTCCACCCGGAATATCCAGCAGCCAGATCTGGCTGGTCGGGTTAGTTTCAGATGCCTCAGGGCTGTTCTTGATCGTGATTTTAATCTGTTCGTCCCGGGATTGAGGTAAGGGCTCCTCCATCCGGACCCGTACCCCATAAGCGCGTCCGTTAGCGATTTCGATCCGCCATTCCCAACGGAAAGTCTGTTTGTCGGCAAAAAAGGACTTCTCTCCCGACGCCTGGCTGAGCAGAACGGATGACGCCTTGATTAAAGGATCGGCGCCGAAATATATGGTATCTTCCCGTCCCGTCAGGGAAAAGGGTCTTTTCCCGACCAAGGCGCCGTCGATCATGAATGACGCCGTTCCCCGGGGGATTTCTTTGTCTTCCTGAAACTGAACGGCCCCGCGGACAAATGTCTGATCGCCCTGGGAAGGTCTTGCCAGGTGGGTGAATTCAACCGGCCAGGTTTCTTCCTGGACCTGGATGCGTTGCTTAATGCCTGCATTAAGCGAGCGCTTTCCCAGGTTCCAAACATGAAAGGAGCTTTCCCTGCTCAGGCTGGGCACCGCAATTGGGCTGGCGGCAAGGGCTAGCGGTTGTGCCGCTTCTTCGCTCATTATTTCCTGCTTTGCTCGGCGCTTGGCTTTATAGACCACCTCTTGACGTGGTTTGATTATCCAGGCAGGCAAATCTTGCGGTGCAATAGTCGCGTTTGGTTGGAGAGTCGCCAAGCGGACATCGACCTGACGCCAATCATGACCGGAGCTCTGCCAGATTTCCGCTTCCCAGGAAAAGAGAATACGTTTTCTCAGGGGTTGCGCTTCCAGACGGTAAAGGGACGTCCATCCGCAACCCGACATGGTATAGGTATATGTCAGCGTGGCTTCGACAGCGGCGGGTCCTGACAACAGGACCGTTACCTCCCATGCCGTTTCTTTTTTGCCGGCCATCAGGGCTAATTTATCTTGTAATTCCTTTACTTTTTTGGTTGATTCCTCAAGTAAAGGTTCAAGGGCCAGTTTATCCTGAACCATCTTCGTCATATTCTTTCCGATGGCATTGGACATATTGCCGGCGTCGGCGATGGTCTTTACCTTGGTCTTGGTCTGCAACTGCCAGAACTGTATTTGAGTATCCAGGGCGCGGATACCGGCTTGAAGCCTGTTCTGTTCTCTTTTGAGTTCCTCAAGTTTTTTCCTCATGGCAACGATGCCCTGATCATCCTGGGGAATTATCTGACGCCAGGTCTGGTCCACGATGGTCAAGGAGGCAGGACTTGTGATCTGAGTCGCCAGGGTATCGGGATCCGCCTGGCCGGGAATCGTGATGGTGGCTTGCTTCAAACTGCTGTCTATCGGTTTGAGTCGAACCTTCTGTACCTCTTTGACTTGCGCTGATTGCGGATAAAACGTCACCTCAACCGGGGCGGCAAAGAGTTGTAATGGGACAAGAGAAAGGGCGAATATTACGGCGGACAATATTTGCTGGGCGCTTCTACTCATTATCAATCCTCCTAAACCGATTATGGTGGTCATCATAGGGAGGATGGGATGGGATGTCAAATAATTATTTAAATAGAGAGTGTTTTATGTCATGGGCTATCTTATTGACGTTATCCATAACTTCTTCCAGATCAATCGTCAAAAGTCGGCGGTCCTTCATAACGACCTTGCCATTGATGATACTTGTCTGGACATCGGCCCCCGAGGCGGCGTAGACAAGCTGGGAACAGACGTTATAAACAGGCGTCAAATGCGGTTTCTTTAGATCAACAATGATCAGATCTGCCTTCTTGCCCACTTCAATGGAGCCGATCAGGCGATCCAGCCCCAATACCCTGGCCCCACCCCTCGTTGCCATGGTCAGCACCGTTCGGGCACCCATGATAGAAGGGTCTTTTTTTATAACCTTATGTAGTTTAGCGGCGGAATCCATCTCGCCAAACATGTCGTGATCGTTATTGCTGGCGCAGCCGTCCGTGCCTAGTCCCACATCGATACCGGCGGCAAGCATCTCGGGAATTGGACCCACGCCGGCAGCAAGTTTCATGTTGCTCTGCGGATTATGGGATACTTTCACGTGGTTTGCAGCAAGACAGGCGATTTCCCCTTCATCGAGCCAGTTACAATGGACCGCAACGGTCATGTCGTCCAGGACCCCCAGGGCATCGAGGTGGTGCACAGGAGTGTTGCCGTAGCGATTCATGATGATTTCTCTTTCATCGCTTGTTTCCGCCAGATGGATCAGGAAGGGGACGGCATGGAGACGGGCTACCTCCTTGATGGCGCGGATCGTTTGGGGAGAACAGGTGTAAGGGGAATGGCAGAAGAGGGCAGGGGTGATCATGGGTCTTTCCGACAGCCATTTGCTGAGGAATTTATCCGCCCCCTGCCTGTGTCTTTCAATCTCGGATGCAGCGATGTGGTCCATATCTGCGTCCAGGAAGCCCATTCCAGCCACGCAGCGGATACCGCTCTCGTGGGCGGCCCGGGCCACACTGCTTTCGTAAAAGTATCCGTCGCAAAAGGTTGTCGTTCCCGAGAGCAGCATCTCCGCAATCCCGAGGAGGGCGCCCGCATAGACCATTGCCCGGTTCACATACTTTTTCTCTGCTGGAAAGATATGATTGTTTAGCCATTCCATCAAGGGAAGATCATCGGCGAGGCCGCGAAAACAGACCATGGGAACGTGGGTGTGAGTATTGACAAGGCCCGGGAGAATGACGCAACCATCGGCATGGATGATTTCTTTGGGCGCGTAGAGGCTGACCAGGGGGGCATGGGCTTCCTCGATGAAAAGAATCTCACCGTCGCGAATGCCGATGAGGGGTTCTTCAATAATCGTATTATTTTCGGCGAGAGTGAGGAGTCGGCCGCCCTGAATCAGAATATCAAGAGGTGCGCTGCAATGGTTCATGATAAATGTTTACGGCTTTCGCAGGCTTTCCCTGACTTTCAACGCTATCTGGTTGACCCGTTCCATGATCTCCTCTTCATTTCTCGTCAGGAGACGACGGTTTTCCATGACTAACTTGCCGTTGATAATGGAGGTGTCCACATCGGCTCCCGTGACCGCGTAAACAAGGTGGGAGTATGCATTGTACATGGGGGTCAGATGAGGTTTCCGGGTATTGATCAGAATTACGTCAGCTTTTTTCCCTGTTTCCAGGACGCCGGTTAAATGGCCCATCCCCAATGCCTGCGCCCCGTTGCGGGTAGCCATTTTAACTACAGTGGGGGCGGGCAGGACGGTGGGATCCAGGGTGGCGACTTTTGCCAGTTTTGCCGCCGTATCCATCTCCTGGAACATATCCAGGTTGTTGTTGCTGGCGCAGCCATCCGTGCCGAGGGCGACGTTAAGGCCAAGTTTCAGCAGCTGAGCGACGGGGGCGATGCCGGAGGCCAATTTCATATTGCTTTCCGGATTGTGGACGACCTTGCAGCCGTGGTCTGCGAATATCCGCATATCCTCTTCATCCATGCAGACGCCATGAAATACGATCAAGCGTTCATCAAGATAACCGATATCCATAAGAAAGTGCGTTGCTTTCTTCCCATATTTATCCATTAATTGTTGAACCTCGGCGCTGTTTTCTAGAAAATGCATGGCGATGGGAATGTTGTATTCCCTCGCAATATCTTTAGCGTTCTTGAGGAGGGACGGCGAGCAGGTATAAAGGGCATGAGGCTCGACAACGATATGGACGAGAGGGTCACCGGACCATTTTTCAATGAGTTTCCTCGTATAGCTTATTCCTTCCGCAGGAGTTTTGAAATTGGGGGAAGGAAAGTCAAAGAGGACCTCCCCGACAAGACATCTCATGCCGGCGCTTTTTGCTGCGGAGGCAGTTTCATCCTCGAAGATGTACATATCACAGAAAGTGGTAGTGCCGGCTTTGATCATTTCAGCGCAGGCAAGCATACTCCCCCAATAGGCAAGCTCGGGAGATACATTTCTGGCTTCAGCGGGAAAGATATAGTCGTTTAACCAGGTCATGAGATCCATATCATCGGCAATGCCCCGGAAGCAGGTCATGGCGGCGTGGGTATGACCATTGACCAAGCCGGGCATGACAATACAGTTGCGAGCGGATATTTCCTTTTTCCCCCGATACGCCTTTTTAATGTCTTCCGAATGCCCCAACTCAACTATCGTATCATTTTCAATGGCAAGGGCGCCATGATCGTAGATGGTTCCCGAGTTATCCATGGTGACGATCAGCCCTTCGGTGATCAAGATGTCGACGTCACGCATATGCGTCCCCCTTCAGTCCTTCAGTGTTCGGCGAAGTTTGCATATCTCTGAGAAAATGTCCAGAAGGAGTAGATGAAATTCTTGACATGAATTGCTGGAAATAATATTGAGACAATCACATATAAAGCCTGGGTGGCGGAACTGGTAGACGCAAGGGACTTAAAATCCCTCGACGCTTGACGTTGTGAGGATTCGATTTCCTCCCCAGGCACCAATAAAAAACAAGGGCTTACATGGTGATAGCTGACCGGTAAGCCCTTTGTTGTTTCTGCCGATTGTCCGATTTCTCCCCACCCTCTCCCCACTGTTGGAAATTCTATGTCCAACTCTCAGACAAAAAAAGGGGTGACCTTGCCTTGGTCAATCTTCTTTCATCCGGTTCCTGATTCTGGTATTTGCCGGGTTCGATGATCCGTGGTTTAGACTATGCCTTTCCGCATATTCCGCATATGTGAATGTTCATTGACTTTCTTTTTATCTAGGCTTATTGTTTCAACCATGGAGGGCATATCTAATGAGATCGGTATTGATGGTGACATTGATTGTAGGGGCTATGGTTATCGGTGGATGTGCACACAGCGCTAAGGATATTGATGAAAGTAAGGTTGATCCTGTTTGTGCGCAGCGATGCTCTATTTCATATTCCAAGTGTACCTCGGGAATGAATATGATGAGCAGTCCTTTGATGAGCAAATGTAATGAGGCCTACGATGCATGCATGGGCTCTTGTCCGGCTAAATAATACCCCTTCCTCTCAGCACCCATAAAAAAGGCGGATGCTTTCACACCCGCCCCTGCTATTGAAATTGCAACCACATGCCTTACGGTTTATTGTGTTCCTGCATTCTCCGATTTAACTCATTGGTAATGACTTGTTCCTCTCTTATAAGCTTTATCATTTCGGCACTTGATATTTTTCCATCAATCAAAAGATCATCGCTCTCGTTAATCCTGTCTTTAGAGCGGGTTAGTTGATTCACCATCTCTATCATCTCGTGATTTTCTTCATCTCCCTGATCAATTTCATTCAGTAGGTCTTTTTCGTTATTTGCCGCCATTATATTTGACTCCTTTCCAATAGAGGCCAGGACACCCGCCCCGGCTCATGGTTGATGTCAATCGGTTTTTAAAATTGACCTACCCCCGAAAGAGTTATCCCCCGGACGGAAGCGAAGCGATCGCGAGGCCCATGGGCGGAGCCAGTTGCGGCGCGAGCTTACCGGAAGGGGAGATCAGCTTGAGGACAGGCAAACAGAATTCTGTCCATGAACGGACAGGAGCGTCCGATACTACTTGGCAGAACGCACCGGGAGGGCACGTGTGCTACTGGCGTGTGACCGGGGCTTCCAGTACCAACTGCCAGTGTTGAAACTGAAGTAGGCAGCCTGGGAGCCACGTGTTTCTGATGCCCACGTAGCATAGCAGTTAAGATCAATCAATTCCGTGGCTACATGGATATTATAAACTGCATTACAAGCTGATGGCCTTGATTTGCTGCTTTCAAATAACCCCGTCAGTTCATCTGAGGTCGGCAGACGCCAGTCCGAGTGGCCTCCGCCATGGTAGTTTTCACAATATTCCTTAGCTTCCTTCCAGTTAATGCCACTCCCGTTATCCTTCGCTGCCCAAATCAAATTCGTCTTTGTATCTAAAACCGTCCCATCGTTATTAACAATAAATCGGCTTCTGTTTTGGACTTGCGGGGCAACTGGTTTTTGTTCATCTGCCGATCGATTCCAAAACATGACTACTAAGATGACTACAATAATTACGGTCAGGATCGCAGCAGCAGGAACCCAAATTTTCATTTTAACAGGGTGTTCTTTCTTAGTGGTTATTTCCTCATCCATGACTATATCCTGATCGTAACCTAAGTGGCAGAACGCACCGGGAGAACCCGTGTGCAGTTGCCTAAGTGATGGGGGTCCCATGCTTGCGTGGGCACCTTGAATCGGTCAGTTTGGTTGTGGGTGAAATTGGATCTTAATTGTAGGTTACTATAAATGGACAACCTATTTGTGTCAATAAAATATAGAGGAATGTTGTTTATCCTGATAAATTCGGTCATTTTCCATTCAATAATGGTTGATTTAACACTAAATAATGTCTATATACGGGCAACACTTCGTTCAGAAGGGAACATCAGATGTACGATCCAGCCAGAACAAATCATGAACTCCTCGAAGAGATTGCACTGCTGAAGGGAAGAATCAAAGAACTGGAACAAGTGGAAGAGGCGCTTAGGAAGAGCGAGGAGTATTTCCGGGTAATCACCCAGAATGCATCAGATATCCTCTTTACCGTGGATGAATTGGGAATAGTTACCTATGTGAGTCCGTCGGTTGAAAAAATAGTCGGTTACACTCCGGGCGAGTTGCTCGGGACGAGCACTTTCGATCTCTTTATATCTGATGATCTTCCCAGAGCTATACATGACTTTAGCCAAGCTCTGCTTACAAAAGATGTTGATATACCCAACAGCTTCCGAATCAGACATAAAGGCGGTACCGAATGCATCATGGAGGGTACCGGCAGAAATCTAATGCACAATCCCGCTATTGCCAGTTTTGTGGTTAATGTTCGCGACGTCACCGACAAAAAACGGGCGGAGGAGGCGCTGCGGGAGAGCGAAGGAAGATACAAGCTTCTTGCTGAAAAAATGACGGACATGGTGTGGATTCTGGACATGAATTTGCGCACCGTCTATGTCAGCCCGTCCACACAGAAGTTACTTGGTTTTACACCGGAGGAAAGGATAGCACAGCAATTGGCTGAACAACTAACCCCATCTTCAGTATCTGTAGCGCAGGAGGTCTGGCTAAGGGAGCTTGCCCTTGAGCAACAGGACCAAGCGGACCCTGATAGGACCATAACCCTTGAATTGGAATATTATCACAAGGATGGTTCCACGCGGTGGATCGAAAGCCTCGTAAGTGGTATTCGCAACGATCAGGGACTTCTGACCGGATTTCATGGAGTCTCCAGAGACGTCTCCGAGCGTAAAAAGGCCGAAAAAGCACTAAAAGAGAGCGAAAATCTTTACCGCACCCTGGTCGAAACATCTCCGGATTCGATTATCATGTATTCCCCGGACGGGACGATCATTTCAGCAAACACCCCTACCGCAATAACTTACGGCACATCGAGCGTTGTTGAGTTTCTTCAGGAGGTAAAGACGGTATTTGATCTTCTTACCGAGGATAGTAAA
>JBAYKV010000113.1:0-10317 GCA_041664405.1 Syntrophales bacterium
GCGAGGAAGAGGCGACGCAGGCGTATTGTTCATACGTCGAGGAGCCGATGACGATGCCAACGAAGATAGCGCTTTGATTAAGAACCGGAATAACTTGTCAGGGGCCGCTAATCATTGTATATGGACAACCATTTTACTGGGGGCAACAACACTTGATCTATCTGAAAAATGTCAGTCTGGCCTTTGGCGAACGTACCCTGTTTGAGAACTGGACCTGGCCAATTACGGAACGGAGCCGGATTGGCCTGGTGGGAGACAACGGCGCCGGGAAGACTACCCTATTGAAGGCAATCCTCGGTATGGTGGAATTGGACGGGGGTACGATCGATATCCCGGACCGGAAAAACAGGACTATTTCCTATCTTCCCCAGGATCTCTTGGAAATCGAACCTGTTCCCCTCATGGAATATCTGAAAAACCGCTGCGGCCTGACCGCTTTGGAAAGCGGGATGCGCAATTGCGAGAAACAGGTGGCCGCTCTGCCGGCCCACCCCTCGGAAGGTGAAGGTGAAGGTGAAGGAGAAGAGGAAGGGTTATCCGAGAACGGAGCAAGACGCGAAAAACTCCTGCGGGAATATGACCGGATTGTCGCCGTCTATCAGGCCAAAGAGGGCTATGCCTTCGAGGCGAGGGCCAAACAGGTTCTCAAGGGGTTCGGATTCGGGGAGCAGGATTTTCTCAAGCAGTGCGACGAGTTTTCCGGAGGTTGGAAGATGCGCATCCTCCTGGCCGTAATTCTTCTGTCTCAGCCCGACATCATGCTCCTCGATGAACCGACGAATCACCTCGATACGGAAAGTATGGAGTGGCTGGAAAGCTATCTGAAAGACTATCCCGGGATGCTGATTACCGTCGCCCATGATCGCTTCTTCCTGGACAAGATGGCGACAACCATTGCGGAGATCTCCCAGGGTCGTTTGGCCCTGTATAAGGGAAACTACTCTTATTATCTCGTGGAGAAGGAAAAACGCCTGGCGGCCCTGGAAAAAGAACGACTCCTCCAGCAGGGGGAGATCAAAAAAACCGAGGAATTCATCGAACGGTTTCGCTTCAAGGCCACCAAAGCCAAACAGGTTCAGAGCCGAATCCGGATGCTCGAAAAATTTGCCCCCCTCCAGGCCGAAGGTCATGGTAAAACGGTCAAGATCCGTTTTCCCGCCGGTCCGAAAAGCGGGAAAGAGGTTCTCTTTGTCAGTAAACTTGCCAAATCTTACGGAACCCAGGAGATTTTCAGGGGAGTCAGCTTCTCCCTCCAGCGGGGAGAGCGGGTAGCCCTCGTCGGTGTCAACGGATCGGGTAAATCGACGCTGTCACGGATTCTTGGCCAGGTGGAGGCGCCGTCGGCAGGGGAAATCCGCTCCGGTCTCAATGTGCACATGGCCTTCTTTTCCCAGGAAAGCGCGGAAAATCTTTGTTATGAACGGACGGTCTGGGAAGAAACGATGGAGGTCGCCTCCCGGAGCAATGACCGGGAAAGACGCAATCTTCTCGGGGCCTTTCTCTTTTCCGGCGATGACATCCACAAGCCCGTCTCCGTACTCTCGGGAGGAGAGAAGTCGCGGCTGGCCCTGCTTAAGATCCTGCTTCAGGAGACAAACCTCTTGATCCTCGACGAACCCACCAATCACCTGGATTTCAAAACCAAAGATATCTTCCAGAATGCCTTGCTGTCCTACCAGGGAACCGTCGTCCTCGTATCCCATGACCGCTATTTCCTTGACAATCTCGTCAATCGCGTCTTTGAACTGAGGGACGGCGGATGTATTGAATACCCGGGCAATTATTCATATTTTATCGAGAAGCGGCAATCATTGGCGGAGGAGAGAAGGACCGCAGCAGGGCAGCATGGACCCCCCCCGGATAACCCGGCGGCGGAGGGGAAAAGCGCTTACAGGACCAGGGAAGACAAGCGCCGGGAGGCGGAAGAACGCCAGCGCCTGGCCAAGATCAATCAGGGACTGAAAAAAGAGCTTCACGCCATAGAAAAGGGCATCGCCGCCCTGGAAGGCAGGAAGGCGGAGGGTGAATTGTTTCTCTGCGATCCCCTCAGCCACCGGGAGCCGGAGAGAATCAAGCAAACCCACCGGGACCTCAAAGATCTGGAGAGAGAAATCGAACAGTCCTACGACCGTTGGCACGAGCTGACGATGGCCATGGAAGATAATATATTATCTTGACATCAATCGGATTTTGTATTTTGCTCGGGTTAAGAGGGGGGGAAATCATGCCGGATCGTGGCGAGGACTACGAAAATCTGAATATTTCCATCCCTCGGCCCCTAGCCGGAGATCTTCTTCACATTGCCCGGCAATCAGGCCACTCCGTTTCCCAGCTCACCGGGAAGGCCCTGGTTCAGTACCTGAAGGATGAACGGGGCATAAATTCGATCTATCTCTCCGCGCCGGTCAATGCCATGCTGAAAGGTTTTTACGAAGAAAACACTACCCTTGGGGATCTGAGGACGCATGGTGATTTTGGCCTGGGCACCTTCAATAACCTAGACGGGGAAATGGTTATGCTCGACGGCATCATCTATCAATTGCACGCTGACGGAAAAACCTATCCCGTGGCCGATCATGTTCAGACCCCCTTTGCCTGTGTGACCTTCTATAGACCCTCCGTTGTGGAAGAAATAGAGGGGAATCTCGATTTCAATGCCTTCAATGCCATTCTAAATCGCCTGCTGCCCTCAGATAACATGCTCTATGCGATTCGCGTCGACGGCTTGTTCAAGCAAGTAAAGGTCTGGTCCGTCGCCCGGCAGGATAATTATCAACCCCTTGTCGAAGATGAAAAAAACCGTCCCGTATTTGAATACGAAAATATCAACGGCGTTTTAGCCGGTTTTTATACGCCGAAATTTATCCGCGCCCTTAATTTCCCCGGATTTCATCTGCATTTTCTCACGGACGATCGCAAGTACGGAGGTCATCTCTACGAATGTCAGACCGATCGCGTGCAGATCGGTATCCAGTTCATCCACCGGCTCAAACTGGATCTTCCCATAACGATTGATTATCTAACGGCAAACTTGCCGCGGTAAGTCCTTTATTTACAGGTGCCAACAATGATTCGTCGCACGAAGATAATTGCCACCATCGGTCCTGCCAGCGCGACCTCCGAGGTACTGGAAGCCCTGGTAGCTGCCGGAATGGATGTGGCCCGCCTGAACTTTTCCCACGGTACTCACGGGGAACACAAAACCCTTATCCGCCGGATTCGTGCCGCTGCCCGCCGGCAGGGACGGACGGTGGCAATCCTTCAGGACCTGGCGGGGCCAAAGATCCGTATCGGTCCGGTTCCCGAACCGGGAATCCGTCTGGAGGCGGGTCGTTCGTTCATCCTTACCGCCCGTTCCGTTGCCCAGGGCGGCGAAGAGGTCTCCGTTACCTATCCCGATCTGGCCCGGGAGGTACACAAAGGGGACCGAATCATGTTAGCGGATGGACTAATGGAACTGGTTGTGGAAGAAACGGATGGCACGGATATTACCTGCACCGTCATTACCGGCGGCCTCCTCACCTCTCACAAAGGGATCAACCTCCCCACGGGGACGATCCGGGCGCCTGCCTTTACGGCTAAGGACCGCGTGGATCTTTTTCTTGGCCTGGAAGCCGGGGTTGATTATGTAGCTCTATCCTTCGTGAAAAGTGCCGAGGAGATAAGAGGGGTCCGGGAATTGATTACGGAACGGGGCAAACAAACACCGATTATCGCCAAGATCGAGCGGCACGAGGCGCTGGAGAACATTGAAGAGATCGTCGCCGCTGCCGACGGAATCATGGTGGCCCGGGGGGATCTGGGTGTTGAGATCCCCCTCGAAGAAGTCCCCCTGGTTCAGAAACGCTTAATCCATATGGCCAATACCGCCGGGAAACCTGTCATTACGGCGACGCAGATGTTACGATCCATGGTGGATTCCCCTCGCCCTACCCGGGCCGAGGTGACGGATGTGGTAAATGCAATTCTCGACGGTGCTGATGCGATCATGCTCTCCGAAGAGACAGCCTCGGGGCGTTATCCCTTAGCGGCAGTCCAGTTCATGAACCGACTGTCCCTCGTGGCTGAGGGTAACTTTCCCCACAATGACTATCTCAAAAAGACGCCCCGGCGGGATGTTCCCGATTCGGTGGCTCATGCCTCCTGCATCCTCGCCGATCACCTTGATGCCCGGGCCATTGTCGCCCATACGCAGTCGGGGCTGACCGCTCTGAACATATCCCGTTTCCGTCCCAAGCAGCCCATCGTGGCCCTCACCCCCAACGAGGGAACCCTCCGCCGTCTGGCCCTGGTATGGGGTTGCCTCCCAATGCGGATCAGGGCGGCCCGGGGGACAGACGATCTGATCGAGCGGGCCGCCCAGGCCGCCCTGGATAGTGGCGCCGTCGCCCCCGGCGACCTGGTGGTCATGACGGTGGGACACCCCGTCACCGGCGCGGGAACGACGAACATGCTCCGGGTAAAAAAGCTGTAAAGCTGTGCTTATGCCCCGTCGAGACCCGACCTTTCCGCCTTCCGGTACCAGGAGGCCGGGTCCTTCAGATATTCTTCCGTGTCTTTGAGGGAAACGTAATGTTCATGTTCAATGTTGGCCAATAGCTCAAAAAATGCCTTTTCCTTGGGATCTGTAACGTTATCACGGAGCCGGGCATAGTAGGTTGCCCCCTGACCCTCGAAATCAATCGCCTCTTCCAGGGCCTTCAGGTCATCGGCGTCCCCCGCCGGGGCGTTGGCCGCCTTTTTTACGGCATCCTTCAGGATATCTTTGACAATGGTTTCTTTGACCTTCAGGGGGACCGTATCGGGCCACTTTTTGTCTTTGGCCCAGTTTTCGTGAAGCTGTTTGAGCCGTTCGTAATGCTCCAGTTCATCTGCGGCGATCTGTTGGAACATGGCCTTGCCGACGGGATTTTTTGTCCGCTCCGCGTTCTTCAGGTAAAACTCATGCTCTCTCATTTCATTATTCAGGGCAACATCCAGGGCGTTCAAACGATCTTTCATTACTATCTCCTTTCATTGGGCATTCAAGGTCGCTTAATGGATCTCTCCCGTTAAAAGTAGCATCTTTCCCCTGAACAGGTCAAGGAACTTCATTTTATCGGCAGATCTTCGACATGTTCGGCGATATTCTGGCAGTGATCGGAGATCCGCTCCAGATGGATGAGCATCTCGATGAAAATCGGTCCGGCCTCGGCGGGACAGAGGCGTTGATGAAACCGTACCAGATGTTTCCCCCGGGCCTCCTTGACGGCGTTGTCAATATCATTTTCCCGGCGGTACACCTCCGCCGTTTTGTCCCCATCATGTTTCCCGATCAATGATCCCGCGCCGGCGATATTGGCGGCAACCTGCTTTTCAATATCTCCCAACTCCTTCTCGGCAGCATGGGTGAACTCGATTTCCCGGTAATGTTTTTCCCGGGCAAGATCAACGAAACTGACGATATGGTTACCCATCCGTTCGATATCGTCCGCCATGGCCGTGTAGGCAAAGAGTTCCTGGGAAAGGGGTTCCGACAGTTCGTTGCATGATATTTTCCGCAGATATTCAACAATTGCTTGCCGGAGATGATTGGCAACCATCTCTATATAAAGGACATCTCTTCTCCGGCCTTCGTGGTAGGCCTGTAAGAGGGGGGCAGCGAGGGCGAACATCTTTTCCGTCAGCAGGATCTCCCGGGCCAATTCCTTTTCGACGGTTCCCAGGGCCGCCGCCGGTTCGGCGAGGACTTCTTCTCTCAAGAACTCCGGCCAGAGGGGCAGCACCTCTTCCGTGCCGGGAATAATTCTTTCCAGAAGACGGGCAATATTGCGGATAAAGGGAAAAAACAGGATCACGATGATAAGATTAAAGAGAAAATGTCCCAGGGCGATCTGCTGTGCCACATTAGGTGAGAGGTCTCTGAGCACGTCCAGCATAACAGGCAGGGCGGCCATGCAGATCAATGCTCCCGCCGCCTTGAAGAATAAATGGGAGACGGCGGCTCGCTTCCCGCCGATGCCGGATACCATACCGGCCATCAGGGCCGTGACGGTGGTCCCGACGTTAGCCCCGATCACCATGGGCAGGGCGTTGGCGAGGCTGATCAGGTCCTGTTGGGCGAGGATGGCGAGAATGCTGATTGGTATGGCCGAGGCATGCACGAGGGCGGTAAAAAGAGCAGACAGGGCAAACCCAGTCAGAGGATGCTGGGTGTCACGGAAAAAACCCACGATTTCCGGATGATTCTTCAAGGGCAATGTCGCCGTGCCCACCATGCTCAATCCAAAGAAAAGAAGGCCGAAATAGAAGATCGATTCACCTATCCCCCGCCACTTTTCTTTTCCTGTAAACCAGAGCATCCCGCCCATGATAACAAACAGGGGCGAGGCATCGGTGATCTTCCAGACGACAAGCTGGACAATAACCGTCGTGCCGAGGTCGGCGCCAAGAACAATGGCCAGGGAATGATAAAAGCTGATCAGCCCGGCGCTGACCATACTTACGGCGATGACGGTGGTAGCGGAACTGCTCTGAAAAAGGACCGTCGCCGCTGCCCCCGTGAGGAGTCCGAAAAAGGGGCGCTGGACGGCGTACCTGATATAATCCCTGATCCGGGCGGTAAAAAGGATCTGTATCCCGGCGCTGAGCTTCATCATGCCGAAGAGGAACAGGGTTATCCCCGCGCAAAGGAGTAGAAAAGCCTTAATCATGGTCCCATGGACTCACTATGTGGATGCCTTATGCGACGCCAATTCCGGCGTATATGGACTTGCAGCGAATCCAGGTATGTATAGATTACCGGGGTGATGTAGAGCGTCACGATCTGGGAAAAAATGAGCCCCCCCACCACGGCCAGACCCAGGGGTTGACGGGATTCACCGCCGGCGCCCAGACCGAGGGAGATGGGCAGTGTGGCCATGAGGGCCGACATGGTGGTCATCATGATGGGGCGAAAGCGCGTCAGGGCGCCCTGGTAAATCGCTTCTTCCGGCTTCTTCCCTTCCTTCCGCTCCGCATCCAGGGCGAAATCGATCATCATGATGGCGTTTTTCTTGACAATGCCCACGAGCATGATGATGCCCACCAAGGCGTAAAGGTTGAGGTCGATCCGGAAGATGAGGAGGGTCAGGAGGGCGCCAAGGCCGGCGGAGGGCAACCCGGACAGAATGGTCAAGGGATGGATGAAACTCTCATAAAGGATGCCCAGGACGATATAAATCACGAGGATTGCCGCCAGGATCAGCATCTCCAGGCCCACCATGGAAGATGCGAAGGCCTGAGCGGTTCCCTGGAGGGTACAGGTTATCGTCGCGGGCAGGACGGCCTGGGCCGTCTTTTCCACCGTAGCCACGGCGTCGCCCAGGGATGCCCCGGGGGCCAGATTGAAGGATATGGTCACCGCGGGAAGCTGCCCCAGATGGTTCACCGTGAGGGGTCCGACTGTCCAGTCCATAGTGGCTACCGTATTCAAGGGGACCAGGTTCCCGGAAGCGGAACGGACATAGAGAAGCAAAAGGGCCGCGGGATCGGTTTGGTACTGGGGATCGAGTTCGATGATGACGCGGTACTGGTTGTTGGGGGCATAAATCGTCGATATCTGGCCGGAGGAATAGGCGCTTTCCAGGGCGGCCTCGATCTGTTCGACGGTGAGACCGAGGGCCGAGGCCTTATCTCTGTTGATGTTTATGGAGATCTGGGGGCTCTTGATCTGAAGATCGCTGGCCACATCCTGTAATCCCGGCATATCTTTCAGCTTTGCTTCGAGCAGGGGGGCATATTTATAGAGTTCATTCATGTCCGGACTCTGAAGGGCATACTGGTACTGGCTTTTCGTCTGGTAGCCGCCGATCCGGATGGACGGGGGGTTTTGCAGATAGACTTGGATACCGGGAATCGTTGCCAACTGCGGCCGGAGCTTCTGGATGATCTCATCGGCGCTCTGGCGCCTTTCCTGGCGAGGTTTCAGGCGGATCGTCAAACGCCCCGTATTCATGGACGAACCGCCCCCCGACCCGACGCGGGACATTACCTTCTCGATATTAGGGTCCTTCTCGATGATACGGACGACTTTCTTCTGGTGTTCCACCATGGATTCAAAGGATATGCCCTGTGCCGCTTCGGTGAAACCGGTGATCTGGCCAGTATCTTCGCTTGGCAGGAATCCTTTGGAGATGACGGCGTAGAGACCGGCGGCGACGACTAAAAAAACAAACGAGAGGATAAGCGTGGTGAGTCGGTGCCGCAAGGCCCATTTCAAGGTACTGTCGTAAAGGTGGAGCATACCGTCAAAAAACCGCTCGGACATCTGATAGATACGGCTGTGCCGCTGTTCCCCGGCAGGCCGGAGAAACATGCTGCAGAGCATCGGCGTCAAGCTGAGGGATACAAATCCGGAAATGAGGACGGCAACGGCGATGGTGACGGCAAATTCGTGGAGCAAGCGGCCGACGATTCCGCCCATGAATAACACGGGGATGAAAACGGCGACCAGGGAGATGGTCATGGAGAGGATCGTGAAACTGATTTCCGCCGAGCCCTTGAGGGAGGCTTCCAGAGGGCTTTCACCCTTTTCCATGTGGCGGACGATATTCTCCAGCATGACAATGGCGTCGTCGACGACAAAACCCACGCTCAGGGTCAAGGCCATCAGGGAAAGATTGTCAAGGTTGTACCCCAACGGATACATCACCGCAAAAGTGCCGACGATGGAGATGGGCAGGGCGAGACTGGGGATGACCGTCGCCGAGAGGTTGCGGAGAAAGAGAAAGATGACGAGGACGACCAGGATCAGGGCAATCAGGAACGTAATCTGCACATCCCGGACGGATTCTTTGATGGATATGGACCGGTCATAAAGGATATCCAGCGTCACGGACGCCGGAATTTCCGCCCGATATTGAGGGAGTAGATCTTTGATGGCCTGGACAACCTCGACGGTGTTCGTACCGGGCTGGCGTTGAACGGCCAGGATGATGGCCCGGTCGTCGTTAAGCCAGGAAGCCACCTTTTCATCTTCCACGCCGTCCATGACGGTTGCCACCTCGCTGAGCCGCACCGGGGTATTATTCCGGTAAGCGACGATGAGGGGCCGGTAGGCCGCCGCGTCCGTAAGCTGTCCGGATGCCTGGATGGTAAAGGCGCGGTGGGCCCCCGAAAGGTTGCCCACTGGCAGATTGACGTTTCCCGACTGGATGGCCCCCACAACTTCATCAATGCCGATGGAGCGGCTGATCAGCGCCTTCGGATCTACACGGACGCGGACGGCGTACTTCTGGGACCCGTAAACCTGAACCTCGGCCACGCCGGAGAGCATGGAGATACGCTGCGCCAAATGGGTATCGGCATATTCATCGACCTTGGAGAGGGGCAGGGTGGGCGAACTCATGGCCAGATAGAGAATGGGCTGCTCGGCCGGATTCAACTTCCGATAGGCCGGGGCCGTTGTCATGTTCTGGGGCAGATGGCGGGTCGCCGCCGCGATGGCCGTCTGGACGTCCTGGGCCGCGGCGTCGATGTCCCGGTTTAGATTGAACTGGATGGTAATCTGGGTGACGCCCATGGAGCTTATGGACGTCATGGAATCGATACCGGATATGGTTGCAAACTCCCGTTCGAGAACCGTGGCCACGGCGGATGCCATCGTTTCCGGGCTCGCACCGGCAAGATTCGCCGAAACACGGATCGTGGGAAAATCCACCGTTGGCAGTTCGCTTACGGGCAGCGCTCGATAAGCGACAAGTCCCACGATGAGGATCGAGATCATGACCAGGGTGGTCATAATGGGACGGAGGATGAAGATCCGCGAAATATTCATGCTATTGTTCTGTCGCCATTTCAGGGATTCTCTTTGATGCTGACCTTGGCTCCCGGAACCAGACGCAAGTGCCCGTCCGTGACCACTCTTTCGCCTGCCTGCACACCCTTGAGAATAGCCATTTCACCCCGGATCACGGACCCCGTTGTCACGGGCTTCATGTCCACCGTATTGTCGGACTTGACAACGAAGACATATTGACCCGTCTGGCCCTTCTCCACTGCCTGCGTGGGGACCATGACGATGTTCGGTTCCATATCCAGCGTCAGCACCACATTGACAAACTGACCCGGCCAGAGCCGCTTTTCCCGGTTTGCAAAGGTCCCCTTGAGGGTAATCATGCCCGTTGCCCTGTTGACGGCGTTATCGACGAAGGTGAGCTCCCCTTTTTCGGGGCGTCCGTCCCCGGGGATTAGGGCATCGGCGGGGAGTTGCCGCCGCGCCTGGTAGGTCTTTATTCGCGCCAGTTCCTTTTCGGGAACGGTGAAGGTAACATAGATGGGCTGTATCTGATTGATCAC
>JBAYKV010000114.1:0-10260 GCA_041664405.1 Syntrophales bacterium
CAATGAAAGCTGGTCATCGGGAACAATAACCTCCATGCACCGATTTTCCTCATCAATGAGCACACGATCCACCTTGGCAGGCGACAAGGCTGCGTAGACATACTTGGCGGGATCATCGGAAAACGGAACAATATCAATCTTTTCTCCCCGCAATTCCTGGACCACGCTCTGGACCCGGGAGCCCCTCATGCCTACACAGGCGCCGACCGGATCGATATCCTTATCCCTGCTCTTAACGGCAATCTTTGCCCGCTTTCCCGGTTCTCTCGCAATACTGACAATCTCAATCAACCCCTCTGATATTTCCGGGACCTCCACTTCGAAAAGGGCTTTTAAAAACGCCGGATGGGTCCTGGAAAGGATAATCTGTGGCCCCTTAGATATCCTCTTGACATCACAGATAAATGAACGGATCCTCTCGCCCCGCTTGTAGACTTCCCGGAAGATTTGCTCCGACACGGGGATAACGCCTTCCGAACGGCCAAGATTGACGATGATGCTGCCACCTTCAAATCTCTGGACGAAGCCATTGACGAGCTGCATCTTGCGGTCTTTGTATTCCTCATATATATTGTCACGTTCGGCATCCTTAACGCGCTGGATGATAATCTGCTTAGCCGTCTGAACAGCAATACGGCCAAAGGTAGACGTGTCAACCTTCATGCCCAAGCTGTCTCCAGGTTCCACTTCCTCATCCATATCCCTGGCTTCGGCCGTGGATATTTGCATATCCGGATCCGTTACCTTTTCTTCCACCGTTTTGAATTGAAATACCTCAATTTCTCCGGCCTCTTCGTTATAGTGGGACTCGATTTCGACGTTGGGTCCCATTTTCTTTCTTGCAGCATTTAGCATGGCCGCCTCGAGGGCTTCGATAATGATCTCCTTCTCGATTCCCCTATCCTTGCTCATCTGCTCGACCAGCCGTTTCAGCTCCGAAAACATGCCCTCTTCCTCCATTCATCACTGTAAGGATGATTTTTCTTAAAATTATCTATGATCCAATAAGCCTACAAGATTGGCCTTGACCACTGCTTCCATGGGAACAGTAAAGATCTTTCCCGACAAATCCAGAATAATCGTCTTTTTCCCGTTTTCGCCTATCCGGTAATCCTTCAGGAGACCCTTGAAATTCCTTACGCCGTCAATTTTGTATTCCGTCTGGATGATCACCCGGCGCCCGAGGAACCTTATAAAATCGTTATCCTTAACCAGGGGTCGGTCCAGACCGGGAGAAGATATTTCCAGTGTATAGGCTTCCGGAGGAACATCGTTCACGTCGAGGAGGTCGCCTACATGGTTACTGATAAGGGCGCAGTCATCAATGGTCACTCCCCCGTCCCTGTCGATGTAAAGGCGCACAACCCAACGTGATTTCATTTGGATGCACTCTACGCAGACAAGCTCCAACCCCTCCGATTGAATCGCGGGTTCCGCTATTTCCCAGATACGGTTTTCGTAAATTTTTTTCAAAAAGCCCATTCTGTGCAGAAAAAAAAAGTGGGCAAAAGCCCACTCGTCAGAAATTCAACGATAATGTTGATCCCCAGCTAACACAACTGCAAGGTAAATGCAAGCAAAAATCAAGGGCATTCGGGGAGATAAAAATGGAGCGGGCGACCGGGATCGAACCGGCGACGTCCAGCTTGGGAAGCTGACATTCTACCGCTGAATTACGCCCGCACTCGCCGGAATGCAGGGGACATATTAATCAAACGGGTCATTTTGTCAAGCCATATTTACATTCGCACAGCAATGGACCTGCCGTGGGCATCGAGCCCCTCCAGGGCGGCGAATCTTTCCGTCTGACGTCCGTAACGATGAAAGGCCTCCCTGGTAAAGGAAAGGACACTCGTCCTTTTGACAAAATCATAGACCCCCAGGGGAGAAGAGAATCTGGCTGTTCCTCCGGTGGGAAGGATATGATTGGGTCCGGCCATGTAGTCACCCAGGGCCTCCGGGGTGTATTGTCCGAGGAATACCGCCCCTGCATGCGTTATTTCGGACAGGAGTGCCTCGGGGTTCGCTACCATCAATTCCAGATGCTCCGGGGCAAAACGGTTGGCCAACCGCACTGCTTCCCCAAGATCTTTTGTTACCAGAACAGCGCCATAGCGATCGATCGCCCGGCTGACGATTGCCTTCCTCGGTAAATTTTCAAGCTGTCGACAGAGTTCGGCAACAATCTGCCGGGCTGTGGCCTCATCAGTGGTCAGGACCACGGCACTGGCCATTTCGTCATGCTCCGCCTGAGCGAGGAGGTCGGCGGCCACGAAGGGTACCGGCGCCGTGCGGTCACAGATGATCAGCACCTCGCTGGGACCGGCAATCATATCGATGTCCACGTGCCCATAGACCAGTTGTTTTGCGGTGGCAACGTAGGCATTTCCGGGTCCGACAATCTTATCGACCCGGGGAATGGATGCGGTTCCATAAGTAAGCGCCGCAATGGCCTGGGCGCCCCCAATCTTGAAAATCCTGTTTACTCCTCCCAGCTCCATGGCCAGGGCAACCAGTGGATTAATCGTCCCCCCCCGCAGCGGGGTTACCGCAACAATCTCCTTGACACCAGCAATCCGGGCCGGAATGGCCGCCATGAGCACTGTCGATGGATAGGAGGCAAGCCCACCGGGGACATAAATACCCGCCCTTTCCAGGGGCGTGATCCGCTGTCCGATCCGGACGCCGTCCTCCGATTCATCCCGCCAGTCCTTCACGATCTGGGACCGATGAAATTTCTCTATCCGCGCGGCGGCAAGTTGAAGAACAGCGCGATCATCAGGGTCAACAAGGGCCGCCGCTTCCCTGATCTCTTCCGGCGATGCCTGAACCGTCTGGGGAGTCAAGACATAACCATCGAACCTCGCTGTATATTCAAACAGGGCGGCGTCGCCTCTTGCGGCCACATCCTGCAAAATGCCTTCCACTGTGGTACGCAGGGCCGGATCGCCCCCTCCGCCACGATTCATGATCCCCTGGAAGACCTCTTCAAATATTGCCTCGTCTGTTCTGATTACTCTCACTGAGATTGCCTCGTCATGCTTTCACCCGCTCCATGGCCGCTCCCAGGCGGGAAAACTTTTCCTCAATCCGCTCATAACCGCGATCAAGGTGATAAACACGGGAGAGTTCCGTCCTGCCTTCCGCCGCCAGACCCGCGAGGATGAGTGACGCCGAGGCCCGCAGGTCCGTTGCCATGACCGGGGCCCCATGCAGCTTCGGAACCCCCTTGACAACGGCGCTGTGTCCCTGAACAGCAATGTCCGCACCCATGCGCATCAATTCACTGACGTGCATGAAGCGGTTTTCGAAAATCGTTTCCGTCATCAAACTGAGACCGCTCGCTACGGTCATGAGGGACATGATCTGGGCCTGAAGATCCGTCGGAAAGCCCGGATAGGCGAGGGTCTTGACATCCACGCTCCGAGGCCGCCCATTGGCGATTGCCCGGATAGTGCGATCCCCCACGACCATCTCCATTCCTGTATCACGGAGTTTGGCAATAAGGGCATCGTGATGGCCGGGGTGACAGTTTCTGATGCAGATGTCCCCCTCCGTTATTCCGGCGGCGATCATGAAAGTCCCCGCCTCGATGCGGTCAGAAATGATTGTTCCTTCCACCGGATGAAGAGACGGCACACCGTCGATGCGAATGACGTCCGTTCCGGCGCCGATAATCCTTGCCCCCATGCCATTGAGGATTTCCGCGAGATTTACCACCTCCGGCTCCCGGGCGGCGTTTTTCAGCAATGTCGTCCCATCAGCCAGGGCGGCGGCCATCATGATATTTTCCGTACCCGTTACCGTGATTATATCGAAATAGATGGTGGCGCCTTTCAAACGCCGCGCCTTGGCGATCACATAGCCGTCTTTCAGCTCCACTTCCGCCCCCATGTCCTGAAGGGCGCGGATATGGAGATTGACCGGCCTGGCCCCGATAGCACAGCCCCCGGGCAGGGAAACATGGGCTTCTCCCAATCTGGCCACCAATGGTCCCAACACGAGGACCGAGGCCCGCATCGTGCGGACCAGGTCATAGGCGGCCGTACATGATTGAATATCCTCGGCATTGATCCGGAGCGAACCTTTCTCGTCTGCAAAAACAACCCCGAAACTTCCCAGCAGCTTTTTAATGGTTTTGATGTCCACAAGATCGGGAATATTATGAAATGTATTCCAGCCCTTCGTCAGCAGGGAGGCCGCAATGATTGGTAGCGCGGCATTCTTGGCGCCGCTGTTCTCAATTTCCCCTTCCAGTCGCTGCCCGCCCGTGATCAGTATCTTGTCCACGTTTATATTCTCCTTGCCAGGATCACCCGGTCGTAACCGGCATAATCCTGCCGGCATGATATGTTTGCATATAAACCTGTTTTTAGCAACAGATCCTCAAGCCGCCGCCGCTGCGTAGCCCCTATTTCCATGATGAGATGACCGCCGGCTTCGAGATACTGCGAACCGCCGTCGATGATCTCCCGATGCAAAGAAATCCCTTCCGATCCCCCCAGCAGCGCCTCGGAGGGCTCATATTTCCTGACGTCATCGGGTAGGCAGAGGAATTCTTCATCGGAGATATAAGGAGGATTGGAGACGATCACATCAAAAACCCCGGAAAGGTCAGCGAAAAGGGATCCGACGAGAAACCGGATTCTCTCGGCGACACCAGCGTTAGCGGCGTTCAGTCTGGCCACCGCGATCGCCTCCGGTGATATGTCCGTCGCAACCACCTGCATGTTCTCCTGCGACGCCGCCAAGGCGACACTTATGGCGCCGCTGCCAACGCCGATTTCAAGAATCCTGGCCGGACGGTGATCAATCGCGGGCAGGATTCTCAGGACCTCTTCCACCAGTATTTCCGTCTCCGGCCGGGGGATGAGGACATGGCGATTCACATAAAAAACAAGGGACCAGAATTCCTTCTCCCCAACAATGTAGGCCACGGGCTCATTGAGCTCCCGACGGGCCACCCACTGACGGAAGGATCGCAACTCCTGATCCGTCAGCAGGGAATGCCCCCGCATCAGGAGTTGCGTCCGGTCCACATGCAAAACATGGCACAGCAGGACCTCGGCGTCAAGTCTGGGGGTGGTTATTCCGGCCTTTCGGAAAACTTTTACCGCCTCATCGAGGCTCCCCTGTATTGTCATTAAGGGTGCGTCATCTTTCATTGCCTGCGGCGGGCTGACTAAGGGCCGCCGCCTGGAAATTTGCGCTCAGGGCATCAAGAAACATATTGATCTCGCCATCAAGAAAATTCTCCAGATTATAGATGGTAAGTCCGATGCGATGATCCGTTACCCGTCCCTGGGGATAATTATATGTCCTGATCCGTTCGCTGCGGTCCCCGCTTCCCACCTGATTCTTTCTTGTCTGGGAAATCTCGGCATTCTGTCTCTGGATCATACCATCCAGAAGCCTCGCCCTCAGAACCTTCATGGCCTTATGCTTGTTTTTCAACTGGGACTTTTCATCCTGGCAGGAAACGATCATTCCCGTGGGCAAATGAGTAATACGAACAGCAGAATCAGTCGTATTGACTGACTGGCCGCCGCACCCGCTGGAGTGAAAAACATCGATCCTCAGCTCATTGGGATCGATGGTAATATCAACTTCCTCCGCCTCGGGCAGGATAGCCACCGTAACCGCCGAGGTGTGAATGCGTCCCTGGGCCTCTGTGACGGGAACCCGCTGCACCCGGTGGACGCCGCTTTCATATTTCAACCTGCTATAGGCCCCTTTTCCTTCGATCAGGGCGATAATCTCTTTAAACCCCCCCATGCCGCCCGCCGGTGAATGGCTGATCACTTCAACTTTCCAATCACATCTTTCTGCATACCGGCCGTACATGCGAAAAAGGTCGCCCACAAACAGGGCGGCTTCATCTCCCCCTGTTCCCGCCCGTATCTCTAACAGGACATTCTTCTCGTCATTCGGGTCCCGGGGAAGGAGGAGAATCTTCAAGCGGTTGCCGAGTTCTTCGAGCTGCTGTTTCAACAGCGGCATTTCTTCCTTGACGATCTCCTTGAGTTCCTCATCACTTTCTTTCAGGATCTGCTGAGCTTCTTCAATCTTCAGTCTGATATCTTCATGGACGCGGTACGTCTCGACCAGATCCTGGAGATCGGAATGTTCTTTGGCGTATTTCTGATAGAGAGCAGGCTTGGTAAAGACTTCACCATCGCTTAAATACACCTGCAAATCCTCGAATCTGCTCTCAATTTCCTTCAGTCTTTTATACATCGTTACCTTACCGGGATAAAAGGGGAAACCAGCCTGACATCCTTCAGGAAATTTCCTTCCTGATGAATAGGGTGGCTATTTGTTGATACGGTTAAAATACTTAAAATTAGGGGGGATAGAGTCAACAGAACCGCGGACGCGGACAGCCCGGCCTGCACGACCAGATACACAGACCCACAACGGGATCGTGGCGGGAACTTCCTTACCGGAGCTGGACATGATCATGAGCGAACGGTTGATCCTTCGTTCATGGCTTTCAGGAATACAATCAACTATCTTTTTTGTTCCCTAGGCCTGCATATTTTTTGTTGAAGCGTTCAACTCTCCCCGCTGTGTCCATGAGCTTCTGTTTTCCCGTTATAAAAGGATGACATTGGGAACAGATTTCCACCTTAATGTCCTTTTTCGTCGCCCGCGTATGGATGACGCTCCCGCAGACGCAGGTAATGGTGGTTTCGTAGTAATCCGGATGGATACCTTCTTTCATGCTTTCAACCTTCCTCCCTTAGAAAATGGGATCGTATTATAGTCCTAGATTCGAGAAATTCAAGAAATATTTTTCATATTTGTTGTTATGAATTCATGGAATCAAGAAACGCCTGATTGTCCTCCGTCTTGCGAATCTTGTCTATCATGAAATCCATGGCGTCGACAGGGTTCATTTCCTGGAGAAGGCGCCTTAATATCCATATCCGGTTGAGATTGATTTTCGGGATCAGGAGTTCCTCTTTTCTCGTGCCGGACCGGACAAGATCAAAGGCAGGGAATATCCTTCGGTCGGCAATGCGCCGATCGAGATGGAGTTCCATGTTTCCCGTGCCCTTGAATTCCTCAAAGATGACTTCATCCATGCGACTACCCGTATCAATCAAGGCCGTAGAAATGATCGTCAGGCTACCGCCGTTTTCAATATTCCGCGCGGCCCCGAAGAAACGCTTGGGTTTATGAAGGGCGTTGGAATCGACGCCTCCGGAAAGAACCTTGCCACTCGGCGGGACAACGGTATTATAGGCCCGGGCCAGCCGGGTGATGCTGTCGAGAAGGATGACGACATCCTTCCTGTGTTCCACCAGCCTTTTCGCCTTTTCAATCACCATCTCCGCCACCTGAACGTGCCGGGTAGCCGGTTCATCGAAGGTAGACGAAACTACCTCTCCCTGGACGCTGCGCTGCATGTCCGTGACTTCCTCTGGCCGCTCATCGATGAGGAGGACCATAAGAATCACTTCGGGATGATTGGCGGCAATACTGCGGGCAATGTCCTGAAGGAGCATCGTCTTGCCCGCTCGGGGCGGCGACACGATGAGGCCGCGTTGCCCTTTGCCAATGGGGGTAAACAGGTCCATGATCCGGGTAGAAAAATTCTCCGCATCCGATTCGAGGTTAAATTTCTCCTCCGGATAGAGGGGCGTGAGGTTGTCAAAGAGAATCTTGTCACGGGAGGCTTCGGGAGATTCATAATTGATCGTGTCGACCTTGAGGAGGGCAAAATATTTCTCTCCTTCTTTGGGAGGTCGGACCTCTCCGGAAATGGTGTCTCCCGTACGGAGACTGAAGCGCCGGATCTGGGACGGCGAAACATAGATGTCGTCGGGACTGGGCAGGTAGTTGTAGTCCACCGCCCGGAGAAACCCGAAACCATCCGGGAGAATTTCCAAGACTCCGGAACCGGAGATAAGTCCGTTTTTCTCCGTTTGGGCCTGAAGAACGGAAAAAATGAGGTCCTGCCTTCTCATGCCGCCGTAGCCGGCGACATTTAGGTCCTTGGCCAGATTGGCCAGCTCACTGATGGGTAGTCTTTTAATATCTTCGATGTTCATGTGTGGATATCCTAAATAAAATCATTATATTGTCAGTCCCTGAAGGAATCGCAACCGGGACTTGGTCAATAACCTTTGGCAGATTATGCGTTTCCCTCTGGACGTAACGAATAAGAATGTATCATGCAACGATAGATTATAACGAAAAGTGGATTGCAAAAGGTCTGCTTATCTGAACGCCGGAAACTATCCAAAACGGTAGGACCTAGCCTGCGCCTTTTTAAAGTGGCGGTATTTTTAGCCTATTGGAAATGTAATGTCAAGAAAATTTCTTCATGAAATAATATTGTCATTTAACGTAATGAACTTAAGTTGTTACGCAATAATTTGATTCAACTCTTCCAGATGATCAAACCGCTCTCCTCGCCACCACCTTTTAAAAACTCCCATAGGAGTCAAGGAAAAAGCGCGCGCTGCGACGATTTATAAGATCACCGGCCCGAGGGACGAGGGTCCGGTGGATCGCTTGATTCGGCAATTATTTCTCACGAATCTTTTATCGCCTAATGCACAAAAATATCGCCGCGCGATATTTTTACTTAACTGACCGATATATCTATTAATTTTACAATGCGCATGTGCTGCTTTAAACAGTGGGGCTGGGGGAGCCCCCCCGGCTACCCGATTCTGCTTCTCTCGTATTCTACGCATTTCCCATTGATATATCTAGACTCATTTTTTTAAGCTTTCTTTTTCACCACAAGCGACGGCCATTTGGGATGGTATGGTCTGCCATATTCAGTGAAAAACCACATCTGCATCGCGTTTGTCGGGCAGATGTTGACACAGCCGAGACAGAGTGTACATGTGCCTTTCGCCTGCGGGTGTCCGTTCACCATCCGCAGACGTTCCGCGGGACAATAGTTCACGCAGATGCTACAGCCGTTGCAGCGTTTTTTGAACGTGTGGTTTCGGTAGATCCTGTCAATGATCGGATTGTCGACAATTACCCCAGCGATCGAGAGGAAAAACGGCCAGAATATGAACGGGAGCCCCGCAGATTTACCTTCGACAAAACGTCTGCCGGATTCTACGGCGCCGAAGGCATCACACCTGAACGGCATGAGCGAATCAGACCATTGCCAAAAGGCCTTCGTACCTATGCGTATCGTCGGCACATTTACAGGATATATCCCCCAGCTGCGTCCGGCAACGCGATAGCCCTTGAGTGTGAGCAAAAACCATACGAACGTCCCTGCGTTCTCCGGCCCACCGGCAGCCGTATATAGAATGTATGCCGGTTTGCCGCCACCCCAAGGTAGTTTCAGAATGAGATAATATAACATCGGCCACGGCGGTTTCCATCCGATAACAGGGAACGCAATGACGAAAGCATCGCCTTTGTAGCGTGCGGTAAAGCCGCGATAGTGATGAAAGCGATGCACCAAAACCTTTGCCCCCGCCTTATTTGCGGCTTCAGTAAAAAGGCCGGTGAAATGAGCGGTATTCGAAGAATACGAACACAGTAGGACGTCGATATGCAGAGGGACTTTCCGTGGGCGCAGGATAATGCTGGCGGCAAATATGAGGAGCATAAGGACCGTCGCGGCAAAGAAGAACCATTGCGTTGCCTCGAACATCCTGAGATCACCACCTGCAAGAATGAACCATACCGCCGTCAACGCCGCCGCCACAATTGGCGATAATATCGGCATGACTGGATAGCTCACAGAGACGAGAACTGCCGATACGAGCGGAAGGTAGCAGAACACACTGTTCCCATAGCCCTCACCTTTGAAGACAAGCCAAATGAGACCGATGGTGGTCATTTCAAGGAACAGCGCAATGCTTGAGTAGGGAAGACATGCGATAATAGCGCCGACGGTGAGCGCAATGAGTGCGACAAACCAGAACGTCAGGGCGCTTGTAAACGGGACATATCGCACAACGGCAATGAGACTTATGGAAAAGAGAATACCAGCAGCGAAAAAAACCCACAGAGAAAGTCTCTCTTGAATATTAGCACCCTTTCCCATGGTCATGTATTCCGTTTCGATACTTATAAAATGCGATAACCATACTTCCTCACAATACGCGGGATTTTCTATAAGAGCAGAACGCGTGGACCAGCCAGAGCCAACGGCGATTGGTTGCATCCTGTGGTTGGGCGATGTTTTTCATTCATTCTTGTCCCTTGTCAGCGCCTAACTCCCCTTTTGTTTTTTCATCAAATACTTGTTGGGCTGCCATGAGACCGTCCATC
>JBAYKV010000115.1:0-10187 GCA_041664405.1 Syntrophales bacterium
AAGAGGATCCCCGACATCTGTCCGCAAAGTCCGAGCCACACGACGTTCCCTTCTTTGTTTCAACACTCTAGCGTAATATGGGCAGAAAGATTGCGTGAGAAAAGCCCTGCTGACAGAAAGCTTGCCAATATCGTCATGAACAGCTAAAGGAGACTCCCCTGAATGAAGCGAGACATTACCCGCTGCCGATTACATATTAAAGGATTACCATGAACGAATTAAGATACGAAAAGATTGCCAAGGAACTCAACCTGTCCCCTGACCAGGTTCGTGATACGGCCCGACTATTTGCAGAAGGGGCGACGGTTCCCTTTATTGCCCGCTACCGCAAGGAGGTCACCGGTTCCCTCGATGAAGTAGCCATTACGGCCATCCGGGACCGCCAACAGCAACTGGAAGAACTGGAGTCTCGCCGCGAGGCCATTCTGGCGTCGCTGACGGAACGGAATCTCCTGACCGACGAATTGCAGGGAAAGATCGCGGCGGCGGAAACTATCTCCGTCCTGGAGGATATCTACCTGCCCTTCCGGCCCAAGCGCCGGACCCGGGCGACCATCGCCAGGGAAAAGGGGCTGGAACCCCTGGCCCTCCGGATCTTTGCTCAGGAAGAAATGGACCCGGAGATCGAGGCCGCAGCGTTTATCGATCCGGAAAAGGGGATCGAATCTGCCGAGGAGGCCCTCGCCGGGGCGAGAGATATTATCGCCGAGTGGGTCAATGAAGATCAGGAAGCGCGGGCGCGGATGCGAGCCCTGTTTTTTGAAAAAGGTGTCCTCCGGTCCCGGGTGATTGCCGGCAAAGAAGAGTCAGGTATTAAATACAAGGACTACTACGAATGGGAAGAGGGGATCGTAAAGGCGCCGTCCCACCGAGTCCTCGCCATCCGCCGCGGGGAACGGGAGGAGTTCCTGTCCCTCCGCATCCTTCCGCCGGAAGAAGACGCCTTGGCCATCCTGACGGAACTCTTTATCAAGGGAACGACCGCAGCCTCCGAGCAGGTACGCCTTGCCGTCCAGGACAGCTACAAGCGCCTCCTGTCCGGGGCAATGGAAACGGAGATCCGCCTCACCTCAAAAAAAACGGCCGATGAAACGGCGATCCAGGTGTTTGCCGACAATCTGCGCCAGCTCCTGCTGTCACCCCCGTTGGGGCAGCAGGCGGTTCTGGCCGTCGATCCCGGCTTTCGCACCGGTTGCAAGACCGTCTGCCTGGATCGACAGGGAAAGCTTCTTCACCACGAAACCATCTATCCCCTCCTTGGCCAGAAAGGCCGCGAGGAGGCGGCGACAAGGATTCCCGTCCTCTGCAGACGCTTCGCCAGCGAGGCGATCGCGGTGGGGAACGGCACCGCGGGCCGCGAGACGGAGGCCTTTCTCCGGACCCTGGAGCTTCCCCGGGAGATCCGGATCGTCATGGTCAACGAAAGCGGGGCCTCGATTTATTCTGCTTCTCCGGCGGCCCGGGAGGAGTTTCCCGATCAGGACGTCACCGTCCGGGGAGCAATATCCATAGGACGACGGCTCATGGACCCGTTGGCGGAACTCGTCAAGATCGAGGCGAAAGCCATCGGCGTCGGCCAGTATCAGCACGATGTGGACCAGGGGGAGCTGCAACGCCGCCTCGACGATGTGGTAGTCAGTTGCGTCAACGCCGTGGGCGTCGAGGTCAACACGGCAAGCGCCCAGCTCCTCTCATATGTGTCGGGACTGGGGCCGGCCCTGGCGGAAAACATCGTGAAACATCGGGACGAAGAGGGACCTTTTCGGAGCCGGGCAGAGCTGAAGAAGGTCCGCCGCCTGGGGCCCAAGGCCTTTGAACAGGCGGCAGGATTCCTCCGGATTCGAGACGGCGCCAATCCCCTGGACGCCAGCGCGGTCCATCCGGAGAGCTATCCCATCGTTAAAAAAATGGCCCTTGATCAGGACTGCTCCGTTACCGACCTGCTTGCGGATGAGGCCCGGCGGCAAAAGATAAAACTGGAACAATATGCAACCGACAAGGTCGGCCTGCCCACATTGCGGGAGATCCTCTCCGAACTGGCCAAACCGGGGCGAGACCCCCGCCGGCAATTCGAGAGCGTCGTTTTTGCGGCGGGAATCGAGAAAATCGGCGACCTGTTGCCGGGGATGAAACTGCCCGGCATCGTCACGAATATCACCGCCTTCGGGGCCTTCGTAGATATCGGCGTCCATCAGGACGGCCTCGTGCACCTAAGCGAGCTGGCCGATAGCTTCGTGAAGTCACCCGGAGACGTGGTCAAGGTGAGTCAGCAGGTAGAAGTGACGGTTCTGTCCGTCGATATGGAGCGCAACCGGATCTCCCTGTCTATGAAAAAGTCACCAGGGGAAAGGGGCGATAAATCTGTCCGTTCCCACACTGACAAGCCTCAAGCCGACGGGCGTCGTACCGAAAAGGCCCAAACCGACGAGAGCAGGAACCGGCCGGGCACCCCGCACGGAACAAACCGCCAACCCCGTCCGGGACAGAACAGGCCGGCCAAAGAAGAACCGAAACCCTTTCACAACCCCTTCGCCGACGCCTTCCGTAAAGACGGGATTAAGCGGTAATTAATCGAATCCCTGATGGTCGAAGGCTATAATTTTAAAGATATTCCACGAAATTCACCCGCGCCGGCCCCGCTACATGGAGCGAAGTTGGAGAAAATCCTGCAGATAATTAGCGAGTGGCGGACATTTTTTAGGAAATCTTTTACTTGATAAATTTAAATTATACTGTATTTGTATAGCGTTACAAAATAATTTAGCGAGACATTCTGCTGGACATTTCAGGAGACAAAATATTGTCTGATAATATCAAGGAACGTGCAGAAACCTCACGCTTCGGCCTATTTACCTTTCAAGTCGGCGTAGATCAATTTGTGGCGGCACAAGACCCTTGACGGGAATGATTGTTAGGTGTAGCGTCCATCAGGTTTGCGGCAGATTTCGGCAGCACCGGGTTCCATCTTTTCATTAACCGGAAAGGAAAGAACCATGAACGGAAAAAACAACGGACCCCGCTTTTCGGATTGAAGAGAGCGGGGTTTTTATATCCAAAGGCAAAGGGATTATAACAGGTGAGCGAAAGCAAAAGCAGAAAAATCGAAATTACCTTGGCTGGAGAAGCCGTCCAGGATGGCAGGGTTTCCGTTTCGCTCTTTGCCAAGACATTACAATCTGTTCAAGACATTGTATTCCAGATAGCAGGAGCCCGGCTCAAACGTGAAATGAAAGGGCCTATTCCAGCGATTATTAAGGCAAAATGCGAATTATTTCTAGTAAAAACGGAGCCTGGAAGTCTGAACGCTGTTTTGGAATTACCGGGAAAAGAACTAACGCTCTTTCCTGAGGAAGATGATTTTTCAGAAGAAGTCATTGAGGATACACAAAGGGCTATAGATGCCATTTTAGAAGTTGATGATGTAAAGCTGGAGCAGGTCCTGCCACAACCCTTCTTGCGACAACGAGTTGTAAGCCGCTTTCGCGCTATTGCCCCGGCAGACGGTTCGGACTATCGCCTTGCTTTTCGTTTTAACGGCGGTCCACCTAAAATACTGGTCCGTCCATCAAAGGATGCCATATATAAACTCGTATCAATACCAGATGCTTATAAAAAAATTGCCGAACCGACAATCAAGTTTGTTGAAGCAAAGGGCATGGCGCAGATGGAAGATGGGGATATAAAAAATTGGCTCGAAACTTACGAGGTGTCGGAACTCAATCTTGACCCCGATCATGTCTGGAGACCCCAAAAAATCAAGGCAAGAGGCAAAACATTTCATCTTATCCACCATATCGCTTGCGTAATCGAAAAGCAGGATGATCTATTTTATTCAGAAGATACCAATCTTGGCATCATCGCCTACGGTGAAACCCGCGAAGATGTTATTCGTGAATTCTCTAACGAATTTGAGGTTCTTTGGGATGTTATCGCGCAGGAAGAGGACAATCTGCTTACCCAAGACGCCTTATTATTAAAAAGGTATCTATTACAGTTGGTCAGAAAGGTCGATATGCATGGCGACACGGAAGGCACGGGAGATCAAGGCAGGGTTAGTTAAAAAAGGTTTCAAAACGACCCAGCGCGACCATACATATTTGTTTCTTTATGTAGGGGACCGCAAATCAAGAATTCATACAAAAATCAGTCATGGCATCAAGGAGTATGGAGATAATCTGCTATCCCTCGTTGCCAGAGAACTGAAAATTTCCCCGAAACAACTCGACGATTTATTGGACTGTCCTTTGAGTTATGAAAGCTATCTTTCCGTCTTGAAGGAGAAAAAAGCTCTTGAAATCTAAGATTTAATTATTACCAATAAAAAGTCCTTCGGCAGGGGTAAAATCGCCTAAAGCCTTTTCCCCTTTGAAGTTAAAAAAGGCCGATGGCTTTGTTCTGTAGTGGCCTGAATTGTGGAAATCAACAACAATTATCTGTCACAGGTGTGGACGGAACTGGTTTGGGATGGGAAGTATGACGAATACGACCGGCGGCGGGAGGTGGGTGTTGCTGGATCGGCCATGCCTCTGCCGAAGATCGAGGCAGATCCGGGGAATCATTGACCGCTAAAGCAGATGAACCCGTAAAAAGTTTAATTCTGCCACTTCAAGGAGCAATCATGAAGCAACGATTATCTGTCACGATCTTACATTTCTTTATCTTTATTCTTTTGTCCGCTCCTATTACCGTCTGGGGAGCCAGCGCCGACGCTGCGGCGCCGGCAAGTTTGGATATTCTGACGATAGCAGCACAGTCCGTGCGGGTCGGCGACATCGACATCAGTTACCGGACAATGGGGAGCGGCCATCCGCTGCTCCTTATTACCGGCTACAGTGCGACCATGGACATGTGGGATCCAGTAGTGCTCAAAGAGCTGTCATCCCGTTACCGCGTCATTGTCTTCGATAACCGGGGAATCGGCAAAACGACGGCCTCGGATCAGCCCTTTACTATCGAGCTTTTTGCCGAAGATACGGTTGGCCTCATGGACGCCCTGAAGATAAAAAAAGCCCATATTCTCGGTTGGTCCATGGGGTCTTTCATCGCGACGGAGGCTACCCTGCGGCACTCGGACCGGGTGGGGAAGCTGATCCTTTATGGGGGAAACTGCGGTTGGCGAAGCAAAGAGGTCGTCCCGGCAGCACCGGAGGTGACCGAATCGCTGACGAGCCTCTCGGGTACCCCTGCCGAAAGGTCGCAGCGTCTCGTCCGGGTCTTCTATCCGGAAAAGTGGCTCCAAGATCATCCGGATTTTCTTAAAAGCCTGCCCAGGCCCAAAGCCCCTGTGTCCCGCGACAGTATCACCCGCCAGAGCCAGGCTATGGGCGCGTGGACCGGGACATGCGGCAGGATAGGCGAGATTACACAATCTACTCTCGTCATCACCGGCACGGAAGACGTCGTTGTCCCTCCTGCCAATTCCTTGATGATGGCATCGCGAATTACCGGTTCCTGGCTGATCAGGCTGCCCGGCGGTCATGCCAACATGTACCAGTATCCCGAGACCTTCAGCCGGTCTCTCCTTACCTTTCTGGAAGCGGAAACGGAGTAGAAGCGGCATCCGGGAAAAGGGTCGCAAATATTTTTTTCAGGGAGAGGTAACAGTGCCGGGGCGGGTTGGAAAAATCGTCGATCTTGCCGATGACCCCTCCTACTTTAATCCCTGAGCTTTTTTCTATGGCCTCGATGTTTTCCTCGATCATTTTCGGTGGAGTGCCTTCCTTCCCTCCATTGAGGAGGACGATCCCCGCCGTTTCCATCCCCCGGCGGCGCAGGGCATCAATGGTGAGCAGGGTATGGTTGATGGTCCCCAATCCCGCCCGGGCGGCGATGATCGGTTGTGCCCCGGTCATTTGGATCATGTCGATGACCATGAGCTTTTCGGTGACCGGGACGAAGAGTCCCCCTGCCCCTTCAATGATCAACGGCGAGTAAAGGGCGCTCTTTTCTTCCACGACGGCCTGAATCTTGGCGAAATCAATCTCCCTTGCCTCGTCCCGGGCGGCGAAATAGGGGGCCTTGGGGTTTTGCAGGCAATAGACCACGGAATCGCCCGGGTCCTGCCCCGCCAGGGCCTTTACATGGCCGTAAATGAACCGGGCGTCGCTGTCCCGGTCGTAGGGATCGCGGCATCCCGTCTGCGCCGGTTTGAGATAGAAGGGTGAAAATCCCCGCTCGGAGAAGAACTGCATGAGCAGGAGCGACAGAACCGTTTTCCCGACGCCGGTGTCGGTCCCCGCGACAAATAGCTTAATGGACGTCATTTTATTCTCCATATATTTTTTTTACCCCGTCAATAAAACAGTTGACATCTTCCTCCGTGTGCAGGGCCGTCATGCTGATCCGGAGGATGGCCTTCCCCATGGGTACGGTGGGGTAGCGGGCGGGAAGGACAAAGATATCCTCCCCGAGGAGGCCCTTGGAGACCGCGGCGGCTTTGTTTTCCTCGCCGATGGTCAAGGCGATGATATGGGCGTCTCCGGACACATGAAATCCCTCGCGCCGCAGCCCATCCCGCATCAGGCGACTAACTTCCCGGAGATTATCTCTCCCGTCGTCGCACCGGCCGATTATCTCCAGGAGGTCGAGGGCCGACGCCGCATGGGCCTCCGGGAGAGTGGTCGAATAAATCAGGGGTGAAGAGAAGTTGAAGAGATATTCCTTCAATGCCCCGGGAAGCAAGACAAAGGCCCCGAAGAGGCCGAACGCCTTGCCGAAGGTCCCTACGGCGACATCGGCGACACCCCCGCCCAGGCCCCGTCCCTGGTCGCCCAGGGCGCCGAAGGCGTGGGCCTCATCGATAATGCTGAAGAATCCGTATTCCCGCTTGAGGTCTCCAAAACCGCGGATATCCAGAAAATCTCCGTCCATGCTGAAGAGAGATTCCGTAAGTACTGCGGCACCGCCCACCCTCCCCTTTTCCAGTCTTTTCCGGAGATGGGCCATGGAGTTGTGGTTGTAGCCCTGAAATTCAGCGCCGCTCAGGACCATGCCCTTGACGCTGCTTGCATGGATGTGCTTGTCGAAGATTATCGTATCGCCTTTTTCGAAGAGCGTGGATAAGACGCCAAGATTTGCCTGATAACCACTCGGGAAGAAGAGGGCCTCTTCATAACCGAAGAAGTCGGCATAGGCCCTTTCCGCCTGGTTTATCACGGCATAGTTTCCGGAAACAAGCCGTGAGGAGGAGGAAGAGGTGCCGTAGCGCCGGAAGTTTTCCGACACCAGACGGCGGAGTTCGTCCGAGGTACTGAGGCCCAGGTAATCATTGGAGGCGAAATTCAATACCTTCCGGCCATCGAAGAGAAGGTGCTTCCCCTCTTTGCCCGCCACTTCCGGCGGCAGACGATAAAGCCCGGCTTGCTTTTGGCTTAGCAGTCTATTCCGATATCTTTCTGCAAACATGAAAAAACCCTCCGGTAATGCCTCTCCAGGATTTCCTTTCTGAAGGTGGAATCATAATCCACCACGGCAAATAAAAAAACGCCCTCCAGGATGGTTTCATCCGCCAATTTCGCCCGCAGGAGATGGGTAAAGGCGGAGGCGCTGCGGCCCTGCAACTCTCCGGAAAGGGTGTAGAATCCCGCCGGCATTGGGCTTGCCGGCAAGCGACAACTCTTAATTTTCAGGAGAAAGGCGTGTTTCTCAAAATTGGCGAGATAGCGCACATGATAAGCCCCCAATTGGGCAAGGCTCTCAATAGCCAGGGCAAGGGATGGCGGGGAGACAAAATGTTTGCTCCCGGCAATGTTACCCGCCGCTGCCTCCCCAATCCGGTCCAGGAGGACGAAGCCGGAAAGCCCGGTGTTGATACTGATTCGTTTACTCACCTCGCCGCTCCACCTTTGACCACCAGGGCACAGTTCTGGCCACCGAAACCGAAGTTTTCCATGAGCAGCGTCCGGGGAGCGCATCTTGTCCCTTCCCGGACAAAATGGATATCGGGACTACAGGGCTTGTGCAGATTTCTAATAGGAGGCAGGTAATTATCCTCCAGGCAGGCCAGGGCGATGGCCAGTTCTACGGCCCCGCAGGCGGCAGCGATGTGTCCGATCCATGATTTGAGGGCGATGACGGATGGTTTATCACTGCCCCCGGGCAACCGCACGGTGCTAGCGCTACCGAAGACGCGCTCGATAAGAGCGGCTTCCATGTGGTCATTGAGCTGTGTCCCCGTGCCGTGGGCAGAAACGACATCTATTTGCGACGGCTCCAGGGACGCTTCGGCCATGGCCTTACGAACCGCTTCTTCTTCGTGCTTTCCCTCCGGATCGGGGGCCGTCAGTCCGCCGCCGCCGAAGGTGCTGCCGAAACCGCAAATCTCCCCATGGATACAACCACCCCGACGTCGGGCGTGTTCCAGTTCTTCGAGGAGGAAGAAAGCCCCTCCTTCACCGGGGACAAAACCGGCTCTCTCTTCATCAAAAGGACGGCTCGCACTGTCGGGGGCGCCGGCGTGGCGGGAAAGGGCCTGGGCTTTTTTATAGGCCAGGATGCCGCCGGGATGCAGGCGCGAGTCGCCGCCGCCGGTCAGGGCAACGTCGAGATACCCGTCTTTAATCTTGCGGAATGCCTCGCCCATGGCTTGCAGGGAGGCGGCGCAGGCGCCCCCGACGGTTAGATTTTCGCCGTGGATGCCCAACAGGTCGGCTGTGACGGCAGCGGCTGTGTTCGGTAGAAACCTGAGGATCCACAGGGCCATCAGATCTTGCCTGTCCATCGCGCCGTCCCTAATGTCCGGAAACTCACCCCCGATATCGAGATTCGGTCCGGCACCGACGAAAAGACCGGCCTTCTTTAGTGAATCATGATTGATGCCGGAATTTTTAACAGCCCCCAGGACGGCAGCCACGCTAAACTGTGCGCCCCGGTTCAGATAGCGCCGCTCCTTGAAGGGACCGGTATAATTTCTCACCTCAAATTTACTTACCGGACAGACAGCGATGTCTTCATCAAACGGTGGTCTTGCAAAGGCCGTCCTGTCCTGCCGGATATTAGCCATGATCTCCGGGAAGCTTGCTCCCAAGGAAGAGACAACGCCTACGGAGGTTATTACGACCCTTCTTGCCATAATCAGATCCTGAGGTAAATATCGGTGACGGGCATTCTCTCCGGGCCGGCCGGGCTTTCATCAGGGAAGCCGACGGTGACAAAACACTTAATCACGATTTCCCTGGTCCCGAAGATACTGCCCACATCCTCAATAAAGGCCAAGGGCGCCGTGAGAACACAAGTTCCCAAGCCAAACTCCCTACCTTTGAGGAGAAATCCTTGCAGGGCAAGACCGATGGATATGTCTAGATCCGTATCGTCTCTTTTGTCTCTGGTAATGATTCCCGCCTGGAAAAGATGACTGGACAAGCTCCCCTCCGGGGTAATTGTGCCGCCGGCGAAGAGAACGGGGGCACGGAAAATGAACTCCGAATAGCGCCAGTAGGCGTTAATCCAATTCCTCAGCCGCTTGGGATGGTTACAAGAGACGGCTTTATTTAATAGCCGCTCCCGGCCGCTAAGCATTGCTTCTTGAAGTCGCTTTCTTATTTTGGGAGACTCAATTCGGATAAACCTTACGGGCTGGCTGTTCCGGGGGGAAGGAGCGCAAATCGCCGCCTGGACCATGCTCTCCAGGCAGGCTTCAGGGGGACTGGCCGTGGTGTATCTTCTGATACTGCGCCGGCCAGCTAATAAGTTATCAAGATCAGGCATACTTTTAATTTTTCCCATGCCAGGTGATGTAGCTGATGATATCCTTCATCCGGAGAACCGGTCCTCCTCCCATATCCGCCAGGATTTCCCCTACCCGGGAGACAGTGAGGGCGGGATATTTTTCCGCCAGATAACCGGCGGCGTCTCTTCCCTCCATCTCCGCTGCGCGGAGATGGGTCCTCAGGGTGCGGAGAAAGAGTTCGTCGTCATTGACTTCAATATTAAACCTGGAATTAATCGCTACCGAAAGCTCGAGCAGGTCGATAGACTCCGCTCCCAATTCCCTTATCAGATAAGTTTCAGGTGTGATTTCGAGTCCTTCCATATCAAGGATCTCTGCCAGTATGATCGTGATTTCTTTTAAGACATCCATTTTAGTTTCCTAAAGATTATTTGCAGGCCGTCATTCCGCCGTCCATGGTCAATTCCGTGGCGTTAAAGCCCGCGGCACTCTCGGAAAGAAGAAAGAGAATTGTTTCCGC
>JBAYKV010000116.1:0-9914 GCA_041664405.1 Syntrophales bacterium
CAAGGGGCAGCGGGTGCAGGTGGAATTTGTCAGCGCCAATCCCACGGGTCCGTTGCATATTGGTCATGCCCGGGGCGCCGTGGTGGGGGATGTGCTGGCCAATATCCTCCAGGCGACAGGATACCAGATTAGCAGAGAGTATTACATCAACGATGCCGGCAACCAGATGTTCAATCTCGGACGATCCGTCCTTTACCGCTACTACGGGATCCTTGGCCGGGAAATTGTCTTTCCCGAGTCTTGCTACCAGGGTGATTATATACTAGATATTGCAAGGGAAATAATCGAAAAAGAAGGAAGCATTTATCTGGAGAGGTCGGAAGAGGAGGTAATTCCATACTTCACGGACTATGCCGCCGCGATTATTCTTGCCGGCATCAAGGAAGACCTGTCACAATTCGGGGTTGTTTTTGACCTCTACTTCAGCGAGCGGACTCTCTACAAGGATGACGGTGTGGCTGTGATCCTTCGGGAACTCGAACAGGAGGGACACATTTATCGGGAAGGGGGAACCTCATGGTTCCGGACGACGGCATTCGGGGATGAAAAGGACCGGGTGGTCGTAAGGCAAAATGGCGAGCCCACCTATTTTGCCGCCGACATCGCTTATCACAAAAACAAATATGAGCGGGGCTTCTCCTGGGTGATTGACATCTGGGGCGCCGATCATCATGGCTATCTCCCGCGCATGTCCGCCGGGATCCAGGCCCTTGGTTACAGGGCGGATGCCCTGAAAATAGTCCTGGTCCAGTTAGTCAGTCTGCTGCGCGGGGGCAAGCCGGTGGGCATGTCCACCCGCTCCGGTGAATTTGTCACCCTTCGGGAAGTCGTTGACGAGGTTGGAAAGGATGCCGCTAGGTATAATTTCCTCATGAGGCGCACCGACAGTCCCCTGGATTTTGATCTTGAGCTTGCAAAGGAGCAAACGAACGAAAACCCTGTATATTACGTCCAGTATGCCCACGCTCGGATCGCCAGTATTCTGAGGCTTGCCGCTGATCGCGGTTTTGTTGTCCCCCGTTATGGAGAAGTGAATCTGAGCCTCCTAACTTTGCCCGAGGAATTGACGCTTATGAAAGCCCTGACCCGCTTTCCGGAAATCGTTGCCGGGGCGGCCACTGCCTTGGAGCCCCATCGGCTTACATTTTTCCTTAATGACCTGGCGTCTCTGTTCCATAGTTACTACAACAAATGCAAAGTGATATCTGAAGATGATTCCCTGACGAGAGCGCGAATCTTCCTCATGAATATCCTGCTTATTGTCCTGAAGAATAATTTAAAATTATTAGGGGTCTCCGCACCGGATAAAATGTAGTCTTATGGCCATAAAGAATATTCGCTCCTTCGAATTCAAGCTGGGAAAGCTCGGGCTCATCTTGTTGATTACCGGCATGGGGGGCCTGGTATTTGGCGCCTTTGTCCTGGGCGTCAATGTAGGCAAAGACATCGACACTTATCCGGATAAGATTGTCCGGGGAATTCCTCGGTTGATCAAGGAAGGAATTGGATTTGTATTTCCCAAGGGTAAAAGTGATGGGGACAGCAAAACACCGGATAAGGCAGCCCTGGACTTGACATTCTACGATACCCTTACCAAAAAGGGGGCTACGGCTACAGATCTCATGGGCCAGGGAAACAGAGAAGAAACCTCTGCCTCTGCCGTAATCTTATCACCGGCGCCACCGGCAGTTCCCGAAAAACCATTGCCCCCTTCCCCGTCGGCAATACCGGCAGCGCCTGGAACAGCTACACCGCCAACCACCAGGGATGCTCCTCCGAAGCCGTCCGTTGCAGCGTTGGCCGTTGCACCACCGAAGACGAAGGCGAGCGGTACCGAGCCGACGTCTCCTGATGTCGGTCCGGCCGCGTCGACGAATTTTAGTATCCAGGTGATATCCTACGACGATCGGGTCAAGGCCAATCAACTGCAAAAAAAATTGCAAGGTATGGGCTACAAAGCGGAAGTGTCAGAGATGGATATCGCCGGGAAGGGTAAGTGGTACCGGGTAATGGTGAACAATTATCAGACCAGGAAAGAAGCCGAAAAAGCGGCCGATAATATTAAAAAGACGGTTAAAGGATTGAATTGTATAGTTCGCCAGGGGGACAAATCTTGATCTCAATGCGAGGAATTAACAGGGTGGATGATGTTTGAGAACCTAACAGATAAACTGGACGGTATATTCAAGAAACTCAGAGGGAAGGGGCGGCTGGATGAGGAAAATATCCAGGGCGCCATGAAAGAAATCCGTATGGCCCTCCTGGAGGCGGATGTAAATTTTAAGGTGGTTAAAGATTTTATCGAAGATGTCAAGGGGCGGGCTGTAGGCCAGGACGTGACCGATAGCTTAAGTCCGGGTCAGCAGGTGGTCAAGATTGTTCATGACCGCCTGGTGGAGCTTATGGGAGGGACAAGCAGCCAGATCAGATTCGGTAACCGTTTCCCGGCCCCGGTCATGCTTGTAGGTCTCCAGGGAAGCGGCAAGACGACCACGGCAGTCAAGCTGGCAAAATTTATTTCCAGGCAGGGTAAAAGGACAATGCTGGTATCCGTAGACGTATACCGTCCCGCAGCTATGGAGCAGTTGAAGGTCCTGGCAAATGAGACAGGCATGGAGGTCTTCCCGGGAGATGCGAAAGAGGATCCCCTAACCATTTGCCTCAATGCCGTCGAGGAGGCAAAAAGCCGTGGTTATGAGGTTCTCATCATCGATACGGCAGGGCGCCTTCAGATAGATGTAGAAATGATGGAGGAGCTGCGAAAGATCAAGGAGGTTGTCCATCCGGCGGAGATCCTCTTTGTGGCAGACGCCATGACCGGTCAGGAAGCGGTCAACGTGGCCACGACCTTCGACGAGCGACTGGGTATCGATGGGGTCATCATGACGAAGATGGACGGTGACGCCCGAGGCGGGGCCGCCCTGTCCCTGAAGGCCGTTATGGGCAAGCCCATCAAGTTCGTGGGAATTGGCGAAAAAGTCGATGCCCTAGAGGTCTTCCACCCGGAACGGATGGCTACTCGTATTCTGGGAATGGGCGATATATTGACCCTGGTGGAGAAAGCTCAGGCTACGGTAGATGAGCAGCAGGCCAGGGAGCTCGAAAAGAAGATCCGTAAAAACGAATTCACCCTCGAAGATTTCCGCAGTCAGCTCACGCAGATAAAGAAAATGGGTTCTATAAAGGATATGCTTTCCATGATCCCGGGATTCAATAAAATCAAAGCCCTCAAGAATATTGATCCCGATGAGAAGGAACTCGGCAGGGTCACCGCCATCATCGATTCCATGACCAGAAAGGAGCGGCATAATTATCTGCTCATTGACGGTCAGCGGCGAAAGCGTATTGCCCTGGGAAGCGGGACTACGGTGCAGGATGTCAATCGACTTCTGAAGAACTATGGAGAGATGCGCAAGATGATGAAAAAGATGACTTCAAAAGATGGAATGAAGGCTATGAGGCGGGGAAATTTTCCCTTTTCAAAATAAAAAAAATGTGTTAGTCGATTCGATCTTCCAATTAACTAAGAGGAAGGAAGTTAAGAAACAGGAGGTGATCGGTACACAGGATGGCAGTTAAAATAAGATTGACCCGCATGGGTGGGCACAAAAAGCCGTTTTACAGGGTTGTCGCAGCAGATTCCGAATCCCCGCGGGACGGCCGTTTCCTGGAAGTTCTGGGCCACTACGACCCGGCGAAGGACCTCGACGGTGTGAGTCTCAAAATCGAAAGGATCAAGTACTGGCTTTCCAAGGGCGCCAAGCCGACCCTTACCGTGTCTCAACTATTGAAAAAAAATGGGTAGAAGTCTGGTTGTGGGCGGTTTCAGTCAAAAGCTTGAAAAGGTTAACGGACTAATCCGGTGGAGGTGGGAACGATGAAAGAGTTGATCAAGTACATGGCTCAGGCGCTGGTGGATAACCCCGAACAGGTTGAGGTTTCAGAGGTGGTTGGCGAGCAGACATCGGTCATCGAACTAAGGGTAGCAAAAGAAGACCTCGGCAAGGTTATCGGCAAACAGGGTAGGACTGCTAAAGCCATGAGAACGATTTTAAGCGCCGCATCCACCAAGATCAGGAAACGAAGCGTTCTGGAAATTATCGAATAGGGTGAGCAAGTTCTTTGAAATAGGTAGAATTGTTAAAACGCACGGTCTCCATGGCGGCGTTAAAGTGAAATCTTACCTGACAGACCCCGGGAGTATTCTTCCCCGCCTGGAGGCGGTCCATCTTCAGAGGGAAGAAACAGATATGCAGCGCCGCCTGTTGACCAGATATCAACTAGGAAGCGATTTTTTTTTAATGGAGTTGGAAGGGTGCTGCGATTCCCAGGTTGCAGCGTCCCTGCTGGGCTACCGGGTATATGCGCCGGTTGATAAACTGACAGCGTTGCCGGAGGGGGAATACTACTGGCGTGAGCTCATCGGGATGGATGTGATTACGGAAGAAGGGGTATGTCTTGGCAAAATCAGGGAGATCTTTTCGGCTGGAAGTAACGATGTTTACGTCTGTAAGAATGGCGAAGAAGAAAAACTGCTGCCGGCCAGTGAGGATGTGATCAGGAAAGTGGACAGAGTCAATAATATTATGACCGTCAGGCTTCTTGAGGGTCTGTGAGGTCGGGGGATGCGGTTTGATATTCTCTCTCTTTTTCCGGAGATGTTTTTGTCGATCTTTGAGAGCAGTATCCTCAAAAAGGCAAGGGAGAAAGGCCTCATTGACGTTCACGTTCATGATATCCGGGTGTACGCCCCAGGCAAGCACCGGGTAACAGACGACGCTCCTTTCGGGGGGGGTGGCGGCATGGTCATGAAGGTGGAGCCGATTGACCGGGCCCTTGACGCCTTGGAGTTAAAATCCGGGGAAGGGCCGGTCATTCTGATGAGTCCCCAGGGAACTCCCTTCCGGCAGGATACGGCGGAAGAGCTTGCCGCCTGCCATAGACTGGTGTTGATTTGTGGCCACTATGAAGGCGTGGATGAGCGGGTAAAAGAACATCTGACGGACCGGGAGATCTCCATCGGGGATTTCGTCCTTACCGGTGGTGAGTTGTCGGCGATGATGATTGTGGATGCTGTTTCCAGACTGATTCCCGGCGTCCTCGGAAACAGTGAATCGGCCCGAATGGATTCATTCTCTTCGGGACTGCTTGAGTATCCTCAATATACCCGTCCTCAGGAATATCGGGGATGGAAGGTTCCCGACCTCCTGCTCTCGGGGAACCACCGGGATATAGATGCGTGGCGACGACGACAGTCCCTGGCGCGGACATGGCGAAGGCGGCCGGAACTGCTTGAGAAGGTCAATCTGTCCGATTCGGACCGGTTGATCCTGAGAGAGATTCAGACGGAAGACCCGTGATATCCGGGTCCAATTGTTATATCGCTCTTTTACATTATCCTGTATTTAACAAGCACAGGAATATCGTAACCACTGCCATCGCCAACATGGATATCCATGATATTGCCAGGGTGGGACGTACCTACGGCATGCAGAGGTTTTACATCGTGACGCCCATCGAGGCGCAGCGTTTGCTGGTACAAACCATTCTCGACCATTGGCAGCAGGGGTACGGGGCGACCTATAATGCCCCCCGCAAGGAGGCCTTCGACCGTGTCTGTGTCAAGGAAACCTTTGCTGCGATCGTTTCGGATATTCTGGCCCTTTCGGGACGGCGACCCCGGGTGGTGGTAACGGGTGCATCCTTGAATAGAGACTTGATCACTTTCAAGAAAATGAGAAGTATTCTTGAAAGTGATGATCATCCCTACCTGATTGTCTTCGGGACAGGTTGGGGACTGGCGGACGAGATCATTGATCAGGCTGATTATTGTCTGGAACCGGTGCGAGGCAGGTCGGATTATAATCACCTATCCGTACGGTCTGCCGCTGCTGTCGTTCTGGATAGGCTATTTGGAGAATAAGATAAAATAGATATAAAAAATAGTAATAAACACGTGAGGTGTGGGAAGCATGAATTTCATAGAAATGATTGAAAGAGAGCAAATCAGGGCCGATATACCCGGTTTCAAGGCTGGAGATAGCGTCAAGGTATATGTACGGATTATCGAAGGTCAGAAACAGCGAATTCAGGCCTTCGAAGGCGTTGTCATCCGGAAGAGACGCGGCAGCAGTCGCGCCACTTTTACCGTCCGGAAGATCTCCTATGGCATCGGAGTGGAGCGCACCTTTCCTCTTCACTCCCCTGTAATTGATCGTATCGAGGTGGTTACCAGGGGAAGGGTGAGGCGTTCCCGGCTCTATTACCTGCGGGCTCTAAAGGGGAAAAAGGCAAGGATCAAGACGGAGGGGAAGTCATAAAAACTCGTTTTTTACATGCACATTTTTGAAGAGCGGGCTCGCCAGCGAGGCTTTAACCTGATTGCGGGTATTGACGAGGCAGGAAGGGGGCCTCTGGCAGGTCCTGTTGTTGCCGCTGCCGTAGTTCTTCCTCAAAATTACCACCATCCGGATATCACGGATTCAAAAAAGCTCAGTCCCCGGAAGCGGGAGGAGCTGTTCAAAGTCATCAGGGCAGATGCCCTGTCCATAGGAGTTGGTGTCATGGATGCGTCGACAATCGATGACATCAACATCCTTCAGGCTACCCTCAGCGCCATGAAGGAGGCGGTCGTCGATCTCGATATTTACCCCGATTATCTCCTCGTGGATGGAATGCAGACCGTTCCCATCGATATTCCCCAGGAGGCGATTATCGGGGGAGACGGGCGTAGCATATCTATTGCCGCGGCCTCGATTATTGCCAAGGTAAGCCGGGATCACATCATGGCGATGTATCATCGACAGTTCCCCTGTTACAATTTTCTCAAAAACAAGGGTTATGGAACCCGGGAACACCGGCAGGCGATCAAAGACCACGGTCCCTGCAAGATTCATCGTCGCTCCTTCAGAATAAAAGAAGAACCCTGCCAGGAAAATTACGAATTAAACCTTAAATGACCAGGGAAAGAATAAGCACCGGAAAACTGGGGGAAGAAATTGCCGCTGAACATCTTTCCGGAGTGGGCTATGAGATCCTGGAACGCAATTTCCGCTGCCCCCTGGGAGAGATAGACATCGTGGCCCGCGATCACGAGACCCTTGTCTTTGTGGAAGTCCGCAGCCGCCGGACGGATAACTACGGCAGCCCCCTGGAGAGCGTCGGGCTTGCCAAGCAGAAAAAAATCTCTATGGTCGCCGCCTATTATCTGAACCGTCACGGTCTGCAGCAGATAAAGGCGCGCTTTGATGTCGTGGCCGTAAAACTGCTGCCTTCACGCCCGGAGGTGGAACTTATCCGGGACGCCTTTGACCTGATTGCCTGAAGTTACCATCAAATATATTTTATAAACTGACCACAATCACTTGGCGAACTGGGCCCCCAGGTGGACCATCTTCTCATAGACGATGTTGAAGGCCTTGGGATCGATTTGGAGGGTTCCGGAAAAGGGCGAGTCAAGTTCATAGATAAGATAAATGGTAAGGACGATCATGCAGATCATCATGAAGTCGGAGATAAATTGAACCTTGGCCTGACCGGTACTGGTAAAGAATAACGCGAAAAGGGAAAGGAAGCCGCCAAGATAGATCAGTGCCCACATCTGGGGATAGAGACTGCCGTTAAGAAGGAGCCGGCGTTCCAGGCGGCGTTCCCCCATATCCGCTAACATGACGATGAGATTATTATAGGTGCTGAAATATTCAGGTGATTTAGGCCTGATGGCATTCAGCTCAGACCACAGGCGGTCGTCAATGCTTTCCATTTCCGAATGGAAAACGCCCTTCTCCATCTCCTTCCACTCCTCTTCTTTTACAATCCTTACATAGTCTTTCAATAAGTACCGGAAGTGGCCGGAGTTAGGCAGTCCCGGGGACAGGCGATACATGTTCAGGGCCAATTCCGCCTCTTTGGTCACGGTTGTTTCCGCGTTTTGATAAGTGCCCCAAAGTGTAATCATGGAGAAACTGAGGATGAACGCATAGAGCGTTATAAAATAAGTAAGGTTCTGAGAAATGAGCTGGCGCAGATTTATATCCAATGGATGATCGGCATTTTTATTGATATGATGAAGGATAAACGGGATGGCAAGGCATATAAGCGCCACAACGATATAGAGCACTGTCGAAGTCATGTCTTCCCGTCTCCCTTGCTCACAAATCTTCCTTTAATATGAAAAATGCCCGATAACTAACAGAAAACATTACATCAATAATTTTTTTCCCCCCCTTCAAGGGGAGGGTTGGGGTGGGGATGGGTTTGCGAGGCTATTTTTATGCCTCCCTCGTTACGGATACCTGTCATATGCATTCCACGCCGCCGCGAACACATATCACAGGGCGCAGTAAATTGCCATTTTCTCTTATAAGATCAACGCCAGTTGGTCCGCTACGGCAAGACCGCGTGTGGTCGGGGAAATCCGTTCGTCATTGGCGACGATAAAACCGCAGGCGACGAGAGACTGGAAGATCGAATGGCGTTTTTCTATCAGATCTTCTCCGAATTGAAGGCGAAATGCGGCGAGATCGATTCCCTGAGCGGTGCGCAGGCTCATAAAAAGCGTCTCGAGTCGCAGGTCTTCCCTGCTGAGGGTTTCATCGCCCGCTACAGGGGTGGTTCCCAAGACAAGATCATTCAGGTAACCTTCGATGCTCCGGTGATTCCACCAACGCCTTCCTTCCTTAAAAGAATGTGCCCCGGGACCAACTCCCAGATAGGGGGTATGATCCCAGTATTTCTGATTATGACGGGACTTGCGGGAAGGACTCGCGGCATAGTTCGATACCTCGTAGTGATGATAACCTGATCTTTCCAGATATGCGGAAGTTTCCAGGAAAAAGGACAGCGACGCGTCCTCGTCGGGGATCTCAAAGGAGCCGCGCCGATAACCATGACAGAGGGGCGTCTCTTCTTCAATGGCGAGCTGATAGGCCGATAGATGGGGCGGCGAAAGGGAAACGGCGTACGCCAGTGATTCCCGCCAGGATTGCAAATCCTGCCCCGGGATGCCATAAATCAGATCCAAGCCGAAATTGTCAAAGCCGGCCTGGATGGTATTGTCAATGGCCGCGAAGGTGTCCTCTTTCCGGTGCCTTCTCCCGAGAAAGGTCAATGCCTGGTCAGAGAAGGACTGAACGCCCAGATGGAGACGATTGACGCCCAAATCCTTCACGGAGCGGTACCAGGGAAGGTCGCCGTCGGCAGGATTTACCTCGATGGTGATTTCCGCATTCGGGGGGACGACAAAGTGCTTGTGAACCCCGGAAAGGATGGCGTCAAGTTGTTGAATGGTCAGCAGTGATGGGGTCCCGCCGCCGATATAGATGGTATCGAAGGCGTCAAACTCGCCCGCATAAAGCTCCATCTCCCGGACGATGGATGTTATGACCACATCCACGGAAGTAATATCCGTTGTCGAGTAAAAATGGCAATAAGGACACTTGGTCCTGCAAAAGGGTATATGGATGTAAAGGCCGGGAAGGTTCATTTAACGGCGAATCAATCAGTCCGTATCAGATTTCAAAACGGCAAGGAAGGCGCTCTGGGGGATACTCACATTGCCGATCATCTTCATGCGCTTTTTACCTTTCTTCTGCTTTTCCAGAAGCTTTCGCTTGCGGGAGATGTCGCCGCCATAACATTTGGCGGTAACATCCTTGCGAAAGGCGGTGATGGTAGTACGGGCGATGATCTCGCCGCCGATGGCCGCCTGGAGGGCGATCTTGAACATCTGTTTCGGTATTTCCTCTTTGAGGCGTTCACATGACTGGAGGCCGCAGGCGCGGGCCCGATCGCGATGAACGATCTGGGAGAGGGCATCGACCTTTTCGCCGTTGACGAGGATATCGACCAGGACGAGGTTGCTGTCCCGGAAATCGATGAGCTCATAATCAAATGATCCGTATCCCTGGCTGACG
>JBAYKV010000117.1:0-9862 GCA_041664405.1 Syntrophales bacterium
AGGGTCTTGCCGTCCATCGCTATCACCCGTTGGGCAGCTCGCCTGCACATCAGTTCCAGTGAACGCTGGCAAATGCCGATCCAGCGCATACAGTGGTGAATCCGTCCCGGCCCCAGCCTTTCCTGGGCGATGACAAACCCCCATCCTTCCGGCCCCAGCAGGTTTTTCTGGGAAACCCGGCAGGATTGATAGAGGATTTCGGCGTGGCTGAAATAATCACTTCCGGCATGACCCATAACGGAGATGTTGCGCACCAGATTGAATCCGGGGGTGTCGGTCGGCACGATGATCATGCTGGCCCGCAGGTGCGGCGCTTCCCCGGGATTGGTCACGGCCATAACGATGGCGAAAGCCGATCCATCCGCTCCGGTGCTGTACCATTTCTGGCCGTTGATCACATAATCTTCTCCGTCCTTTATGGCCGTCGTATCCATCATGACAGGGTTTGAGCCTGGCATATCCACTTCGGTCATGGAAAAACAGCTTCGGATCTTCCCCTCCACAAGGGGCGCAAGGTATTGTGCCTTCTGGGCCTCCGTTCCATATTTGTGAAGGATCTCGATATTACCCGCGTCGGGGGCCTGACACCCGAAGACGTAGTGCCCGAGTGGGCTCCTGCCCAAAACTTCCGAAACAAGGCCATGCTCAATGAGATCCAGTCCCATGCCGCCATATTCCTTGGGATGGTTCGGCGCCCATAGCTCCATCTTCTTGACTATGCGGCGCTTTTCCTCCAATTCCGGCAAAAGGTCCCGGAACTCTTTCCTTAAGAACTCCGGCTCCAGGGGGATCAATTCCTTCTCGACAAATTCCTTCATCATACCGATGATGACCTGCATCTTTTCAGAAACGGCAAAATCCATATATGCTCCTTCTTCCCGTTACCGGTACGTGACCAGCGAGGAATCTTTCTCCAGGTCTAAATGGGCCCGGTTATTAAAAGACGTCAGACTGATCTGCTCCGCGTTGTAGATGAAGGAAGAAACCGAGGTATTGACGATATGCCACACCACCCTAAGTGTTCCCTCATCAGAGATGCCCGTGGCCATCTGGAAGGCTGCCGAAATGGGTCCCCCTGACGTAAAGACCAGCACCGTCTTTCCCCTGCCATTATCCGCCATGACCTTGCGCATTCCCCTTGCCACCCTTTCCCGGAACTCTTGCCACGAGGTAACCCCGGGAATTTCTTTGCCCCCGGTGATCCAGCGCAGGATCACCTTCTCAAAGATCCGTTGAAAGGCCTTTTTATCCTTATAGAAAAGTGCCATGTCCGCTTCCATCCCCGGATCGTCCTTTGCTATATCCCTGACCAGGGCCTTTAGTATCCCTTTGGAATCATATTCGTTAAATTCCGGGAGGATTTGCAACGCAGGAACCGCCCTCCCTGCCTCACGACAACAGGAAAGCACCCTTTCGGCCGTGTCGATCTGACGCTTCATCTCTCCCGCATAGACGGTGTCATATTTCTGGTCGATTTTTAACAAATATCGGGCCAGAAGTTCCGACTGGATAAAGCCCCTCTCGGATAACCGATCATAATGATCCGTTCCAAAGCTTGCCTGGCCATGACGTATCAGGCACAGGGTGCTCATGACGCGCGCCCCTCGTCCCGGTTGCTTTCCCGGGTCAGCCAGGCCTGGTAGTCCACCATCTTCGCCAGGGCCTTAACCGCCCGCTCCGGGGTTAGAAAGGCTACCCCCTTGTAGGGGCTCCCCGGCACATCCGTGACGGTCTTGGTATTTTCGTCTTCGAGAAGAATCACCCCCAAGACTGGTTTCCCATATTTTTCCATAAGTTGGGCGCTTTTTTCATAAAATGCCTTCTCTCCCGACGCCTCCCTTTCCAGTCCCATATTCAGGAATTCTTTGGAATAGTTCGGGTCCGCCGATGATACGGCCTTGATCATATTATTGACAAAATAGGCCCTGCCCACGGCCCCAAGGTGGATAACGGCGTCGCACTGATCCCACTTTACGAGTATCTCCAGAACCTTCAGGGGCAAGGAGGGGTCAAACTGTCCGACCAGATCCACAGGATTGGAGCGACTCCAGTAGGGCGGCAGGATCTTGTCGATTTCCGCTATGACATCATCGGTCAGATGGGGTACTTCGAGACCTGATTCGACACAAAGGTCCGTAGCCACCACCCCCCAGCCACCGCCCAGGGTCAACATTGCTACCCGCTTCCCTTTCGGAAGGGGCAGAGAAGAAAATGCCGCCGACAGATCAAGGAGATCCATAGGATGCTCCGCAACTACCACCCCTGTCTGGCGGCAGGCTGCATTGAATATTTTTATATTTGATGCCATGGCCCCCGTGTGGCTGGCGGCGGCCCGGTTACCCGCCTCAGTTCGGCCGCCCTTGAGGACAATCACCGGCTTTTTCCTGGCTACCCGCCGGGCGGCGGTAAAGAAGCGCCTGCCGTCTTTTATGCTTTCTATATAGAGGACTACCGTCTTTGTCAGGTCATCGATTTCGAAGCCGTACAGATAATCCTCAATAGTAATCATGGCCTCGTTTCCGGATCCGGAGAAGGCACGGATACCGATTCCCTCCCGCTCGGCAAAGGCCAGAAGCTGGGTCCCCAGATTGCCCGATTGGGCCACCAACCCGATCGAGCCGGCCCTGGGCCAGACGGGGGTTCCGGTACAGTAGAATTTTCGGTGGGGATTGATGATACCCATGGTGTTCGGTCCAAGAATCACTATCCCCGCCTCAGCGGCTGCTTTGACCAGATCCCCTTCCATTTCCCGCCCTTCCTCACCCATTTCACTGAATCCCGAGGAAATAAGGAGCATATATTTGATTCCCTTGGCCTTGAACTTGGGGATTATCCCCAGGACCTGGGCCGCGGGCAGGGTGACGACACCCAGGTCCACATTCCCCGGAATGTCGGCGATAGATGGATAGACCTTGCGCCCTGCTATATCCTGACCTTTGGCATTGACCAGATAAATCTCCCCTTCATATCCCCCCGTCACCAGATCGGTTAGAAGCAGATGGCCCCATTTGCCGAACTGACTAGAGGCCCCGATGAAGGCAATGGAATGGGGATGAAATATCCGGGCAATATCCTCTGTCTTTACGGGCGGTCTTTCTGCCCCTGCCGCCGGCCGTTCTCCCAGAACTATCAGGGCGTCAACGGCACATACTGACCCATCGGGCCTGATCAGGAGGGGATTGATATCTACCTCGGTAATCTCGGGCTGTTCCATACCCAGGCGGGACAGACCGGTGATCGTCTGGATGAGCTGCTCCCGCCGGGCCGCCTCCTCCCCGCGGAAAGGGCCCAACAGCGATCGGGCCCGCAATTCATCGATCATTATCCCCGCCTGCACGTCGCTTACCGGCGCTACCCGGAACACGGCATCACCAAGGGCCTCGGTAAATATTCCCCCTAATCCGAACATGACGACGGGGCCAAACAGGTGATCACAGAACAAACCCGCTACGAACTCCCTTTTCCCATTAACCATGGGCTGAACAAGATATCCTTCGAGATCCTGCCCGGCGCCCTTTACAATTTGCCCGGCGGCCTGCCGGACCTGCTTATGGTCTTGCAGATTCAGGCATACCAGTCCTCTTTCCGTCTTATGGGTCAGACGCGAACCTAGCCCCTTGAGAACAACTGGGTAGCCGACCTTTTCCGCCGCCTCCACTGCTTCCTCCACGGAGGAAACCACTGCCTCCTCCACAACGGGGACGCCATACTCTTTCAATATTTTCTTGGATTCCGCCTCGGTGAGGGTATTTCTTCCTGCTGCCTTTGCCTTTTTGATAACTCCATAACTTTTCATTACTACTCTCCTTGATGACTTTCCGCGATCGCCCTGCCTCTCAAGGACGCGTTGGTTATGTAAGTCTTAGAGTTCCTTGCATAACGGCCCAAGTGCTTATCACACGTCGCCTATAACTGCAATTATCATCTACTTTATCTTGATATTTATTGACTTTTTCCACTGATGAGGCTACGGTTCTGCAAATATTGCGTCGCGTTCACCGGCGTGCTGCGTGTTCTGCTTCGCCTGAATCCGATGCTTACATCAAACCGGTTTATTTACTGACGAAAGGAGGATTAAGTGATGTTTGATGCATTAAGAAAGGCTGTGCTGTTCGGCGCCGGGCTGGCTGTCATGACTACTGAAAAGATGAAGGATTTTGCTGACGAGTTGGTGAAGCGCGGGGAGATTTCGGAGAAAGAAGCCAGAGAAGCGCTGAAGGACTGGATGGAGAAGTCAAAACAAGCACGTAAGGACATAGAAGAAAAAACGGAATCGGCAGTTAATAATGTCCTGAACCGGATGAATATCCCCTCGCGGTCTGAACTGGATGAACTCAAGGAACGTCTGGCCAAGCTGGAGCAGACCAAAAAGACAAAAGAAACGGCCTAACGTCAACTATGCGTCTTCGCAAGCTTGGCAGTATAGCCCGGACCTACCGGAACATTAACCGTTACCGTCAGATACTGACGGTCCTGTTCAGGTATGGTTTTGACGGGATTATTGATCGTCTGAATCTGGGCCGCTACATTGAGATGGGAGTGCGCCTTGTTTCCCGCAAGCAACGGGAGGAGGTTGAGTCTCTTAGCAATTACGAGCGGTTGCGCATGGCCTGCGAGGAGTTGGGTCCTACCTTTGTGAAGATGGGACAGGTCCTTTCCACCCGCCCGGACCTGATCCCCATCGAGATGGTGGAGGAACTCTCCAAGCTCCAGGACGATGTCCAGCCTTTTGCCTTTGCCGAGGCCAGACTCATAATCGAAGCAGAATTAAAGGCCCCTCTGGAGGATATCTTCTCGTCTTTTAACGAGACCCCGATCGCGGCAGCCTCCATTGCCCAGGTCCACCGGGCTCGTTTGACCACGGGAGAGGACGTGGCCGTCAAGGTTCAGCGTCCAGGGATCCCGAAAACCATCGGCGAAGATCTGGGCATCCTTTTTCAGTTGGCCGGCATGCTGGAACATTACATCGAGGAGCTTCGTCTCTATCGCCCCACCCGGATTGTGGAAGAGTTCGCCCGGACGATCCGCAAGGAAATCAACTTCAACCTCGAGGCCTCCCATACCGAACGCTTTGCCCGTCAGTTTCGTGATAATCCCGCCATCTACGTTCCCAAGGTCTTCCATCATGCCTCGACGGAGAGGCTGTTGACGATGGAGTACATCGAGGGAATCAAGATCAGCGACATTGCCCTTCTCGAGGAGAGAGGTTATGATCGTACCCTGCTGGCCGCCCGGGGGACGGATCTCATTCTGGAGCAGGTCTTCATTCACGGGTTCTTTCATGCCGATCCCCATCCCGGCAATATGCTCGTTCTCCCCGGCAATGTGATCTGCATCCTCGATTTCGGCATGATGGGCCATATCGATGCCCGGGACCGTGAACACTTTACGGAGGTAATCATGGGTTATGTCTATCGTGACATCCCCAAGATCACCGACGCCGTGCTGAAAATCGTTGAATATCAGGATGAACTTGAACGGCGTGCCCTGGAACGTGATATCACCACCTTCGCCGATCTCCACCTCTACAAGCCCCTCAAGGATGTCCGCGTCGGAGAAATCCTCGAAGACCTCCTTGATCTCATCTCTCGCCACCAACTCCGGTTGCCGCCGGACATCTTCTTCATGATCAAGGCCATGATTCAGGTGGAGAGCATCGGCCTTCTCCTGGACCCGAGCTTCGATGTTACCGCCAAGGTCCGCCCCTTCATCAAGCGCCTCATCACGAAGCGTCTCCAGCCGAAGCAACTCCTCATGCAGGCATTCGATTCCACTACCACCCTGCTGGGCCATATCCGTGATCTTCCTGAGGATATTCTCGTTACCCTGCGGCAGATCCGGCAGGGCAAGCTGCATATCGCCTTTGAACACAGGGGCCTGGAGCATATCATCTTTGAGCTCAACCGTGCCTCCAACCGCCTCGCCTTCGCCCTGATTATCGCCGCTATCGTTATCGGCTCTTCCTTCGTCCTCGCTGCCGAGATCGGTCCGTCTTTTTTCGGCTTGTCTATCATCGGCCTTATTGGTTTCTCCATTGCCGGCGTCCTTGGCCTGGCCCTCCTTGTCTTTATCATCCGATCCGGAATCCTGTAGGTTAGAGCATGCCCGAACTTCCGGAAGTGGAAACCCTTTGTCGTCAGCTCAAGCAGGTAATCCTGGGTGATCAGGTCAGGGCCGTCACAATCTACGACGCCAAGATAGCCTATTTCCCGGCGATGATCGGCAGGCAGATAAAAGACGTCCGACGCCGTGGCAAGGGTCTGGAAATCGATCTGAGCGGCCCCGTTGTCCACCTTCACTTACGTATGTCCGGGCGGCTCTTCTGGCAGCCGGATTTTGGCCTACGCCCCCCTCACACCCGATTTACCATTGATTTTGCCCATGGCCAGCTTTTATGCATCGATCCCCGCCGTTTTGCCACCCTGACCATCCGCCATGATGCCGATGCGGGGGGGAAATCCGTAGTCAATCTTCTTGCCGGGATCGATCTCGACACTATCTGTCTCCAGGCCCAACGACGACGCCTTCCCATCAAGGCCTTTCTCCTGGATCAACAAGTATTGCCGGGAATGGGAAATATCTATGCCTGTGAAATTCTTTTTGAATCATCTATAAACCCGTGGCGGCCGACCTGCGACGTTACCCCGGAAGAATGGCAGAAGATTATAACGGCAACCGGCAATATCCTTAAAATCGCCGTTACATGCCGCGGAACGAGCATATCCGACTGGCGGGATCTCTTCGGCCAGAAGGGTGAATACCAGCACCGGCTAAAGGCCTATGGCCATGAGGGCAAGACCTGCCCACGCTGTCATGGTCAAATCGAACGCCAAAAGATCAGCGGCCGGGGAACCTATTACTGCCCTTCCTGCCAGAAGTAAGGAGAACTCATTGAATAATAAACAGTTAGAATACATTGCATACTTTCTACGCTCGTCAGAATCCGAAATAAGACGCAGGTCTGCCTATGGCCTGATCAGCAAAAATGCTTGCTCTATTATCTACTTGTTTTTTATTGGTTTATTCTTATTAATGCCGATTACGGCAACAGCGGGTCCACTGGAAATTCGGATCGGCAAAGATACCCTCCAATCCTTCATCGATGCGGCCTTCCCCCTGACCATTAAGCAGGAGATCGTCATTCTCGACGCTATCAAAGTGCCGTTGGCGGTTACCCTGTCAAATCCCGGAAAATTGCAGTTTGATAAACGGGAAGACGCCAAGACCACGGCCCTGACTATCGCCATGGACTTCGATGTGACCAGCAGCTCCGGACTGATTCAACAGGTCCGCGGCAGGGTCAACGGCAACAGCAGCATATCTCTCTCTTCGGGGCAGGAAGACATCCTCCTTACCTTCCAGGGAATCCAGTTGGATATCTCTCCCTTACTGAAGCTCGTCATTGCGCCCTTATCCAAGCCCGTCAAGGTCCCTCTCCCGAAGATCATCCCCATCAAGATCCAGGACAAGACTGTTTACGGACGTTTTCAGGACCTCTCCTTAACCGTGGACGGTGAGGTCCTGATTGTGAAGGGGCAAGTCTATTTCTCAAACAAACCGGATAAATGATATTGATGGCCTCGTAATAAGTCGGATTTCGTATCGACTGGCTTCCCGCCTGCGCGGGAACGACGACTTTTTGCCAATCCGTTAAATTATTGATACCCGTGCTGCCCCCCCAAGTCACTGTAAGTCACGCGGCTTTTTTCTCAACCAGCGCCATGCCGCTATAAGCAGGTCCGGATGGCGGAGACCGACTTTCATTCTGATCCAGGGTTTTCTCAGCGTCGCCGCCTGGAGCAGGTTATCGAAGTCCCCAAAGCTAAGTTGCCGCATCTTCTTGATAATCAATGTTTCCAGGGCAATCTTTTCTTTCATCAGGGCCAGCAGGTTATCTCGATATGCGGCAACTGCTTGTTTCCCCTTCATTATTGCCTCCACCGCCAAGACTCCGCTGATACAGGCCAGATCAATCCCGCCGCCGTGGAGGGGCGAGGTGAGGCCTGCGGCATCTCCGACCAGAAGAATATTTTCATGGACCAGGTCGGGAAGGATACGAACGGGAATCAGCCCGCCCCCTTTCCTGAGGACGGTCGCTTCCCCCAGGGATTCCTTCTCCACAACTTCATAAAGTAAGCCCTTTATATCCAAAGTGGATTGCCTATCGGCGCCGCCTGCATAAACCACCCCCACGTTCGCTGTCCTTTCGTCCCTGGGGAAAATCCAGTAATAACCGGGGAGATATTCCGGCTTGATATGGGATATAAACCCGACCTTGATCGTCCGCTGCAGGCGGGAAAAATCACCTTCCAGGACATATTGATAGGCCAGCAGACATTCCCGCTGATATTCCCGAGAAAACCCATAGGACCGGGATGTCACGGACGGCGCTCCGCTCGCATCAATGACCCAATCGTAATTGCATTTTATTTCCGATAGTTTATGGGCGTTGATTTTTTCTCCCCTACGAATGTCAACGCCAAGATTCGCCACCTTTATCGCCAGATGCCGCTGCCAGGCGCGGCGATCCATCATCCAGAGGTTGCGGTAATCCCGGATGGCCAGCCGATGAACGCCCTGCGCCTCAAAGAGGATTGTCTCCACTTTATAGAGCAGACCGGCTTCAGGTTTTTCAAGAAGCCCCAGGGAATCAAAGATGCATTCACCGCAAACGATATGGTTGCCGATTTCTCCCTTCTCGAAGAGGACGACCTCAATACCCTGCCGGGCGGCGGCAATCGCCCCATACAAGCCTCCTGGCCCGCCACCGATAATCGCCAGACGTAGGCCCATGATCCGTTATTCCTTCCCTTTTCCCTGGCAGGCGATCTGGGCATAGCCCCCGAGCACCGATTTTCTCATAGCTTCTTCCGACATATTATTCCGTTTCAAAATCAAGGCGCTATCTTTGTTGGCATCGTCATCGGCTCCTCGACGTATGAACAATACGCCTGCGTCGCCTCCTCCTCGCCGCCTTGATATCATCTTTGATTTTGAAACGGAATTACCTCCCGATCAGTTGTTTTAACTGCTTTTCGAAAGCGAATCATAGCGGTAAAATTGATTTTTAATAATATGTGGCACCCAATCATGCAACTTTTATTATTTAAAATCTTTGACAAAACCAGCCTCGAAAGGATAGCTTGACAAGCCTGACCTTGGGGGAATAGCCTGAATTTAAGGGGATAAAATGGAAACACTGGTCTATCTTGTCGTCATTATGCTGCTCGCTGGTTTTATCCAGGGATTTTCCGGCTTTGGCTCCGTTCTTCTCTCCCTGCCGTTACTTGCCCTTTTTTTGGATGTCAAGACGGCCATCCCCCTTGTGGCGCTGATGGGCGTCATTCTGACCGTCTTTCTCCTTATCCCCCTCTGGAAAGATCTGGAATGGCCCCGGATATGGCCGCTTTTACTCGGTGCCCTTCCCGGTGTTCCCATCGGCATCTTTTTACTGAAATCGCTAAACAGCCGGCTTCTTCTTACTTTTCTGGGATTGATACTGGTCTGTTACTCCTTGTATAGCCTGCTTTTCAAGATTGCCGGTCGAGCGCTGAACATACGCTGGGCCTATTTCAGCGGGTTTCTCGCCGGTTGTTTCGGCGGCGCCTTCAGCGCGGCGGGACCGCCGGTGATCGTTTATGTCTCCATCCAGTCCTGGCGCAAAGAGCTTATAAAATCTACCCTACAGGGCTTTTTTCTCGTCTCCGGCCTGATGGTCATTATCGGTCAGGCCTTCACCGGTCTGATAACCTCTCAGGTGCTCAAACTTTTTCTCTACTCCCTCGTTCCCCTTGCCCTGAGGACTTATACCGGTCATTTCTTCTTCGGAAAGATCCGGGAAGAGACCTACCGTCGGGTCATC
>JBAYKV010000118.1:0-9829 GCA_041664405.1 Syntrophales bacterium
ATGGCGCCACTGACCAGATCATAGGACCAACTGCCGATGTGGCCGATGCGCTGGGCCTCGTAGAGCTTGTCCTTCGTTTCCAGAAGCTTCTGCTCCATGAGCTTGCGCTCGCTGATATCCGTAACTGTTCCCTCATAATAGAGGAAACAGCCGGTCGCGTCGCGAACGGTATGGGCGTTAATGGAAACCCATTTTTTTCTGCCCTGCTTGTCAATGAATTCACAATCATTGTTCTGGATTTGTCCTGTCTCTGCAAGGATGTCCTTGATCTTTTCCCGATCCTCCGGGTGGACATACATCTGGTGGTTAATATGTCTCACACCGTGGATCAACTCTTCGGGAGATGCATATCCGAATATGCGTGCAAAGGCTTGGTTCAAGTTGAGAAAAATTCCGTCCGCAGCGATCTGGAATATTCCCTCCGTGGCATTCTCAAAGATGGCCCGGTACTTTGCCTCGCTCTGCCTGAGGGCTTCCTCCGCGACCTTGCGATCCGTTACATCACGGATGGACTCGATGGCACCGACGACATTTCCTTCCACGTCCCGCAGGGCGCTCACTTTCCCAAACAGGTAGACCTCTTTGCCTCTTAGGGAGGGGATACAGGTTTCGCCAATAATGGCATCCCCGAGTTTATCGATATTCGTATATTTTCCCGACAGGTTGCCGTCGCCGCTCTCGAATAGCAGGTCGATGAAGATCGGCCGCCGTTCTCCATAGAACGGCAGGCTGTATTCATAATTGCCGCGACCCAGCATATCGGAGGCGGCAACGCCGGTCATCTTCTCGATAGCCCGATTCCAGGCCACGACCCTGCGCTCCTTGTCGATGGCAAACGTCGCATCGGGAAGAAAATCGATGATATCGAAGAGGCAACGATTAGCCGCAAGGAGTGCTTTCTCGGCTCCTTTGCCGTCGGCAGCAAGGTTATTGCCGGCGATCGGGATCGACTCACTCCGACCTTCATCTTCACCGGCGCCGCTGCGGTCAAACGGGGATAGATTGAGGTCCGGTGATTGCGAAGCCTGAAGTTGCCAATTATCTTTCCTGCGGGAGTAGTTCATAGGGTATGAAGCTTTTTTTGGACTCTTATATCAGGGCGGGGATCTTGTCAAGGCAGCATAGGGGGCGGACCTGTCCGGCAGCGTGGCAATCCGTGATGGGGAATCCTCACGCTTCGGATGGATATGCAGAAATGATTTGCAACGGCCGAACCCTTTTGCTATTGTTCCCGACAATGTCGAAACAAGGTATGGAAGGAGGAGCTATGAAAAAGTGGATGTTGACAATGGCCCTTGTTGCCGTAATGATGCTTTTTACCGGTACGGGATTCTGTCAGAAGAGCGGCGACGGCAAGGTCAGTATGACGGAATGGACAAAGATCATCGAATCGAAAGTAGCCGAACAGTCGGGTGACAAGGGAATTATCAACTATGAAGACGGTTACGTGGAAGCCGTGGGCGTCGGCGCCCCACCGGAGCGGTACATGGGAAAACCCAACGCCCGTCCGATGGCGCTGCGGGCCGCCCAGGTGGATGCCTACCGTAACCTCCTCGAAATCGTCCAGGGGGTGCGAATCGATTCCAATACCGTGGTTAGGGACTTCATGACGGAAAGCGACGTCATCCGGGCCTCTGTCGAAGGGCTCATAAAAGGCTCAAAAGTGATGAACAAGGAGTATCTGTCCGACGGCACCGTCGAGGTGACGGTGCGGATGAACCTCAGCGGGCGGTTGTCCCAGTCGATTATGCCCAAGGCCTTTGATAGGCAACCGGATTCACCTCCTCCCCCGGCAGTGTCTGCCCCGTCGGGAGATATCTTTACGGGTCTCGTGATTGACGCCCGGGGTCTGGCCGCCAGGCCGGCGATGTCGCCCAAGGTCATCGATGAAAACGGCAAAGAGGTTTATGGTTCCATGAACGTGGATCGTCAGTACGCCATTCAGCAGGGCATGACGGGCTATGCGCGGGATCTGACGGCCGCCCAGAGCAACCCCCGGGTCACCAATAATCCTGTCAGCGTCAAGGGCGTCAAGGCTGACGGTCCGGGCAAATGCGACATCGTGATCAGCAACGCCGATGCTGAGAAGATCCGGGCCTCCGCCGACAACCTCAGCTTTCTGAAGAAGTGCCGGGTCATGATCGTTCTGGATTGAGCATCTTTACAGTAAAGCAAATCCGGTTAACACTATATTAACTTTTTATCGTGACCGCAGTCCCCCAAAGGCTGCGGTCATCATCTTTAAAGAGCTTATCAACAAATGGAACCGAAAATTCACCTCCTCCCCGAAGAGCTGACCCACAAGATCGCCGCCGGTGAGGTAATCGAGCGGCCGGCCTCCATCCTCAAGGAGCTTATGGAAAATGCCCTTGACGCCGGGGCGACCAACCTCCAGATCGAAATAGAAAAGGGCGGATGCGCCTCGCTTCGCATCATCGATGACGGCGAGGGCATGGACCCGGCCGATGTTCCCCTGGCCTTCCGGAGTCATGCCACGAGCAAGCTTGCCGTTTTTGACGACCTCTACCGGCTGTCTACCTTCGGCTTCCGGGGAGAGGCCCTTCCCAGCATCGCCGCCATTGCCAGGGTCGAACTGCTTACCCGTCAGCCCCAGGCCATCGCGGGGACACGGATCGTTGTGGAAAACGGCCGGACACAGGAGGTTCGGGAGACGGGTTGCCCGGTGGGGACGGCGATCTTTGTCAGCAGGATCTTCGCTGCCGTGCCGGTGCGCAAAAAGTTCCTCAAGACAGAGGCCACGGAACAGGCGGCCTGCCTGGAAGTAATCACCCGGACCGCCCTCTCTCATGAGGGGGTCAAGATCCGCGTGCTGAGCAACGGCCGCCAGCTCTGGGATATCCCCGCCGCCCCGGATAAGGGCCAGCGGCTCGGCCTCGTCCTGGGCAAGGATACCCGTGATGCCCTCCTTACCGTGAAGGGAGTCCGGGGAGACATGGCGATCTCCGGCTACATATCCCGACCGGAGGTCACCCGATCCAATACGAAAAGTATCTATTGCTATGTCAATGGCCGGTATATCCGGGACCCCCTGCTGAACCACGCCATCATGACGGCCTACCGGAATCTCATGGAGGCGAAACGCTATCCGGCGGCGGCCCTTTTTCTCGATATCCCCCCGGAGGACGTGGATGTAAACGTCCACCCGGCAAAGCTGGAGGTCCGCTTCCGCAACCCCCGGGAGCTCTACGGCTTGATCGTTGAGGCCCTCCTCCACAGCCTCGCCCGGGTTTCTCCGGACCTGGACGCCGGACAGGCAGAGCCGCAAGCGAAAACGGCGGCAAGAGCCGCCGCCCCACCGGTCTACCAGACCCGGATTGAGGAGGCCCTGAGGCGCTATACCGTCTATGGGGGAAAGAAGAAGCTCCCCTACCGGGATGCCGTCAAAGAAACGCCGGGGCGATCCGGAAATGCGGGGACACGATACGATCCCTCCGGGCTTCCGGGACAAGCCCCCTTCCCCAAAGCATGGAAATCCGGGGACACGATGTCTGCGGATGATGACTCCGTTGTAACTGGCGATGTATTTGCGCCGGGGTTTAAACCCGATAGCGACAGCAATATTGCCACCGGTCCCGACCCGTCGCCGGCGGCAGAAGAACGCCCCTTGGCCCGGATGACCTATCTGGGACAGACCGGGGGGACCTATCTCGTCTTTTCCGATCCCGACGGCCTGATCCTGGTGGATCAGCACGCCGCCCACGAACGAATCCTCTATGAAAAGTTCCGGCAGGCGCGGGCGGGGGAGAAGGTCATTGCCCAACCCCTGCTCCTCCCCGAAGTCGTCGCCCTTTCCCCCGGAGACTACGGTCTCCTCATGGATAATGTCGATATCCTGAAGGAAACGGGATTGGAAGTCGAACCCTTCGGCGGCCATACCGTGGTGATCAAGTCCCTACCGGCCATCCTGGGCCATATCAACCCCCAGGGGCTTCTCCAGGACCTGATCGGGCAGCTCGCCGGCGAGGGTTCAACCGCCTCATGGCAGGACAAAAGGGATAAGGTGTTGATTTCTCTGGCCTGCAAAGGGGCCGTCAAGGCCGGCCAGACCCTTTCCGGGCCGGAGGTGTTGCAAATCTGCCAGGATCTCGATCGTCTGCCCTTTGCCGCGACCTGTCCCCACGGCCGCCCGGTCTGGATCGCCATTACGGGGAAACAGTTAGCCCGGCTTTTCAAACGGGCCTGAGAGGTTAGTCCTTCATGTCATTGTCAGCGGAAACCGGCAGGCCCCGCCTGGTTGTCATTACCGGTCCTACAGCCGCCGGGAAGACAGCCGTCGCCCTCCCGCTCGCCCGGAAATTCAACGCCGGGATCATCAGCGCCGACTCCATGCAGGTTTATCGCTATCTGGACATCGGGACGGCCAAACCCACCCGGGAAGAGCAACAACAGGTTCCCCATCATCTTATCGATTGCGTCAATCCGGACGAATGGTTCAACGCCGCCCGTTTTCGTGAAGAGGCGGACCTCGCGATCGGCAGGCTGCATGGACAAGGAAGGCCGGTCTTTGTCGTGGGTGGCACGGGTCTGTACATTAGAGTTCTCCTGGGGGGCCTCCTCCCGGGCCCGGGACCGGACGAGGTGCTGAGAGGAAATTACAAGGATTTGATGGCCCTCCACGGCAAGGAATACCTTTATGAGGAACTTCGGGCAAAGGACCCGGCCGCGGCCCTGACCATCGACTCCAACGACGCGGTGCGGATCATTCGGGCCCTGGAATATTTCGCGGCCACGGGCTGTTCCATCACGGAAGCTCAGGGGCGGCACGGATTTAAGGATAAACGCTATGAATTCATAAAGATCGGCATTTCCCCCGATCGGGACAGCCTCTTTGAGCGCATCGACGGACGGGCCGCCGCCATGATCGCTGCCGGGCTGGTGGAGGAAACGCGGGAGCTGCAGGCCAGGGGCTACGGCGAAGATCTCAAACCCATGCAATCACTTGGTTATAAACACATTTTCAACTACCTCAAGGGCGTATGCAGCCTGGAAGAAGCGCAGTCATCAATGGCCCGGGATACCAGAAAATACGCGAAGAGACAGCTGACATGGTTCCGGGCGGAAAAGGACATGACCTGGATGTCTCCCGACAACGTGCCTGAGATAGAGAGGCGCATCGCCGAATTTCTCAGCCCTGTATTTCTCAGCCCTTGACACGATCAGAAAAGGACCCTATGATCGCGCACTGTAAAAAACCGTCAAAGCCCGCTAATCGGGGTCTTTGAAATTGCTTGACTTTAAAAAACGCTGCCCCTATATGGAGGCATAAAGTAACGAAAGGAGAAGGCTTATGAAGCGAGCGACAGACTATCGAAGGCTGTTTGTGGTCTTGACAATCCTGACGGTGATCCTCATGCTTGTATCCTGCGGACCGAAGGCAGTCAAACCGACGGGAGAAATGGACACTCCCGATCATCACGTATTTACGGGTCTGAAGCTTCTGGATCAGGGTCAGTATCCTCAGGCGCAAGGTGAGTTTGACCGGGCTATTCAGTTGGCCCCGAAATTTTCCCGGGCCTTTACGGGCACGGCGCTGGTTAAGGCCTATCAGAATGACTTTCCCGGAGCCTTAAAGGCTTTGGATAAAGCGTGGGAATACGCCAATAACAATAATGAAAAGCTCGTCGTCCATGTGGGCTACATTCGCGTCTATACGATGAGCAAGGCTGCCTGCGCCCGCATCGGCGTGGATTGCTCGCAAGATACGAACTGGCTCGACAAATCCATCCGTGAATTCGATTACGCCATGGCGATTAACCCTAAATACTCCCCGGCTTATTATTTCATGGGCCTCTGCTACAAGACCGCCCTCAATTTCAATAAATCCGGCGAAATGTTTGCCAAGGTCATGGAACTCAAGGACGAATATACCGCAAATGCCGATGTGCAGTGGAAACTCGTTCAGGATATCCAGCGGGCCATGCCGGGGACAGTGACGGGAAGGAAGATCGCCCTGGTGGAAAAACTCACCCGTGCCGACGCCGCCGCCCTGTTCATGGAGGAGATGAAGATTGATGTCCTCTATAAGAAACGCACACCCAAAGAGTTCGACACCTCCTTTAAGGATCCCGACAAGGCCAAGGCCCCGGGAAGGGGTGCGCCTACAGCCACTGACATCGCCGCCAATCCCCTGAAAATGGACATAGAAGGGATCCTCCAGCTTGGGGTGAGGGGCCTGGAAGTTTACCCCGACGGGGCCTTCCATCCCAATGAATTTGTCACCAGGGGCGCCTATGCCATGATGATCGAAGACATTTTGATCAAAGTCACCGGCGATAACAGCCTGGCCACCAAGTTCATCGGTTCTACCTCGACCTTCCCCGACCTGCGCTCCGACCTCCCCTACTTCAATGCTGCTATGGTTGTGACCTCCCGGGGTATTATGCAGGCCAAAAGCCTCTCAACCGGAGAATTCGCGCCCATGGATACGGTATCCGGCGTCGAAGCCCTGCTGATCATCAAGAAATTCAAAGAAGAGTTGAAATTCTAAATTTTTTCCCGTCTAATCCTGGGGTCGCTACATAAGGCCCCAGGATCTCAGGAAACATCATCTGGAAGGAGAACATTCATGGGTAGAGGGCAGTTGAGCAAGGCGTTCGAACCGCAAGCAGCGGAGCGAAATTGGTACCAGTACTGGATGGACAATAAATTTTTCCACGCTATAGATGGAAGCGCCAAACCGCAGTTTTCAATTGTCATCCCCCCACCGAATGTCACGGGCATACTCCACATGGGTCACGCCCTGAACAACGTCCTCCAGGACATCATGATCCGTTTCAAGCGGATGCAGGGTTACAACTCCATGTGGATGCCGGGAACGGATCACGCCGGGATCGCCACTCAGAACGTAGTGGAACAGGAACTGGCCAGGGAGGGTCTCACCCGCCATGACCTGGGACGGGAAAAGTTCATCGAGCGGGTCTGGAAGTGGAAGGAAAAATACGGCGGCGTGATTACCAACCAGCTCAAGCGCCTCGGCTGCTCCTGCGACTGGGAGCGGGAACGCTTCACCATGGACGCGGGTCTCTCCCAGGCCGTCCGGGAGGTCTTTGTCCGGCTCTATAACGACGGCCTCATCTATCAGGGCGACTATATCGTCAACTGGTGCCCCCGGTGCCATACGGCCATCTCCGATCTCGAGGTCGAATTCAAGGAAGAGGCCGGCCATCTCTGGGATATCAGGTATCCGTACGTGGACGGCAGCGGCGAGATTGTCGTCGCCACCACCCGTCCGGAAACGATGCTGGGGGATACGGCCGTCGCCGTTAATCCCGACGACCCCCGCTACAAGGACAAGATCGGCAAGATGGTCCTCCTGCCCCTCGTAAACAGGGAGATCCCCGTCATCGCCGACGACTATGTTACCATGGATTTCGGCTCCGGAGCCGTGAAGATCACCCCCTCCTGTGACCCCGCCGACTTTGCCATGGCGGGACGACACAACCTGGAAATCATCAAGATCATGGATGGCAGCGCCGTCATCAACGAAAACGGCGGCGTCTATCAGGGCCAGGACCGTTTCGAATGTCGGGAAAACGTCGTGAAGGATCTGGAAAAGGGCGGCTTTCTCGGCACGATCGCTCCCTACGTACATAATGTCGGCCAGTGTTACCGCTGTAAGACAACCATCGAACCGGCGGTATCGAAACAGTGGTTCGTCAAGGTCGCCCCCCTGGCCAAGGCAGCGACGGCGGCGGTTATCAAGGGCAAGACCCGGATTATCCCCCCCATGTGGGAGGCCACCTACTTTGAATGGATGACCAACATCCGTGACTGGTGCATCTCCCGTCAGATCTGGTGGGGCCACCGCATCCCCGTCTGGTACTGCGACGGCTGCGGCAATATGATCGTAGCTTCCCAGGACCCGGATCACTGCCCGACCTGCAAGGGGAGTGATCTCCGCCAGGAAGAAGACGTTCTCGATACGTGGTTCAGCTCCGCCCTCTGGCCCTTCTCCACCCTTGGCTGGCCGGAGCAGACCCCGGCCCTGAAGACCTTCTATCCCACCTCCCTGCTCATCACGGGCTTTGATATCCTGTTTTTCTGGGTGGCCCGGATGATGATGATGGGGCTCTACACGATGAAGGAAGTCCCCTTCCGGGACGTCTATCTCCATGCCCTGGTCCGTGACGAGCACGGGGACAAGATGAGCAAGTCCAAGGGCAACAGCATTGATCCTCTTCAAATGATTGACAAATTCGGCGCCGATGCCTTCCGGTTCACCTTGGCGGCCTTTACCGCCCAGGGACGGGACGTCCGGATGTCGGAGGAACGTATCGAAGGGTACAAGTTCTTCGTCAACAAAATCTGGAATGCGACGCGTTTTGCCGTGATGAATCTCGAAGACTACCCGGAGGCGGAACCGAAGATCTCCAGGGCGGACAAATCCCTTCCCGATCGCTGGATAGAGTCCCGCCTGCGTCACACCATCAGGGATGTCGTCAACGGATTCAACGAGTACAGGTTCAACGAAGCGACGGGCAGTATCTACCAGTTCATCTGGCACGAGTTCTGTGATTGGTATCTGGAACTGGTCAAGCCGGTTCTATACGGCAAGGACGCCTCAGCCGGTCGCCTGGCCGCTCAACATACCCTCTACGGGATACTGAAGGCCACCATGAAGCTCCTTCACCCCACGATGCCCTACCTGACCGAGGAAATTTGGCAGACCATCTTCAATGATGGGACATCCATCATGGTCAGCACCTTCCCGACGGAGGATGAGTATGTAGACGACCCCCGGGCGGAGGAGGAAATGGGGTTGATCATGGAGGTGATAACCAGGATCAGGGCTATCCGCGGCGAGATGGGGATAGCCCCCTCAAAAAAGCTGCGGGCGATAATCTCGGCCCCTGAGGGGGAGAAAGATTCCAAATCGATCCCATGGCTGGAAGCGGGGGCCGGCTATATCGTCAACCTCGCCAACCTGGAAGATCTTAAAATCGGCATGGCGATGGAAGAACCCAAAGGGGCCGCCACCGGTGTGGTGGGAAACCTTCAGATCTTTGTCCTTCTGGAAGGGGCGATCGACGTGGCCGCCGAAAAGACCCGTCTGGAAAAGGACCGGACCAAGCTGGAGAAAGAGCTGGCTATTGTTTCCCGAAAACTTGCCAATCGCGACTTTCTTGCCAAGGCCGCAGCGGCCGTGGTTCAGAAGGAAGAGGAAAAACATAAAGATATCAGAGACAAGCACCTGCTGATCGAGAAGGCCTTGAAAAAACTTCAGGAACTGGCAACCTGAGGCTCCATAATGGAACCGCTCGCTTTGAACGACTGTGACAGGGCATCAATCAGAGAGCTGATATGCAACTTCCTCGAGGAGGACATCGGTGCGGCAGATGTTACATCCAATGCCATACTTACGGGTGGAGAGAACGGCGCCGCCCGGGCCATCGCCAAATCGGGGCTGGTTGTCGCCGGCGGCGATGTCTTCCGGGAGACCTTTCGTCAGGTTGATCCCAAGCTGATTATTACCATCCTGGCCGCCGAGGGACAGGAGGTTGGGCCGGGGACACTCCTGGCGGAAGTATCCGGGTCTCTCAAATCCATCCTCATGGCGGAGCGGACGGCCCTGAACCTGCTGCAACGGATGTGCGGCATCGCCACGGCAACAAGGACATTTGTCCGGGCCATCGCCGGCACGGAGGCCAGAATTCTCGACACCCGTAAAACCGCACCGGGACTTCGCTTCCTGGACAAGTACGCCGTCCGGATCGGCGGCGGGCAGAACCATCGCTTCGCCCTCTACGACGGCGTCCTGATCAAGGACAATCACATCGCCGCAGCCGGAGGCATCACGGAGGCGGTCCGG
>JBAYKV010000119.1:0-9801 GCA_041664405.1 Syntrophales bacterium
CCGGGCAGCTCTCCCCCCATCCCTTCAAACATCTTCTGAAAAACGGGTATGACCTTGAGAAGCAGGAGGGCGACAACGCCAATGGAAATAACCAGGACGCTTGCTGGGTAAGTCATGGCCCCCTTTACCTTGGATTTCAGCTTCATCGCCTTTTCCATGTAACTTGAAAGGCGTTGCAGAATAACATCAAGGATACCGCCGCTTTCTCCCGCCGCCACCAGATTTACAAACAGGTTATCGAAGACATTGGGATATTTTTTCAGGGCATCCGACAGGGTGGACCCTCCTTCGATGTCCTCCTTGATCGCGGAAATGACCTTGGCAAAGGTCTTGTTCTGTTCCTGCTGCGCTAGAAGCTCCAGACATTGAATCAGGGGGAGACCGGCATTGATCATGGTCGCAAAGATACGGGCAAAGATGACGACATTTTTTTCGGTGATCTTCTGCTTAAGGAAGGGAAGGTATTCTTCGAGGCCCTTGGGCTTGGCCTTGATGTTTATGGACCGATAACCCTGCCGGCGCAGCAGACCCCGGGCGTTTGCCTCATCGACGGCGTCCAATTCGCCCTTTTTTACCTCACCTCTTCTGGTAGTCGCTTCCCAGATAAATACCGGCATATGATCTCCTATCTGGCATTCACAAAATCCGCCGTCACCATCAGATCATTATTCAGTTTCCCGAGGATTCATGAGCCCACGAAACATTTCCTGCATGACAATCCCCGTCGCCACCGAGACATTAAGAGAACCTATCCTTCCTATCATGGGAATCGATAAAAGGAAATCACATTTTTTACGGATCAGGTCCCTGAGCCCCTGGCCCTCACTGCCCATGACCAGGGCAATCTTTCCGGCAAAGGGCACCGAACGCGGATCCAGTCCGGCCCCGGAGTCCGTCCCATAGATCCAGAATCCCTTTTCCTTCAAGGTATCGAGGGTCCGGGACAAATTGGCAACCATTGTCACCGGCAAATGGTGAACCGCCCCGGCCGACGCCTTGACAACCGTCGGTGTCACGGAAGCGGAACGATCCTGGGGGATGATCACCCCGGCAGCTCCAAAACAGTGGGCGGTGCGGATAATGGCCCCGAGGTTCTGGGGGTCCGTAATACTATCAAGGACGACGACTATCCGGCCATGGAGAGTTTCTTGATCCTGTTGAAGCATCTCCTCCAGATCGACGTAGGCGTAAGGCCGGATTGTGCCCACGATCCCCTGGTGCACCCCTGAATCGGCCAATCTATCCAGTTTCGCCCGATCGAGTTCCACAACGGGAACAGAAAAACGGGAGGCTTCTTCCAGGATTTTGAGGATCTGTTCACTCTTTCTACCGGAGGTGACAGCAATTCTCAATATTTCTCGAGGGTTGTTTTTAATGGCTTCCCAAAGGGGATTTATTCCGTAAATCACCTGGGATGATTTATGCCTGATATCCGGGGCGCTCTTCATCCGTATCACTGTCACGGCTTATTCCGTTTCCAAATCAAAGATGGAATCAAGGCGGCAGGGAAGAGGCGACGCAGGCGTATATGGAAATACGTCGAGGGGCCGATGACGAAGCCAACGAAGATAGCGCTTTGATTTAGAAACGGAATTAGATGGCAGGTTGTTCAAAGGGAACCTCTTGCCTGCAATCCCCTGGCAATGGCTTCCACGATCCGATCCGCCTCGGAGGCCGGATTTGTCGCCATGCGGATGGGCCTGCCAACCACAAGATAATCTGCTCCCGCTGTGATGGCCTCTTCAGGGGAGAGTGTCCTTTTCTGATCATCCCCGGCAACGGCGCCGCTACCCCTGATACCGGGAGTGACAATCACAAAATCGTCTCCACAGGACTTCCGGATACCCTCGATCTCCCGGGGGGAAGCCACCACCCCCGCCAGTCCCGCATCCTGGGCCATGCGGGCAAAATTTAGCACCGCTTCCATCGTCGTTTTATGAAATCCAATCTCCCTCAAATCATCATCGCTGAGGCTTGTCAGTACCGTCACGGCAATAAGGAGGGGTGCCGGCACATGTAGACGTTCCACAGCCTGATTTGCGGCGGTGGCCGCCGCGACCATCATGCTGCGTCCCCCAGCGGCATGGACATTGAAAATGGCCACCCCCAGGCCGACAGCCCCTTCCGCAGCTCTCGCTACGGTATTGGGTATATCGTGATATTTCAAGTCGAGAAAGACACGGGCCCCCCGTTCATGGATCTTGTCGATGAGCGCCGGGCCATAAATCGTAAAGGCCTCCTTGCCGACTTTAAAGAGACCGACATGCCCGTGCAAACTGTCTACCCACGACAGGACCTCTTCCATCCCGCCACTGCCGATATCCAGCGCAAATATCAGACGGTCTTGAGGACGATCATTCCGTGTATTCGTCATCATCGATAAACTCGGTGTGATCGAGAATAGGAAGGAAATTGTCCTTCGTATATCTCAGGTTCTCCGGATGGGCATAAAGAACCTTGCCCGCGGCTATCTCTCTTAAGGCCATGACAATTTCCCGATTGTTCCGGACTTCACCCAGGGCCTGGGGCTTTGATCCCTTGATGAGCTGCAGGGCCCGCTGGGATGTGAGCTGGACCAGGGCAAAACGGTTTTTTGCTTCTCGAAGCGAGTCTTCAACAGTAATTCTAGCCATACAAATATTCAACCTCCATTTACAAACCACATATAATGATTATGCTTCCTTAATAAAACCATCAATGACAAGGCGTTGCCGCTCTCTTCTACACTTTTCCGCCAGATAGACAGCCCGCAGTTTCTCAATTGCGCTCTCCAAACGATCATTGACGATGATATAATCATACCAGAAAACTTCCCTGATTTCATCTTTTGCTTTTTGAAAGCGTCTTTCCCGGGTCTCATCATCTTCAGCCCCGCGTTTCTGCAGACGCTTTTTCAGCTCTTCGAGATCGGGGGGCAGGACAAAAACAAAGACACCGTCAGGATATAATTCCTTTAGCGCCCTGGCCCCACGGGGTTCGACATCCAGAATCAGGTCCTCGCCCCGGGACCGAATCTCCTCAACCACCCGCCGTGATGTCCCATAGAGATGGCCATAATTTTCAGCCCATTCGGCAAATTCCCCTTTTTGTATCTTTTCTCTGAACATATCTTCGGTGACAAAATGATAATCCCGGCCATCAACCTCTCCCGTACGCGGTGGTCTGGTTGTATAGGAGACGGAAAACCTGATATCCGGGAACTGCCGGAATATGGACCTGCAAATGGACGTCTTGCCGGTCCCGGAAGGCGCCGATATTATTATGACAACAGCATTATTCGACATTCTGGATCTGTTCCCTCACCTTTGCCAGTTCACTCTTGATCTCAATTACCTGACGGGCTGTTTCCGCGTCCCCACTCTTGGATCCAATGGTGTTGACTTCCCGATTCATCTCCTGAATGAGGAAATCTACCTTGCGGCCAATTGCTTCTTCACCTTCCAGGAGTTCCATGAACTGACCGATATGGCTCTCCAGGCGGACCACCTCTTCGGTGATATCACTTTTCTCGGCCAGGATTGCCACCTCCTGATGAATGCGGGCCTCGTCAATGATAATGCCCTGGGTCAACTCTCTGACCCGATCACTAAGTCGCTGGCGATATTCGACAACGACTTCCGGCGCCCGCAGGGCAATGATCCGAAGAAGCTGTTGAATTTTATTCATGCGGCAGGTAAGATCCCTGCCGAGGGCTTCTCCTTCCGTTGTCCTCATGTCCGTCAATTTATCCATCGCTTCGGCAAGGACTACCTCCAGACCCTTCCAGAGACAGTCCAAGTCCTCCTCCACTTCCTTCGGCACATACAAGTCCCTGAATCCGGACATCATATTCAGGGTTACCTCATCGGGAAGATGAAGCTCATCCTTGATCTGGCTGAGGAGTGAGTAATACTGACGGACCAGGGGGAGATTCAACATCAGCATTTGCGTCCCATCCTGATTACCTTCATTATTGTCGATACGGATGGAGACTTCGATTTTCCCCCGGGAGAAGCGCTCTCCGATCCTCTTCTTGATTTCCGTCTCCAGGAATGAGATTGCCGACGGCATGCGCAGGAAAATTTCCAGATAACGATGGTTTAAGGATTTCATTTCCACGTGAATTCTTTTGCCGGCGGAAACCGCTTCTACCCGGCCGAAACCGGTCATACTTTTGATCATTGTGCTTCCTTCCTGATTTTCTTCAACTGCCAGAGGTATTTCTTCCTGATGGTATTGAGCATATCGACGGCCCCAGCGGCAGCATAGTCGGGATACGACCAGGGAAGAGATTGAAAAGACCCGTCGCAGTAAATCATCGTTAAATCCGCATAAATCCCGTCCCGAAGGTAGGGCCGGTGGGTATATCCTTTCCCCGTCGCCAGGATCAGATGGGCCGGGGCAATATAGCCCGGATCAATATTGACTTGCCGCAATTCCCCCTCGGAAAATTGTTTCTCTATGTCGTTGGTCCAGTTTTTGACGTCCGGCAGCGTCTCCGGGGCCACATGCCGGCCAAAGGAAACAAACCTGCGGACCAGATCCCGGCCCATCTCCTTCTCATAATAACTCGTATAGTCGAAAGGCAGATAGGGACTCAGATAATCCGTCTCCCCAAAGCGCTCCCTCAGGATTGCGAGGACCTGACATATCTTCTCCCGGTCAGTCGCGATAAGGCTCATGACCAGATTTACCGGCGTCGCTGTTTGGGGACAGCTCATAGGGTCCTTTTCAGTTCCTTCCGTGTCACCGTGGCCGTGCCTACCTTGCCGACGGCGATGCCCGCCGCCCGGTTGGCAATAAACGCCGCCTCCCGGAAAGTCGCTCCCGAGGCCATGGACAGCGCGAAAACGCCGATGGCGGTATCGCCGGCGCCGGTGACGTCAAAGACTTCACGCGCCTCGGAGGAAAATTCCGTATGGCGAATCGACCCATCCCGCTCGAAAAGGCTCATTCCCTCTTCCCCCCGAGTAATAAGGAGGGCCTTGAAATCGAAATTTCTTATCAGCTCCCTCCCCGCCTTGACAAGGGAGGCCCTGTCGACAATATCGAACCCCACCGCTTTCCCGGCCTCATGGTGGTTGGGTGTAACAATGTCAAAGCCCTTGTAACTGGAAAAGTCCGTTTTCTTGGGATCGACGCAAACCACAACCCCCGATCCGGCAAAGATCCGGCGGATTCCCTGGAGCAGGGGTCCCATGACCACCCCCTTGCTGTAATCGGAAATTACCACCGCTCCCAGTTCATCACGGATGGTCGCCATGTAGCTTATCATTTTATCTATTGTTTCGTCACTTATCGGCAAGCGGCTTTCCCGGTCGAAACGGACGACCTGCTGACCATGAGCCACGATACGCGTTTTCAGGGTCGTGGGACGATTATCTTCTCGAATAATACCTGCCGTAGCGATTTCCTTCTTCTGTAGTTCCGTTAATAAACGCTCCCCCGCTTCATCGGCGCCGATAACCCCAACCCCGTAGACCCTGCCTTCCATGGCATGAATGTTGTTCATAACATTCGCCGAACCACCCAACAACATATGGTCGGAATGAACATCCACAACGGGAACGGGGGCCTCCGGGGAAATCCTGGCAACCCGCCCCCGGATGAAGTGGTCCAGCATAATATCCCCCACGACCAAGACCTTGGCGTGGGCGAATTGATCCATGATTTCGAGGATTCGCTTGCGTGTAAACAGGCGGCTCATAAACGGGCGACACTCCTTGATCGGAAAATTTCCATAAAGTAATCGGTTTCTTTATTGTAAGAACAGTAAGTTTGTCAATAATAAAATTATAACCTTCGGCGAGACACATTTACAAGGGTTCGTGGAGAATCACCGGCGGGAGGAAATGAGCATGGGAATACTTGTATCATTGTGGATAAAACCGCTGAGGGCACAAGAATTTTTGAAATCATGCCTCCTCCTCGGGCCGCTTACCGTGCATCAGGTCCACAAGGGACTTGTTGAGCCGGGTGCGGGTGTCGTGGCTTTCGTAGGCCCGGGTGATGTATCCTACGTGGAGTTCAATACCATTGGCAATGGGGACAACGCTGATCCGGGGCACGGCCGAAAATGACTGGACCCGATAGCGCTTGGAGGTGCCGTGCCATTCCTGTTCGGCGAGCTTCGCGTTGGCCTGGGTCATCTCCTCCACCTGTTTCTGGATGGCATCGATAAAGGGGTAAAGCTCCTGTCCGGAAGGAACCGCTACCTTCAGCTCATCCCACATCCACTGGCCCGAGGTTGAAAAGTTGAAGAAGTGGCCCTCGATGGCGAAGCTGTTCACGAAAGCCACCCGTCGGCCCGTGGGGTGCGCAGAATCGATCAGGCCGCCAGTTTCCAACAGGATAGTGCGGAGCAAGTCGATCTCCACGACCTCGCCGGCCACGCCATCGATCTCGACCCAGTCCCCCACGCGGATACCGTTCTTGCCCATAAGCACAAACCAGCCGAAGAAGGCCACGATGAAGTCCTTCAGGGCGACCGTGAGGCCCGCGCCCGCGAGGCCGAGAATGGTCGTCATCTGGCTGGGCACCCCGAAGACCACGAAGAGGATCACCATGACGCCCATAATCTGCAGCACGAAGATAGCCACGGTTCGCAGGGTACCGGCGCGGATGCCCCGCGCCTTGGCCACACCGGTAAACAAATGCTCGACAAGCAGCTTTCCGAAGAACATCACGCCCAGGATCGACAGGATAACCGTCAGGGACTTGAGCATCTGGTGCAGGGCCGAACGCCGGTGTATTTCCACCATAGCAGTCCAGCCACCGTAGACATCTGCCAAGTCCTTGACAAACTGGAGCCGTTTGCCCAGATCGGCCAGGGTCCGCTGGTCGCTCATGAAACGCTTCAGGGTCTGTATGGTGGCCTTGGAAATCTCCTTGGATGAATCTCCACCCCCTTTCAGGTCCCCCCGGGCGAAGCTGGCGGCCTTGCTCTTGGCAGCTTCCCGCTCTTCCTTGGCCAGCTTGATCTTCTGAGCTAAGCTGTCCCGCCGCTTGCTCATGCGTTCGATCTTGGTCCGGGCTTCCTGGTGAGCTTGGCGGAGCTGGGTCAGCTTGGACTGCTGCCACGCCCACATCGAGATCCGAGCACTCAAGCTGCCGGGAGAGAACTGTGAGATGGGCGCGCTTTTTCCAGCCGCGATCAACGAGCGGTCCCCTTGGGCATCCTCGTAGGCGGCCTTCAGGCGGCGGATTTTGGCCTGTACATCCCCACCGGCACGATCCAGGCTGTCCTGGGCTTCTTCCAACTCATTCTTGTCAAGTTCGAGCTGTGCCTTGGCCACTTCCAACTGTTCTTCGAGGCTCTCCTTATCCTGTTCTCTGGCCCTTGCCAACTGCTTCTCGATCGCCTTGATGCGCTGCTGGTCGCCTTCCACTGCATCCTGACCCTTGTCTCTTAGCGCCAGGATGGCCTTGATCTCAGAACTTGGTGCGGAAGGATTCTCGACGGCTCTGCGGATCGAATCGGCCAGGGCCAAATCCAGTTCGTGGTCTGCCAATCGCAGGGCCTGGTGAGCAAACTCTTTCTCCTCCAGCGCCGTGGCCAGGACCGCCAGGTGCCGGGCCGTCAGGAGGAGCCGCGTATCCACCAAGCGCTCCTTCACCTGAGAAGAGTTACTCTTCGCCGGCATGTCCGAGGGCTCGCTATCCGGCCCATAATCAAGAGTTCCCAGCATCCCGGCGATGGCTACGGCCATGAACAGCAGCAGAATAATTCCCGTGATCAGGTTGATTTTTTTCATAGGAAAGTGATGATCCGCTATAGATATGATTTCGTCAAGATTAATTTACCCTGAATAGAATGAGGGAGGCCCGAAGCGGCCTCCCTCTCTTAAATGTTTAAATATTCTCCTTAGCAGCGTTTGTCCCGGCGACGCGGCCAAAAACCACGCAATCGGGTATAGCGTTGCTACCCAGCCGATTAGAGCCGTGGACACCGCCGGCAACTTCGCCTGCTGCATATAGCTTCGGTATCGCACTGCCGAAAACATCGATAACCTGACCATCCTTATTAATCCTCAGTCCACCCATACAGTGATGGACCGCCGGCCACTGGGAAACCGCATAGAAGGGACCTTCAACCAGGGGGATCATGACCTTGGTGATGGGTTTGTTGAAATCGGGATCTTTTCCTTCTTCGAGGTACTTGTTGTGCTTATTGATAGTGTCCGCAAGGGCAGCGGCGGGAAGGCCAATTTTCCCGGCTAATTCGTTGATGGAGTCGGCCTTGATAAAACGGCCCTTTGCTACTCCGGCATCAATTTCCTCGTAAGATCCGCCCATCTTCAGGACCATGGGGCGGCTGAATATGGACCAGGTGGGCTTCATGTTGGCTCCAAGGTTGATCTGGGCGAAGGCACAGACGTCGCGACGTTCAAGCTCGTTGACGAAGCGTGTGCCGAGCTTGCTGACATAGACAATCCCGTATCCCGGCCCATTGAAGGGGTAAACGGCCGGGGTGTCGAGAATACCGGTCTCCGGTTCGGCAAAGGGATAAAGCTGGATAAAATTAAGCTGCAGGGTATCGGCGCCAACGGCCTGGGCAAAGCGGATCGTTTCACCGGTGGCCCCTTTGTGGTTGGTGCAATTGAATTCAGGAACCAACCGGGGGTTATGGGCCATGCGCATTTTGATATCCTGGCTGAACCCGCCGGAGGCGAGAACTACGGCTTTCTTGGCCTTGATATTGAGCAGTCTCCGTCCTCTCTTGATTTCCAGACCAAGAACCGGAGATTTGGGATCGGCGTCTTGGCGCCAGATCCAGGTGACTTCTGAATTCAGGATGATCTTGGCGCCTCGCTTCTCGGCAATCTTACGGAGGGCTTCCGTATATTCCCGGCCTACACCGGCGACAGCGGAGTGGGTGCGGTAGGCCGTATGACCGCCGGCACGAGTGACCGTCGGGCGGATTTTGGCGTCACCTTCATCGATCATCCAATTCAGAGATGCTGTGGCGCCGTTGACCATGACATCGACAAGCTCGGGAATATTATAATAATCTCCTCCCTTGAGAGTGTCATCCAAATGCTGCTTCGGGCTATCAACACCAAGCCCCAGATTATTCCGGTAATGGTATTTGTCGTCCCAGGAGGCATAAACACCACCGTTGATGATGGAATTCCCACCGTAAGTGGGCATCTTTTCCAGAACGATAACAGTGGAACCAGCTCCCGCCGCTGCTGATGCCGCCGCTAACCCCGCAAAACCTGACCCGACGACGACAACATCCCAAGTCTCGTCCCACTTTTTGGGAAGTTTTTTGATCATTGCCTCCGCTGCTCCCGGCATCGCCATGTTCAGTGCAAATCCGCTTGCCGTGACGGCGCCAAAGGCTACGGCCCCTTTGAGGATGGAACGTCTGCTTAAACCTTTTGCTACCAATGTGTCATTTTCTTCCGTTGTCATTTTTGACCTCCTTCTTATTAAAAAAGATTTGGTTTCACTAGTTAAATCAAGCGTCTTGGCGCTTAAAACGATACGTTAATTCCTACGCCGTAGTACTCTGCCCGCAGTTTGTAGAACTGGCCGAAGGGAAGATTGCCGTAGTAATATTCGCCGAATATCTGAATGCCCCGTTTTTCTGCATAGGGGCCGCGGATGTTGACGCCGACTTTGACATTATAGTCGGGGTTCCAGTCGGTTTCCTCCCAGGCATGGCACAGGGCGCTGACAAACAGGCGCATCGACGATTTGAAGAACGGCTCCCTGTCTTGATAATCAATACCTGCCTGGACACTGACAGGTTTGAGATCGGTGTCGGTGTGGATAATGTACGAAGGACCGGCGGTGAACTGGAATCCCTCCCATTCC
>JBAYKV010000120.1:0-9788 GCA_041664405.1 Syntrophales bacterium
AGCTTTTTTTCTTTCTGTCATAGATGCAATCCGACTTTACAGAAAGGAGGATTCAGGAAATGCCAGAAGGAAAAGTGAAATGGTTTAATGAACAGAAAGGCTTCGGCTTCATCGAAAAAGATGACGGCGGTGACGTTTTTGTTCACTACAGCGCCATCCAGAGTTCCGGTTTTAAGACCCTTCAGGAAGGTCAGCGTGTAAGCTTTGACATCGCGCAGGGCAATAAGGGTCCGGCGGCTGAAAACGTAAAAGCCATCTAAGGCTTTGCAAAGAAAAAAATATAGGCGCTTTGGTTAATAACCATGGCGCCTTTTTTGCCCCTTTCGGGCAAGCTGTCATTACCATCATCATTCAATTCAGAGGCAGATGGGTTTCGATAATCCGTTGTGCCGAAAACCCGATCAGACGTATATATGCTGCTGTTTCCTCGTCAAGGGCGGCCCGTGGCGCCAGACCGATCAGTTCCGATTCCCGGATACTAACCCCCGCCAGGTCAGCTTCCTTCCTGACACTATCGAAAACCTCCCTCATGGAGGTAACATGGAAGTTGGTAAGATTCATGGAAACCTGGGCGAGATTACGACTTTTCAATAAGACGCCAATGGCCCTGACAGAGGGCAAACCGCCGTTGGACTCACGAATCACCCCGGCAATCCGCTTTGCCAACCCCACATCGGACGAGTCCAGATTGATATTATAGGCAATCAAGGGCATCCTCGCTCCCACGGCTACGGCCCCGGAGCGATCAGGGCAGACATCAGGACCCTCGTCAGGTTTATATGTACCCGCCGCCATTCTTTTTATCAGTCCCGGCAATCCGCCCCTGCGAATTTTCGGAAGCTCTCTGCTCGCTTCATTTTTAGCCGCTTCTCCATAGAAAAAAACCGGCACTCCGTGCTCGGCCGCAAACGCACGTCCGAATCGGTGCGCACACGCCACTGCATCCGACATCTTTGCCCCTTCCAGGGGGACAAAAGGAACGACATCGAGGGCCCCGATCCGCGGATGAACGCCGTCATGGCAGCTCAAATCGATAAGCTCCAAAGCCTTGCTTCCCGCTGCCAGGGCCGCCTCATAAACATATTCCGGCTCGCCAAGGAAAGTAATGACGCTGCGGTGATGATCCCTGTCCCATGAATAATCGAGCAATCTTACGCCGGACACTGCAGACGCCGCCGCTGCAATCGCTTTTATTATCTCCGGGTCTCTTCCTTCACTGAAATTCGGGATACACTCGATGATCTTAGCAGGTTTCACTGTTTCTCGCTTCCAAACAGGGCATCCACAAAGGCTTCGCCATGAAAGGGTTGCAGATCTTCAAGACCTTCACCGACTCCGACATAACGGATGGGAATTTCCAGTTCCTTGACAATCCGGATAATGATCCCTCCCTTGGCCGTCCCATCGAGCTTGGTCAGCACAATGCCGGTCACGCCAATCTCCTCCTTGAACATCTTGGCCTGGATCAAACCATTCTGTCCCGTCGTGGCATCGACAACCAGGAGAATCTCTTGAGGAGCCCCCGGCAGTTCCCGTTCCACAATTCGCTTCATCTTCTTCAATTCTTCCATGAGATTGACTTTGGTGTGGAGTCTGCCTGCCGTATCAATGATGAGGACCCGGCCTCTGCCTGCATTTGCCGCCTGGATGGAATCAAAAACAACCGCCGCCGGGTCGGCATTGGGCTTCTGTTTGATAAGTGGCACACCGACGCGCTGACTCCAAACCTCCAACTGTTCGATAGCCGCCGCCCGAAAAGTGTCTGCCGCAACCAGGAGGACCTTCTCGCCCCTGTTTTTCAATTCATGGGCAATCTTCCCGATGGTGGTGGTCTTTCCCGTTCCGTTCACCCCGACAACCATGATGACATATATACCCTCCGCCGGAATTTGGAGGGAAGCCTCCTTTTTCGTCAGAATTTCCTTCATCGTGTCCCTGAGGATTTTCTTCAACAAGTCCGCTCGGCTCAGTTCCTTTCGCTTGACCTGCTCCTTCATTTTTTCGATTAATTCACCGGTAAAAACCGGACCGACATCGGAACGGATCAGGACCTCTTCCAACTCGTCAAAGAGGTCCTGATCGATTTTTTTCTCCCCGAGGATCAAATCATCGACATCGGTTAAAAGGATATCCCTGGTCTTGGCCAAGCCGTCCTTCAACTTGTCAAAAAAGCTTTTTTTCTTAAATACATCGAGCATCTTTACCTCTTAAATACATTAATCATTCAGGACCGACATCCGCAGATACGCAGCCGGTTTAAATGCAGACCTCCCTTAACTGTTTTTGATGGATAAGTAAAGATGCGGTTGGGAATTTCAGTTCAGCGATACCGAAACCACCGCGGAGACCCCCTGCTTCTGCATCGTGACTCCAAAGAGATTTTCGGCGACTTCCATGGTTCTTTTGTTGTGGGTAATAAGGATTACCTGAGAATTGGCCGCAATCTCTTTGATGATTTTTGCAAAAAGATCCACATTGGCGTCATCGAGAGCGGCGTCCACCTCATCCAGGACAAGAAATGGCGTCGGCCGGTACATAATAATAGCCAGAATCAGGGCGATGGCAGCCAGGGATTTTTCGCCTCCCGACAGGAGACTGATGTTTTGTGGTCGCTTCCCGGGAATCTGGATATCGATATCAACCCCTGTTTCCAGCAGATCGCTTTCATCAGTCAGGTGCAGTTCCCCCTTGCCGCCAGAGAAGATCCGGGAAAACATCTCCCGGAAACAAACCCTTACCGCATCAAAGGTTTCGGCAAATCGCTGCCGGGAAACCCGATTGATCTTGGCAATCGTCTGCTCAAGGGTTTGGACAGAGGCATCGAGGTCCCGGGCCTGGGAGGTAAGAAAATCAAGCCGCTCCCTCAGTTGATCATATTCGCTGATCGCCAGGAGGTTGACCTCTCCGAAGGCATCGAGAAGTTGACGGTTCTTCACGAGCCTCTCCTGCATAACCTTCAGGTCTTCATCATTGATCCGCTGCACAGCCCCTGCCTGCTCATGAAGAACGGTCCCATATTTCTCCGCGATCATCCTGCTCAAACTGTCCATCTGATAGGAAATATCCCGCGCAACCGTTTCCAGGTCCCGCCCCTGCTTGATTATTTGATCGTATTTTTCCTTCGCCTCCCGGCTCTTGCTTTCCCAATCCCTCAGGGAGGCCTCGGCAAGGGCATAGAGATCCTTTTTTTCCGCAAGGAGCCTTTCCATCTCTGTAAATGAATTACAGAGATCTACCAGTTGCAGCTCTTCACGGGCAATTGCCCCCTGGAGTTCTTCGACCTGAATGTTCGATGTCAAAGAATCCTCCATACCCTCCCTGATCTTTTCCGTCAGGGTAGCAATTTCCGTATTTATTCTCTCAAATGATCTGACGGCAGATTTTTGCTTTTCTGCGAGCGATGCCTGGCGAACTTTTTCTGCAGTTAATTCCCTGTCCCTGTCTTCCAGTTCCCGGCGGAGCTGCCCGACATTCTCCTGCAATACGGCAAGTGCCTCCTGGGTGGCTGCTTCCCGTTTTTTCTGACCTTCAAGATCCTCCTGGCCATTTTTCAGCTTCTCACGGGCCTGTTGGTCCTCTTCATCCAGGTTCTCGCTGTTGAAATCGAGAATTTTCAGGGTCTGCCGGAGTCGATTCAGCTCCTCCTGATATCGCTCGACGTCCTTTTTATGGCTGTTACACTGCAATTCCACCGCATGGATATCGGAGGTCAATGAATCCAGTTCCTCCTCCCCACTCGCCGCCAGGGAAGCGAGGCGCTTTTTTCTCATCCCCTCTTCCTGCAGGGCCGTGGACAAATCACGAATCCCTGCCTCCAGTGTTTCCATCTCCCGCTTGTTTTTCAGGAGGCTGCGATCACCTTTCCCATTGCGTCCCCCCGTCAAGACTCCCTGGGGGCTGATCATGTCACCGTCAGGGGTTACAAAGGTTCCCCGGAATCCGTTTCTATTCCATAGTTCGAGGCCGTTCCGGAGATTGGGAATGAGGAGGACGTCCCCCAGGAGGTATTCCGCAATCCCTCGAAAAGATTCAGCTACTTCGATACGATCGATCAGCCGCTCCGTTTCCCGCAGATGTTCGCCAGTCGCTGTCCGCTGGGCGGCATGGCGAACTTGCAGGGGGACAAAGCTGCTTCTTCCCACGGCCGCTTCTTTTAAATAATCGATTGCCTGCACTCCCGCCTCGTGACTCCTGACAACGACATACTGCAGCTTGTCTCCCAGCACCGCTTCCACGGCAGTTTCATAAGCTTGTGGAACGCGGATCTGTTCGGCAACCAGGCCGATCACCTGATCTTTAGTGACGCCTTGCAAACACTTCGTTTCTTTGGCCATCATGATCGATCTGGTGGCTTCATTACACCAGACATATCCGTCATGGAGCTCTTTCAAGGATGTAAATCGGGAAGAGCGACTGCTGAGATCTTCCTTGAGACTATCGATCATCCCCTCAACTTCCTGCAGCTCGGTACGGGTATTCTCCCATTCCTCCGCCGCCGTTGCTTTGCTGCTGCGAAGCTGCCCGAGCCTCTCAAGATCCTCGTTCAATGACGCAGCAAGTTCCTTCAGGCGCTCCTCAAGGCGCAAAATACCCTGCCGGTGATCTCCGATATCCTTGTTGTTTCTTTCCTTCTTTCTGCCCAGATCATCGAGAACCCTGACCAGATGACCATAATTGTTGTTCAGTCGCGATTTCTCCGCAGCAATGTCAATCAATTGGACCTTGTTTTCTTCGAGATGCTGCTGCCGAGAGGATAATTCCCGTTTGATTTCTGACACCTTGCATTCTACATCTTTGGTATGGTCTTGCGCCTGGGCGATGTCTCCATCCAGAACCTGCTGCAAGGCCGTAATCCTTTCCAGCTCACGGGACAGCTCCTCATGACGGGCTTTTAATTGCCGGATCTCCTCCCCGAGTCGTTCCTTCCGGGCGTTGATGTCGGCTATCCTCCCTTTTGAGAATTCGACGCCCTTCTCCTTGACCTGGATGTTTGTCCGCAACTGATATATTTTTTCCTGGTATTGGGACCGATCCGACTCCTGGGTTACGACTTCCAGTTTTGCCGCCGCCAGGAGGGTCTCACATGAAGCCAGGGATGCCTTGAGCTCATTTTCCTGCCTTTCCCAGGCTTCCTGCTGTTGCGCAAGGCTTGTGTGTTTTTCACCTAATTCAATATAGGCGTACAGGGCCGCAGCAATCTCATCCTCGCGAATGGCTGTTTTCAGATCTTTATATTGTTCTGCCCGCTTAGCCTGCCGGGATACGGCATTAAGCTGACTTTTCACCTCCCGGAGGATATCGTTCAGACGTAAAATATTCTGCTTTGTGGCCTCGAGCTTGCGCAGGGCCGACTCTTTTCGGGTCTTGTATTTTGAGATTCCCGCCGCCTCTTCAATAAACTGGCGGCGTTCTTCCGGTTTCGCCTCGACAAGGGAAGCAACGCTGTTCTGTTCGATAATGGAGTAAGTACGAGCCCCTACGCCGGTTCCCAGGAAGAACTCCCGGACATCGAGGAGGCGGCAGGGAACACCGTTGACGGCGTATTCACTCTCGCCGTTCCGGAAAAGCCGCCGCGTAACGGTCAGCTCTGAGCAAGCGGTATAGGGATCGGGGAAAGTAACCCCATCAGCGGCAAGGATCATTGAGATCTCAGCCATTCCTACGGGCGCCGCTTCCTGGGAGCCGTTGAAGATGACATCTTCCATCTTCGCGCCGCGGAGGCTCTTGATACGCTGCTCTCCCATGACCCAGCGGATCGCATCAACCACATTGCTCTTCCCGCACCCGTTGGGACCCACTACGGCGCTTACTCCCGCAGCAAAATCGAGGACGACCTTGTCCCGGAATGATTTGAACCCACTGATTTCCAAATACTTTAATTTCATTTAACCAATCAGAACGAACCCTTTATAATTTGCTACACTCTATCAAAAGAAAGCGATGATGTAAAGAAAAAATACAACATGTACATATGAACTGTAAATTTAACCACAATATGTAGTATATCCTCGACGGAACGGCAGCGAAGAATTGGCCATCGACACATGCCAAAATTTGACTGAGTCTAAAGATAATAAGCCCGCAAAAAGTAAAAATATGACCATAATCAACGGCTTCGTAAAAAGATCCGCGGCAAGGCGAGTAAATACTGAGGGATGAGGAGTACTTACGTACGCCACAGCGACGAAGGGTGTAGCGCAACGCAGCATCCGGATTTTTTACGAAGCCGTCAAGGATGAAATGCAGGATTTTGCCCTCATTTCGCTATAGTCCCGTTGAACAGACCTTCCAGAGGGGTTGCACAGTCAGGGCAGGCTGATTCCCTGAGATTAAGGCGCTCGATACGGAAGCCATAGCGGCTGATGAGGAGATTACCGCAACGGGAACAAAACGTGTTTTCCCCCACCTCTCCCGGCACATTGCCACTGTAAACGTATTTGAGCCCCCTTGATTTGCCGACGCCTGCGGCCTTCCTGATTTCCTCGACAGAGGTAATCCTTCCGGCAAGCATCTGATGGCGGGGGTGAAAACGGCTGATATGCCAGGGTGTTTCCGTTCCTATGGAACACAGGAAATCTGCTATCCCTCCGATTTCCTCATCGCTGTCATTCAGTCCCGGGATAAGCAGGGTGGTAACTTCCACCCAGATCCCCAATTCCTTCATCCTGCTGATCGTATCCAGAACCGGTTGCAGCCGGGCGCCGCATTGCTCCCGATAAAAATCTTCCCGGAATGACTTCAGATCAACATTGGCGGCATCGAGATAGGGGGCAATGGCATCGACAGCCTGGCGGCTCATATAACCGTTGGTGACAAATACATTACCGATCCCCTGCTCGTGTGCCAGACGAGCAATATCATAGGCAAACTCGAAAAATATCGTCGGCTCCGTGTAGGTATAGGCAATGGTCTTTGCACCGGAACGGACGGCCTTTTCCACAATCTCCGCCGCCGAGACGGCGCGCCCCACAATATCTCCCGTCTCATGGGGTAGTTGGGAAATCTCATGATTCTGGCAGAAGAGACAGCGAAAATTGCAGCCCACCGTAGCCAGGGAGTAGGAAAGGGAGCCCGGATAAAGATGAAAGAAAGGCTTCTTCTCGATAGGGTCGATATTTTCAGCAACCACCATTCCATAATTAAGGCTGTATAGAATTCCCTCCCGGTTTTCCCGGACGCCGCAAACACCCCGCTGACCGTTCTTTATCCGGCAGGCGTGGGCACAGAGACGGCATTGAACCTGCTGATCCGCCAATACCTCGAAAAACATTGCCTTCTTTATCATTTGATGAACTCGTGAAAAGCCAAAAAATGGTTATAACTGACGGCTTCGTAAAAAGATCCGCAGGCAAGGCGCGCAAAGCCTGAGGAATGAGGCGTACTTGTCGTACGCCGCAGTAAGCCTGCCCCGTACTTGATACGGGGGGGGAAGGATGCAGCGCAACGCAGCATCCGGACTTTTTTACGAAGCCGTCATCATTTAATCACCCTCACCACCCCTGGAAGGGGTTGTCTGCCTTTGCTTTCAATCCGCGTTGATTCCCGTATCGGTTCCTGAATGGCTACCTGCGTAAAGGTGACGGAAAAGGACAAACCCAGAAAAGCGCCCAGAGGATTATTCATGACCGGCAGTGATTCCTCGATCCCCCGGGCGAAACCATACCAGCTATAAGGTAGAGAGATCACACTTCCCCAGCGAATCCTTACCCCCGCGAGCTGCCTGCGAATCATTGCCGTCAATTCACCGATGCTGAAGAAACGGGCGTGGTCATATATGGAGGATCGATAGGAACCGGACAACCGGCGGGTAAAACCGATGCAGGAGTATTTGTTGAGGACGCCAATGAAGACCCTTCCCCGGCAAACCCTGATGGCTTCATGAATAGCCTGCACCGGATCAGCGGTAAATTCCAGCGAGGTGATCAGGGTTACAATATCAAACTCATCGTCTGAAAAGGGCAGATCTTCCGCTCGTCCCAAGTAGAAGTCCGCTTTGTGGCCAAGTTTTTGCCGGGCGATGTCAAGCATAGGGGCGGAAGGATCGATGCCGGTAACATCACATCCCTTCCTCCGGAAGAGCCACAAATGATCGCCGGTTCCACAGCCGACATCCAATAGGCGTTCTCCCCCCCGGGGCTGGGCCAGATCCAGAATCAAACTCTTTTCACGGCTGTCGATGTAATGACCGGTGGGCGTTTCGCGCCAGGCATCATAGGACCGGGCAATTTCTTCAGGAAAGCTCAAGACCGCTAACCCCCGATTGCCGACATGTTTTTCACACACTTGCGGAGGGATTGCTCATCAAACTGGACCTCGTGTTTCCGGGGTTTCCCGGCAATAGCCTCCTTAATAAGCGTCTCCAGCAGATCGTCCGTGCAGCCTGTTCGCAGGGGGGTCTTCAAATCTACCTCCTCATCGGACAACAGACAGGCGCGCAGATTTCCGTCCGCCGTCAGCCTCAGTCGATTGCAGCGGTGACAGAAATGATGGCTTACGGGACTGATAAAACCGATTTCTCCCATGCCGCCGGCGATCCTGTACATCTTTGCCGGCCCGTCCATCCTTTCCCGCTCGCCATTTACCGGATTTAAGGTATACTTGCCGGCAATGGTCCGCATAATGATTTCACTGGCCAGGTACTTGCCAAGATTATCCCGCCCCGGATGCCCCAGCGGCATTAATTCAATGAATCGGACCTGGTAAGGATTGTCCAGAGTCAATCGGGCAAAATCGAGGATTTCATCATCATTGAATCCTTTAATTGCCACAACGTTGATTTTTATTGGTGAAAACCCCTGGACATAAACGGACGCAATACCCCGTAGGACATCATCGAGACGTCCCCCCCTGGTGATCTGGAGATATTTATCAGGATTGAGGGAATCGAGACTGACATTGATTCTCCTGACCCCGGCCTCGAAAAGATCCGCCGCACATCTCTCCAGCAGAACACCATTGGTCGTCAGACTGAGGTCCTCTATCCCGGGTACGGATTTCAGGGCGGCAACGAAAGGAACTACCCCGCGCCTGACCAGGGGCTCGCCGCCGGTGATCCTGACTTTGGCCACCCCCAGGGATACGGCAATCCTCACTACCCGGAGAATTTCTTCATAGCGCAGGATATCGTCGTGCCCGATCAGGGACAGACCCTCCTTGGGTATGCAGTACCGGCACCGGAGGTTGCAGCGGTCGGTGATGGAAATCCTTAAATAGTTTATGTCTCTTTGATAATTATCCAACATCCTGACCGCTCCCTAACACAAATCCGACACCCACGCAAGGGGCTCGCCGGAATTGGGCATGCGATATAAACGCATCCGTCGGAAAAAGCGAAAAGTAAAGCGGAAAGGTCAAATCCGCCTTGACAGCATGGTTTTTATCCATTAGGAATGAAGTAATAGTTTCGGCATTATACTGCCGCCAGGGAGTCATCGGAGCATGAAGAAAGCACCCATCACCAAAGCGGGATTTGAAAAGATCAAGAAGGATTTGGAACATCTCAAGAACGTCGCCGTTCCGGAGAATGTCCGGGATATAGAAACGGCGCGCGCCCACGGTGACATATCTGAAAACGCCGAATATACGGCTGCCAAGGAAAGACAGTCCTTCATTCATGGCAAGATTCAGGAACTGGAAAATAACCTTGCCACCTCGGAAATCATCGACTTGCAAAATCTCTCCACGGACAAGGTTGTCTTTGGAGTGTCCGTTATCATCGAGGACACGAAAACGGGAAAGGATACCACCTATCAACTTGTCGGCCCCCATGAATCGGATATCGGACTGAA
>JBAYKV010000121.1:0-9688 GCA_041664405.1 Syntrophales bacterium
GGCAAGACCCGGGTCCATATATCTTGACATCGTTGATTTTACGCGTTTTTCAGAGCTGATGTCGTCCATGATGATCATGACGCCCAGATTTTTTTTATCCACACTGGTCAAGGGAAGAATGGCGATGTTCGCTGAAATCTTGTTCTCCCCAAACTCCAGTTCGGCGTCCATGGTCATTTCGGATTTCCTTGTTTCATCCACACGGTGAATCTTATCAACAAGCCAGGTGTTCTTTCCCACAAAGAAATCCCGAACCGCATGGTCAATGACGTCCTGAGCATCAATCTGCATTATCCCAAGTCCTGCGGCGTTGCAGGTGATGATCTTTCCCTCTTCATCGAGGGTCATGACGCCGTTGGACATGCTCTCCAGCATACTTTCGCTGTAGTTCTTCATGTTCTGGATATCATCAAAGAGCTTGGCGTTCTCGAGGGCGATGGAGACCTGGGCGGTAAAGGCCCGGAGCCGGGATTCGTCGCCTTTCGTAAAAGGACCTCCCCGCTTGTTGAGAACCTGGGTCACCCCGATGGTCTTTCCGTTCTTGTTAATGACGGGAACGCAGAGGATCGACCTGGTGAAGAAACCCGTTTTCCTGTCAAAAGCGGGATTGAAACGCAGATCCGCATAGGCGTAAGGGATATTGATCGTTTCTCCGGACTGGAAAACGGCCCCGGCGATGCCCATGTGGTTGGGAAGGCGGATGACCATCGCCCCCAGCCCCTCCCCGACCATGGAAAACAATTCCTTCCGTTTTTCGTCATTGAGAAAGAGGGTCGAGCGCTCGGAGTTAAGCATCCTGGTCGCCTCCGACATGACCTTATTGAGAAGGGTCCCCAGGTCTATTTCTGCGGTGACATTGGAGACAAGATCGAAAAATTCCATCTCCTTGGCCCGAAACTTTTTCATCTTCTCGACAATCCCGATGCTCTGCAGGGTAATGGCTGCCTGGGTCGTCATCGATTCGAGAAGTTTCATATCTTCCTTGTTGAATCGCCCCTTTTTCTTGTTGAGCATTTGGGCGGCCCCGATGATCTCGCCCTTCATGGTGCGAATGGGCACACAGAGGATACTTTTCGTTGTATAACCGGTCTTCTCGTCCACAGAACGGTTGAACCGTTCATCATTGTAAGCGTCATGGACAAGCAGCCCCTCCCCGGTGGTGAAAACATGACCGGCGATGCCCGTATTGTTAATGATCCGGATTTCTCTCTGGAAAGTCCCTTGGGCAACCCGTGAATATAACTCCCCTGTTTCTGCATCGTTCAGGAATATCGTCCCTCGATCCGCGCGGATTTCCCTGGTGGTAATTTCCACCAGTACACTCAGCATCTCATCGAGGGTCTCATAGGCCGCCATGGTCTGGGCCACATTGAGCAGCAGTTCCGCCTGGTGAAGCCGGACATCCGTATCGAGAGGCCTATCTTTTTTCATAACCCTCCAGCTTCTGACGCATGGTGTAAATCGCCTCCTCCAATTGTTGCACCTCTTCCCGGTCCGAGCGGCGAATGGTTGCCACTTCATCTTCATATTGAATTTTTCTTCTTTCCATTTCGTACCTCATGGCGTCAACCATGCCTCGCAATTGGTTCGTCTCATCATGACTATCAGCGATAACCTTCTGCTTATCTTTGTCATGTTCGACGGCCATTTTTTCCATTGCTTGGCGGAGGGAGTTTACCGTTTCCTTTAGTTGTTTGATATTATCGTGGGCATCCGCCAAGGCCTTCTGAACATCGCCATCGCGGCAAATCCTTTCCTGCTCGAGTTCTTCCCTGAGGGCGGCAATCGTCTCCTTCAGAAAACGGTTTTCCATCTGGGCCTGGTATAGTTCATCGCTTGTCATAAAGCGCCTCCGGTATTCTTCTCAGGGTAACCGTTGGGATTGCGGGATTGCCAGCGCCAGGTGTCGGCGCACATGGCATCGAGACCCCGTGAGGCTGTCCAGTTCAGGTTCGCTTTGGCAAGGCCGGCATCGGCATAGCAGACGGCGATATCGCCGGGCCGGCGGTCGACGATATCATAGGGGATAGGCCGTCCGGATGCTTTTTCAAAGGCATTGATCATCTCCAGAACGCTGTACCCCCTGCCCGCGCCAAGATTATAAGTAGCGAAGTCCGCCTGCTTAATCTTTTCCAGGGCCTTCAAATGGCCCCGCGCGAGATCTACGACATGGATGTAATCCCGGACACCCGTCCCGTCGGGCGTGTCGTAGTCGTTCCCAAAGACGCTGAGCCGGGGAAGCTTGCCGACGGCGACCTGGCTGATGTAGGGCATGAGGTTGTTGGGGATGCCGGTGGGGTCTTCGCCCATGAGGCCGCTTTCGTGGGCCCCCACGGGATTGAAATAGCGCAGGAGGGTGATCTGCCAGGCGGGATCGGCAATCCGGAGATCCCGAAGGATCTCCTCGATCATCAGCTTGGTGCGGCCATAGGGATTGGCGGGGGCCAAGGGAAATTCTTCCCCTATAGGGACCGTAGCGGGATCACCGTAGACGGTTGCGGAAGAACTGAAGACGATCCGCTTGAGCCCGCAGTCAGCCATCACCCCGCAGAGGGCAACGGTCGAGCCGACGTTGTTGTCATAGTAATGCAGGGGCCGGGCAACAGATTCACCCACCGCCTTGAGACCGGCAAAATGAATTACGGCGTCGCAGGGATGGGAGGCGAAAATGCCCTTCAGAGCGGCGCGGTCCCGGCAGTCAACATGGTAAAAGATGGGTCGACGGCCCGTAATGGTCTCAATGCGATCAAGAACACTGCTTTTGCTGTTGGAGAGGTTATCCGCAATTACGACGTCATAGCCGGCCTGCAGAAGCTCCACGCAGGTGTGACTGCCGATGTAGCCGGCGCCGCCGGTGACAAATATTGTTTTCATGGTAGAGATCTCTTTCAATAAATACAACCCCCAGCCCGCGGTTACAGAAGCATCCCAAGGGGCAGGGACGGGCATGTTCATGAAAATTGTTTAACATTATGAGAACCAGGTTGACTCATACGGTAAATATGGAGACAGTGCAATACCTTTTTGGTTGGCAGACAACCCTGTTTACAGGACGCCACCCGCTTATCGACAAGTTCACAAAAAGTCTCCCCTGACGTCATCCCGTTGAAAGCCTTGGCTCAGAACGTCCCAGCTTTGCTTCTTGACAAGTCAAGATCATTGTATATGATGAAAAACGACAAACACGAAAGGGGATCAATGCAGAGATGGGCTATATCAAAATCAAGTTCAGGAACGATAGCGGCAAGTTCGAGCAGGAAATCCAGGATGTACTGGATGACATGTTTCATATCGCCAGCCCCGCATTTACCCTCTGTGAACATATCTGGCGTCCCCACACGGACATCTATGAAACACCGGACCTTATTATCGTCCTCCTTGATCTGGCCGGAGTAGCAAGGGACGATATCCGTATCGAGGTAAGCCGCAAGAGCATTAAAATCTCCGGGAAGCGAGATCAGCATTATCTTGCCGGGACGACGCGCTACCATCTCGCAGAAATCCCTTACGGCTATTTCGAGAAGCACCTGGCCCTGCATGCGCCTGTGGATGCAGAAACGGTTCAGGCGATTTATGCAAATGGGCTTCTCGAAGTCCGCTTGGGGAAAATACCCGCGGAGCGGGAAAGGCGCATTCCCGTTATGGGACCAAGAGGAGGAAACAACCCATGACGGATAAAAAGGCAACGAACGATTTGAAGGTCATCCACATCCCGGAAACACTGCCGATCCTTCCCCTCTTCGATATGATCGTCTTTCCGAAGATGATGCTGCCCATGGAGGTTTTTGGAGATCAATCCCTGCAACTCGTTGATGAAGCCATGGCGAAGGACCGGATCATCGGCCTGGTGCTGGCGAGGAAATCACCGCCGGAGATCACCTACAAAGCCGAGGACTTCTACACCATCGGGACAAGCGCCGTCATTCTGAAGATGGCCAAAACCGCAGAAAATAAAGCTCAACTCCTCGTGCAGGGCATCGAACGCTTCCACGTCAGGGAAATCGTGACCGGCAAACCATATCTTCAGGCCCGCATTGAATCTATCCAGGATCAGGAAAGTAAGGATATCGAGGTCGAGGCCCTCATGGCGAACCTCGTGGGCCTCTTCGAACGGATCGTAAAACTGACCCCCTTCCTCCCCCAGGAATTCGGCGCCATGGCCAAGACCATTGCAGATCAAGGAGTACTGGCCGATCTCATCGCCTCCATCATTAATATCCCAACAGAAGAAAAACAGGCTATCCTGGAGATGATCGACGTCAAGGAGCGGCTCAGAGAGGTCACCCGCCTCGTCAATCATCAGGTGGAAATCCTCGAACTGGGAAACAAGATCCAGTCTCAGGTCAAGGACGATATGGATAAGAGCCAGCGCGATTATTACCTGCGCCAACAACTCGGGGCCATCAAGAAGGAACTTGGCGAAGATGACGAGACCAAGGTGGAGGTAGATGAATACCGGGAAAAACTGGCCAAGAAAGAACTCCCCGAGGAAGCGAAAAAGGAGGCGGATCGGGAATTGCGGCGCCTGGACCGGATGCATCCGTCATCGGCTGAATATACTGTCGCCTCAACCTATCTGGATTGGATTCTTACCCTGCCCTGGCGGGAGGGGACGGAAGACAATCTGGATATCAGGAAAGCCCGGAAGGTCCTGGAGGAAGATCATTATGGCCTGGAGAAACCGAAAAAGCGGATCATCGAGTACCTTGCCGTCCGTAAACTGAAGTCCGACGCGAAGGGACCGATCCTCTGTTTTGTCGGACCGCCCGGTACGGGGAAGACGTCCCTGGGGCAATCCATTGCCCGGGCCTTGGGAAGGAAGTTCGTCCGTATCGCCCTGGGAGGAGTCCGGGACGAGGCGGAGATTCGCGGGCACCGGCGAACCTATATCGGCGCCCTGCCGGGCCGGATCATCCAGAGCATCCGCCGGGCGGAATCCAATAATCCCGTTTTCATGCTTGACGAGATCGATAAGGTGGGCAGCGACTTCCGGGGCGATCCCTCTTCGGCCCTCCTGGAGGTCCTCGATCCGGCCCAGAACTTCTCCTTTATGGACCATTACCTGGACATCCCTTTCGATCTCTCCCACGTCATGTTCATCACCACGGCGAACATTCTCGACACTATTCCGCCGGCCCTGCGGGACCGTCTGGAAATTATTGAATTAGTGAGCTACACCATCGATGAAAAACTCCACATCGCCGATAAGTATCTCCTGCCCAGGCAGATCACGGAAAACGGCCTGCAACCGGGACAGATTTCCTTTACCAAGGGGGCCATCCGCCTGATCATCAGCAGTTATACCCGGGAGGCCGGAGTAAGAAACCTGGAACGGGAGCTTGCCTCCGTCTGCCGGGGCGTGGCAAGCCAGGTCGCGGAAGGGGTTATGGAAAAGGCGACGATCCGCCAAAAAGACATTCACCGGTATCTGGGACCGGAACGAGTCACCTCGGAAATCACCGCCCGGACATCGAAGCCGGGTGTCGTCATGGGCCTGGCCTGGACGCCGGTGGGCGGAGATATCCTGTTCATCGAAGCGACGGCCATGAAGGGCAAAAAAGGATTGACCCTGACGGGGCAATTAGGTGATGTCATGAAGGAATCGGCAACAGCGGCCCTGAGTTTCATCCGGACCAACGCCGAGGCCCTGGGCATAGCAAAGGATTTCTTTGAAGATGTGGATATCCATATCCACGTTCCATCCGGGGCCATCCCAAAAGACGGCCCCTCGGCAGGGGTAACGATCATGACGGCCCTGACTTCGCTCCTGACCAACAAGCTGGTGAAAAAGGATCTGGCCATGACCGGCGAGATCACCCTCAGAGGGCTGGTGCTCCCGGTCGGGGGAATCAAGGAAAAGGTCCTCGCCGCCCATCGGGCGGGCGTCAAGACCATCATCCTCCCCAAGTGGAACAAGAAGGACCTTGCCGATATTCCTCCCAAGATTCGCAGGGATATCGACTTTCATCTCGTCGAAGACATGATGGATGTCCTGAAAATCGCCCTCGAAAAGGGATAGGTACTGCGGCAAAGCGGTGGCACCATCTGATGGTGCCACCGGAACCCTGATGAACTTTCTCCCTCTTGATTTTTTCTGTTGACAAAACCCCCCAATAAATATACTAACCGGTTAGTTAAACTAAATGGACGGTACAGATAATGAAAGATAATCAACACCCTACGGTCCAGCGGATTCTTGAGGCGGCGATGGACATCTTCTCCGAGGTGGGGTTCAACGGCGCCCGGGTGGACGAAATCGCCAAGCGTGCCGGCGTAAACAAGGCCATGATCTATTACCACATCGGCGATAAAGAGGCCCTTTATGCGGAAGTTCTCCATAACGCCATTGGCCATGTGGCCGATTCGATCTCCGGACGGATCGAGGCGGCTTCGACACCGGAGGAGAAATTGCTGGCCTACATCAGCGGTTTTGCCGGAGCTGTCGAAGGTAATCCCCGTATGGGCCCTATTTTGCTCAGAGAAGTCGCCTCGGGAGGACAGAATCTACCGGAATTGGTGGTCAAGGATTTTGCCCGCCTCATCGGGATCGTAACCGCCATCATTGAAGAAGGCAAAAACAAGGGAACTTTTGTCGATGTGACACCCTTTATCCTCCACATGATGGTCGCCGGCGCCATCGTCCTGTACAAAACCAGCGGTCCCATCAGGGCAAAAAAGGCGAACATCCCGGATTTCATCCGCATGCTGGACGTAAACGTCTCGGAGAGGGTTGTTAATGAAATATCCAATTTGATATTGCAGGGGATCAAGAAAGAGCCCGATTACGTCCTGAAAAAGGAAACTAAGCGAGGTGTCGCAAGATGAGGATGCCAAAACCCGATGACGGTGCAATTGTTTTCAGCTCTCCATCCGAGGCAAGAAACCAAGGGGAACTCCGGAACGTGGAATCGGTAAGTCATGAAAACAAGGGAATCGCCGAGTTATCTCCCTTCTTGCTGGCCGCAGCGATCATGATCGTTCTGGGACTGGCAGCAACATCGGCAACGGCCCAGACCGGACCTCCGGATAAATCGCCCGGCAAATTCACCCTGTCAAGCAGCATCGATATGGCCCTGAACCAGAGCATGGTCATCCAGGCAGCCAAGGAAGGGGTCAAGGGGGCGGAGGCCCAGAAAAAAGAAGCCTTCACGGGATTTCTTCCCAAACTGAGCACCTCTTACAGCTACACACGTCTCAATGACGCGCCCTGGGTTAATACTCCCGGATCGACAATAAACATGGGGGGCAACTTGGTCGCCATTCCACCCAGCCAAATGACCATGGGCACCCAGGACAACTACAACTGGGCGATGGAGGTACGGCAACCGATCTTCGCCGGCGGAACCATTGCGGCCAATTACCAGGCCAACAAGAAAGGCGAGGACATCGCCAGGGTTGATGAATCCACGACGACCCAGAATATCGTCGAAGAGGTCAAGGCCTCTTACTTCCATATTCTCAAGGCCGAGAAAATCCTTGAAGTCGCCCGGCAAGCGGTGGAACAATTGAAATCACATCGTAACGAGGCACAGAACTTCTTTGACGTCGGCCTGATCCCGAAAAACGACCTCCTCCAGTCGGAGGTCCAGTTAGCTAACGGCGAACACAATCTGGTCAAGGCGGAAAACAACCTTGAAATAGCCAAGGCCCGCTTCAACACCCTGCTGCGGCGCAACATCAACGCTCCCGTCGAGGTGGAAGATATCCTTACTTACCGGCCCTTCGAGAAGACCGTCGAGACCTGCTTTCAGACAGCTTTTGATAAACGTCCTGAAATCAGGGCGTACTCCCTCAAGGTGGAACAGGCCAAAGAATACGTCAAGGCGGCCAAGGGCGACTTCTTCCCCACTGTCAGCGCTGTCGGACATTATGAGCGTTTCGGCGATTCGGGAAATCTTCAGGGCAGCGCCTACAAGAGCATGGAGAACTGGTATCTCATGGCCAGGGCAGATTGGACCTTCTGGGAATGGGGAAAGACGAAAAATCAGGTGGACTCCCGGCAAGCAAGGCAAAATCAGGCCGTCAGCCTGTTGGCCCACGAAAAGGACAAAGTCGCCTTTGAAGTAAAGGCGGCCTATATCCTCGTCCGGGAATCGGAAAAACAGGTATTTGTCGCCCAGAAGTCAATCAATCAGGCGGAGGAAAATTTCCGCATCAATAATGAGCGATATAATGAGCAGGTAGCCACCTCGACGGACGTGTTGGACGCCCAGACCCTCCTCACCAAGGCGAAATCGGATTATTTCACGGCCCTGGGGGATTATTTCATCAACCAGGCCCGTCTCGAGAGGGCAATGGGGGAAATCAGATGAGACGGCTTCGTAAAAAGTCCGGATACGGCGTTGCGCTGCGTCCTTCGTCACTGCGACGTACAATAAGTACGTCTCATTCCTCAGGCGTTGCGCGCCTTGTCTGCGGAACTTTTTACGAAGCCGTCGATTATAGCCAATCTTTCGACTTTTATAGGTTCATCAGATAGTAAGGGAAAGGAATATTTTCCATGAAAAAGAGAGTAATTCTGATCGTCTTCATCGTCCTGCTCCTCGGTGTGGGGGGATACGTTTATTACGGACAATGGAAGAACAAAAATAGCGAGATCTATTATTCCGGCGTCATCGAAGCCAGGGATGCGAAGCTTGCCTTCCAGGCGAACGGGAGAGTGACAGTTGTGCATGTCAAGGAAGGACAGGCCGTCACGAAGGATCAGGTCCTGGCCGAACTCGACGCCTCGGAATTACAGACCCGCGCTGATCAGGCAGCCGCCTCCCTCGACCGTGCCATTAAAGGGCAGCAGCAGTTTGAGACGCTCCTCAATGTCTATAAGAGCACCCTTCCTGACGATGTCGTGCGGGCAGAGGCGAACGTATTGAGCGCCCGGAAGGTCATGGAAGATACGAGAAAGAACAAGGAACGGTATGACGCCCTGTATCAGCGGCGGGTTATCGCGCAAAAGGAATGGGACACCGTGCGGCTAAATTACGAAACGGCGTCTTCCCGGCTGATGGAAGGGGAGGCCATTCTCCACCAGGCCAAGAGTAATCTGCAAAAAATCGAGATCACCAGGAAGGACATCGAGGCCGCCAAGGCCCAGGTACATTTCGCCGAGGCGGTCCGCGAGCAGGCAACCATCCAGACGGCGTACACAAAATTGCACGCCCCTTTCGACGGCGTCATCACCAGTCGCAATATCGAACCCGGCGAGGTCGTCTCTCCCAGCCGTGAGGTCTTCAATCTGGCAAATCTGTCCAATGTCGATCTGAAAATCTTCGTGGAAGAAACGGCCATCGGCAAGGTCAAACCGGGACAGGCGGTGGATGTAAGGATCGACACCTTCCCGAATCGCAACTTCAAGGGAACCGTCTCCTTCGTATCCCCGGAAGGCGAATTCACCCCCAAGATCATCCAGACACAAAAGGAGCGGGTGAAGCTCGTTTACCTTGTGAAGGTCTCTATCCCGAATCCGGGCTACGAGTTAAAAACCGGCATGCCTGCCGATGCCCGGCTGAAATGAAACAAGAACGTGAATCTTCCTCTTTAGTAACCATCGATCACGTCTCCATGCGCTTCGGAGAAGTCGAGGCCGTCCGGGATGTATCCATGCTAATCGAGACGGGAGAGATATTCGGCCTCGTCGGCTCGGATGGGGCAGGCAAATCCACCCTCCTCAGAATGGTCGCCACGATGATCA
>JBAYKV010000122.1:0-9645 GCA_041664405.1 Syntrophales bacterium
TGGATTTGGTTTCGCTCCGACTCTTCCAGGGTCCTCACGGTGGATGACATTGAGGGGGCTGTAATCTCCAGTTTATCCGTCAACTGCAAAACCGGCCCGGGGCATAAGATCATGGCCCGTTCAATGATGCTTTCCAGCTCCCGGATGTTGCCGGGCCACGGGTAATCCTGCAGCGCATGCATCGTCTCCTTCTGGATCGACGTGATCTTTTTCCCAAATTTCCTGGAATACCGTTCTACGAAGGCCTGGACCATCATCGGGATGTCATCTTTCCGCAGCCGGAGGGGAGGGACCGTGATGGGGAAGACGTTGAGCCGATAGTAAAGGTCCTGCCGAAATCGGCCCTTGCGAACCTCTTCAGCAAGGTCGCGATTGGTCGTTGCTATGATCCGTACATCGACTTTGATGGTATGGGACGAGCCCAGGCGCTCAAACTCGCTATGCTGAATCACCCGGAGCAGCTTGGCCTGCAACTCCAGCGGCAGTTCCCCGATCTCGTCGAGGCAAAGGGTGGAATTATTGGCAATCTCGAAGCGGCCGACCTGCCGGGTATCGGCCCCGGTAAATGCCCCCTTCTCCCGGCCAAACAATTCGCTCTCCATCAAATTTCCCGGCAGGGCAGCACAGTTGACCGTGATCAGCGCCCGATTCTTGCGCGGGCTCATCTCGTGGATGGCGACCGCGATCAGGTCCTTCCCCGTACCGGTCTCACCGAGGATGAGGACCGTTGTGTCCGTGGGAGCGACCTGCTCCGCTCGATAGAGAACATACTTGAGACCATCACTTTCCCCAATAATTTTGGCAAAGTGATGTCTCGTTTTGATCTCTTGACGGAAGTAAATATTCTCGGCCTCCAGTTGTTCTTTCATCGCTTCGATTTCAGAAAGAGCCGTCCGAAGTTCGAGCGTCCGCGCCGCTACCTGCTGTTCGAGCTCGGCATGGGCTTTTTGCAGCGCCTTCTCCATCTTCTCCCGCTCGGTGATGTCCACCATGACGACAACAATGCCGACGACACATTTATGAGCGATAAGTGAGTTTGCCCTCAATAGATAAGGATAAATGTTCGTTATCCCCATGCTTGAAATGGACCTCATCCGAGTAGGAATGCTTGTCACTTTTTGCAGATAGGAGGACAAAGGGAGTCCCATCCGGGTAGCTGAGGTGAAATATCTCGTCAAATTTCTGGAATATTGGGCTTTTGCCGAAGAGCTTATTGGCCGACTGACTTGCACGGATAATACATCCTTGGTGGTCGCAGATAACAAATATTTCGGCGGCTTGATGGAGGATTTGCGTTATCAGTTTTTCCTCTGCCAGCATCTTTTCATTGCGCTTTTGCTCCGTCAGGTCGGTCACGACCATGCACGCCGCACCGGGCACATCCGTGTGTTCAAGGGCGCTTATGGAAAGGAAGGCAGGTGCGGGATTTTCACCGACCGTCTGTAAGGCCAGTTCCGCCTTGCTGCTCCCCTTTAAACCCTCCTCAAACAATGCCTTAAATGATTGCCGGTCTGTTGATGAAATGAATTGGAAGATTGGAGATCCCGTTACTTCTTCCAAAGACCTTTTGACGATATCTGCAAAACGCTGGTTGCAGTAAAGGATCGTGCCGTCGGAGGCCAGGGTGATGGCCCCTTCGTTCATGGCTTCGACCATGACCCGGTAAGGATGATCGGCGCCCGATAGTGTAAAGACATGATCTTCCTCCGCCGTTGAGACAACCAGGCCATCCACCTCACCACTGAGGATGGCGCGCAACGTTTCCTCAGTTTCCGCCATCCGCGCTGTTAGTTCCTGCAACTCATCCATAAGTTGCTGACGTGTTCTGTTCGCTTTGTTCATTGATCAGTATTCATGAATTCCTGGGTTTCAGATCGATGCCGACAAGAAACCTTTCCTCATCAGATATGTCGCCTATGAGCCTCCGGAGCGGCAGGGGTTGTTCCTTGATGAGCGTTGGGGTGGCAATAATCTGCGCCTCCCTGGCCAGTTCTGGTTGTTGGTAGATGTCGATCACCTTGAGTTCGTGGCGACCGTCCAGGTGTTTTCCACAGAGTTTCCGGACATTGGCGATTGCCAGGGTTGACTTTATGGTCATTCCGGTAACATACAGCCGCAGAACATACGTTTCCTTCTCTCGCTGCGCTACCGCTTCTGCGAATTCCTCCGTGCTCGTTATAACTCTGTTCAACTCCATCGCGGTTACACCTGTTGTGATTTATTCATTTGGGGACAGAACGTATATCAAGTCCCACGAGCACGCGCTCTGTGTTGGCCATATCTCCGATAATCTTTTTAATCGGTTCGGGAAGCTTCCTTACCAGAGTCGGTATGGCAATAATTTGGTCCCCTTTGGCAAGCTGGGGATTCTTTAAAAGGTCGATCACTTCAATGCGGTATCTCCCCGCGAGGTGCTCTTCGCAGATCTTCTTTAAATTAGCAAAGGCCGTAATCGATTTCGGGGTCTGACCGGCTACATATAACCGGAGACTCCAGATTTCTTCCGGTGCATCGGTCTTTGCTTTCCTTCCCTTTCCTTCCGAGACAGCATTCATCTTACGCTCCTTTCCCGCCTCCTTTTCCAGCGCTTCGCTGGGCTTATCAAGGTTTCCCCTTGCGATGATGCGCCATTTCTAAACGGTCTTCTGTCAGGACAGTTTGTCTTTTTTGCTCTTCTTCCGCAATTAGATGCACCTCTTCCGTTTCCACATCGAACTCGGCGCGCAGCGCGGCGATCTTTGTTTCCAGGGCCTTCCGCTTGCGCTCTTGTTCGCGGAGCCTGCGAGCAGTCTCATGCCGGCGTGCCATCTCGAAGGCCGTTTCCCCGGCTTTCTGGACGGCCCGGGCACTGCCCGTTAATACCTCGCCAGAACCGGTATAAACGTCAATCAGGTCGACGCCCTGGTTTGTGATCAGAAATTCCTGAATCTGGTTGGAGTGGGCCATGCCGCGGGACTTCAAAATGTAGAGGCCCCGGTTGCGTTCCCCGTTTAGTTCGATGTCCCGGAGGAGCAGCCACGTATCGATCAGTGAAGATATCTCTTCACTTGTGTGTTCAAGGCTGCCTGTAAAATGAGTGAGATCCGTAAGAAAAGTGGTTATCCTTTTCATCTTCAAATAGTCTATCAGGCGCGTTAATATGGATTTGACCTCTGATGCTGTTCCCGCAGCGGTCAGGTTGCTGATCGGATCAACAATGAAAACCTGGGGATTGAACTGCTCGATCACCTTGTGGAAGGTGAGAAGATGCATCTCCAGGCCGTAAAGCGAAGGCCGGGCGGCATGAAACCTGAGCAGCCCCTTCTTCACCCACTGGTCGAGATCCATGCCGATGGAACCCATGTTCCGGATGATCTGTCGGGGCGATTCCTCGAAGGCGAAATACAAGCAGCGCTCACCACGCCTGCAGGCGGCGTCGGCAAAGGTAGACGCCAAACTTGTCTTGCCTGTACCCGCCGTACCGGAGACGAGGACGGTGCTGCCCCGGAAGAACCCCTTCCCGGCAAGCATGGTATCCAACTTGGGGACGCCCGTGGCGATGCGCTCATCGGAAACGGGGTAGTCGAGCCCCAGGGAAGTGATGGGCAGGATAGAGAGGCCGCTCTCGTCTAACAGGAAGGGATACTCGTCGGCGCCGTGAGCGGAGCCGCGGTACTTGATAATCCGCAGGCGGCGGGTGGAAATTTGCTCCACGATACGGAAGTCGAGGAAGATCACGCAATCGGCGACATATTCTTCAAGCCCGTAACGTGTCAGGAGCTTGTCGCCGCTTTCCCCTGTAATGACAGCCGTCATGCCACGGTCTTTCAACCAGTTAAAAAGCCGGCGAATCTCTGCCCGAACGATAGCGGCGTTAGACAGCCCGGAGAAAAGGACTTCTATTGTATCCAAGACAACCCGCTTCGCGCCGATGGCATCAATGGCATTCCCCAAGCGGATGAACAATCCTTCCAGGTCGTACTCACCCGTCTCCTCAACCTCATTGCGCTCGATTTTGACGTGGTCTGTGGCAATAAGACCCCGCGACACCATGTCGGGGAGATCAAAACCAAGGGAGACGAAGTTCTTCGCAAGATCCTCCGGCGTCTCCTCAAAGGTCATAAAAACCCCGGGTTCTCCATAATCCCTGGCGCCCCGCACAAGAAACTCCATTGCGAAAAGCGTTTTGCCGCAACCCGGACCACCGCATATCAGGGTTGGCCTGCCCCTCGGAAGCCCTCCCTTCGTGATCTCATCGAGCCCTTTGATGCCCGTCGGGCATTTTTCAAGAACAACAACATCATGTTTTGTCTTAACCATTTTTGACTTAGCCATCGTAACCTCCCGGCAGCTTTAATAATCTTACTTAATGCTTATATGAATAAAATACCACTACATTCACCCTTTCCCTGTGTGTGTGGGGGGGGGTATGTCTGTGTATTTATTGTACCTCCAATACCTATCAAAATATCCATTACTTCACAATATAAAAATGAAAGTGTTAAAACAAATGAAGGAACATCCAACTGATGGTCGCCTATGCTGTTGGCAAATCGTCCCTCTGAGGATCATTTCCGGCGTGTTGGCTTTGATATCTTTCGCTCCCGATAAACGGTTCAAAATGGAACCATTCAAAGGGATGCTCCCGCACGGTTTCCTCCAGACGATCGGCGTAGAACTGCGCCGCTCTCCGAATGGCACCACCCCGGCTTTGCCGGTCTTTCGCCCGGACCACAACCGGCGGCAGGACCTGGAAATGGTAGGTCTGGCTCCCCGTCCGGCAGACAAAGAAAATGAAGAGGGGGGCGCCGGACAACAGGGCAAAGATGAAAGGCGTCTCCGGGAGGAAGGCCTCATGCCCCAAAAATCTAACCGCCACGGACCGCTGATCATCGCGCCACCGGCGATCGCCCGTCAGGGAAGCCAGTCCGCCCGCCTTCAGAAAGTTTATTCCCTCGACAAGGTCCATGGGCGAGCCCCCATCCTGCTCTACGGCGATGATCCGCACGCCGCTCCGGACAAGGCTCTCCTTCTGGGCCCGTTCAATCTGCTCCTTGTGTTTTTTCCCCAGATACAGGAGCAGTTTTATCCGGGGATTCTCCCGTTCCCGCTCCTGGAGGATGCGGGAGGCTACCTCCCAGTTACCCACGTGCGACATGAGAATGATGCCGCCGGTCCTGCTGGCTACCGCCTCTTCCAGGTATTCCCATCCATCATGGGTATATGCGATTCCCTGCCCTCCGGAGAGGAGGAAACGGTCCAGGAAGACGTGGGTAAAGCTGTGGAACTGTTTCCAGGTGCACCAAAGGCGATACATCCCCCCGCGTTCGGGATAGAGGGCCCTGTAAAAGCGGACCCCCACGGCCACCCGGCCCGGGAAAAAGAGAAAATAGCCCGAGGCGATTCCCCAGGCCCCGGTCCGGAAGACCCAGAGGCCGATTCGTTGCGATAAAGCGACAAGGAAACGGTAGAAGGCTGCCTTCATGAGCCCTCCCCTGCCGACGGCAGCGGTGGAAGGGCTTCCCCGCCCGGAGCCTCTTCCAGTCGGGCGATAAACCACTCCTCCTCCTGGCCCGGTGCGCCTGCCTCCGTACGGATCACGGGGAAACCGCTTTCCACGAGGATGGAAAGTAAATCCTCCTCCCTGCGAAAGTACATCCGGCCCTTGTGCAGCCTGATCCGCTGCCTCTCGATCCAGCGCTTCCAGGGAAAGGGCACGGTCGAAGGGACCGTCGCCCGGATGATCAAGGCGCCGTCGGGACGGAGCCGCTCATGAAGACGCCCCAGGGTCAGGCGGAGTTCATCATCGGTCAATAAGTGAATCATATCAAGAATAAGGGCAGTGTCGGCCTTTACGGGAAGATCGGGAAGATCGGGGGCGCCCCCGACGGTAACGACGCCCCGCGTCCCGATGGCCCGAGACGCAAACCGCACCCGTTCGCGATCCGGTTCGAGGCCATAGATCCGGGCCCGGGGGTAAAGTTCCAGCAGCCAGACGGCGGGAACGCCGTAGCCGGTCCCGATATCGATGATGACCCCGGGATCTTTGACAAAGTCGGCCAGACGCGGGAACATCGGGTCCAGAATGATCTTGAAACGGGCGAAGAGGCGCGGATATGACTCCAGGTGCCGATACCGTCCGACGGCGCGCTCCAGATGCCGCTTCGATCCCGGCAAGAGGGTCTCTTCCGTCGGGGCGGCGGGGACAAATATCCTCTTCACCAGGGGCGGGACAATCGTTACGGCGCCCAGGAAAGAGTAGCCGATCCCCAGGGCCAGACTCAGGCCCACGCTTTTCAGCATGGCGTTATCCGAGATGGCCAGGATGCAGAAGCCCATAAGGGTCGTGGCAAAGGAGAGAAAAACGGACAGGCGGACGAGCCCCAGGGAAGGGTCGTCTTCATCGAGGTAGCGCTGATAGGAACGGACGAGATAGAGGGCGTAGTCCGTCCCCATGCCGATGACCACCACGGACACTATGAGCGTCGGGATGCCGAGGGGCTCCCCCAAAAGATTCAGGGTGCCGAGGGTGCAGATCATGGCAAACAGCGTCGGCGCCAGGCCGAGGAGGGTCAGCCGCCAGTCCAGGAAGTAGAAAAAGGCGGTCAATAAGGTGACGAGGGCCACAATCGCGACCATCTTGACGAAGGCGGACATAAGGAGGGCCCCGAGATGTTTCGTAAAGAGATCGGGATCGAATACCCGCACCAGGCCGGTGGCGGTCAAACGCCGGTAAAAATCCTCCCCGTTATAGGACGGTCCGGGGGTCACGGAGACGACCTGGGTCCAGGTTCCGCCGTTTTGCCCTGCCTTGATGCCCAAAAGGGGGGCATAGCGCTCCGGAAGATCCGTGGCCGTCAAAAGACGCCGATCATCTCCCCTGCTTTGCAGTAAGGCAAAAAAAGGGGCAAAGGCCCCCGGGGCAAACCCCACCTGCCGCGAGGCGTCCCCCATGACCCGGCGAAGTCCGGCAATCCGTTCGGGACTCCAGAAGTTTTGCCAGGCCGCACCATTTTTTCGGGCCTCTTCCTCCCCGGGAAAAATCAGGGATGAAACGAAAAACCCGGAAACCCTCCCCGCGGCCGCTTCTTCGTTCAACAGGCCGGCCAGAAGGTCGCATTTGCGCTGCATGTCCCGCCGATCCCGTCCCTCCACCAGCAGATGGACCTTGCTCATCACATCCCCCCAGACCTCCCGGACGAGTTTATCGGCGCGGAGCGTCTGGGGACTCATGGCATTCATCGAACCTAGATCGACGTTAAACTCCGGTTTGGCAAAAAACAGCATGATAAACATGAAGGCCAGGACAACATAGGTCTTCCCCATGCTGTCGGCGGAGGAGATGCGTTGGACAAAGCGCATCAGCGGCAGATAGGGTGGCCGCTTTGCCGGGGGCAGAACGGGAAAGATCAGGGGGAAGACGAGATGGACGAAGATATAGGTGAAGACGACTCCCAGGGCCGTGAACTGGCCGATCTCCGCCAGCACGGGAAATCCGCTCAAGGAAAGAAAGGCGAAGCTCGCCGCCGTAGTCAGCATGGCGAGGAGCCCTAGGGACCAGACTTCTTTGGTCGCCTCCAGGCCGCGCGTTTCGTAAGGCCGGTCCAGAAACAAAAGATAGGTGATGCCGTAATCGACGGTAAAGGAAATAATCGCACTGCCGAAACCAACGGCCATAAAGGAGATGGTCCCGTGGAAAAGGGAGTAGACAAAATACGCCATCATGGTTCCGGCAAAGGCCGGAAGGAGGGAGAGAAGACCGATCAGGGGCCGGGGGAAACCGGCGAAAAGAAGCAGCGCAATGGCCACGGTCGAAAACAGCACCGCCTTTTTGACCGTGGCCTTGGCACTCGCCTCGTTATCGAGGGCGGCCCGGTAGGCCCCGACCGGCGTCAGGGTAAAGCCGCCCTTACCGCCGTATTTACCGTCCAACTCCCGGGAGATGCCTTCCAGGAGCGCCGCGATGCGCGCCGCCTGCCGCGTATCCATGCCGGAGGTTATGGGCTCCGCCACGATCAGGATGTGTTTTCCATCTGCCGACAGGAGTTTCCCGTTCTGAAAGCGGGCGTTTTTGGCCGGCGCCAGGGAAGACAGCCGGGCAAGGACCAGGTTGCGCAAAGCCAGGGGATCGACGGTGAGAAAACCGGTCTGGCCGATCCCTCCCAGGTCCCGAAGGGATGAGATCTGCCCGTCCAGGGTGCGATGAATGCTCGCGGGGGCAAGGCGGGGAAGGATCTCCCGCTCCAGTTCCCCCGCACCAAAAAGGATCGGGAGATGATCGACGACATGGCCCATCAGTTCCGGGACCAGACGGCTGATCTGCCGAAAGCCCACGTCCTTGAAGAGACCGCTTTCCCGCAGCCTCGTTTCCACGAGGTCGGCTCCTGCTTCCAGGACATTCGTTTTCCCTCCCCCGCCGGCGACATCGACCGCCACCCGGTCATAGATCGGATGGTGGGTAAAGAGGTAGTGGGAGTCGGCCAAAACGGGGTCGTCCTGGGGAAGGGACGCCAGGATGTTGGAATCGAATTGCAGGCGCTGGAGTCCAACGGCAAAAAGCCCCGCCACGGCGAGAATCACTAGGGCCGCAAGGAATCGTCTCAGGAAATATTTGTGTTTATAGAACAATATTTTCACGCGTTTTTCATTACACGAATATCGTCCCTTGGGCAATGGCTTTTCAAAAAACGATAATCGTTTGACTTTTTGCCTGACCCCATTTAAGTTCAGTCATAAAAATCCCGCGACTTCAGAGGAATGGTCGGCCGTGCACAAGAAAAAACGTATTGTCGTTACCGGTATGGGCACCATAAACGCGATCGCGAATAACATTCCGGAATTCGTCCGCGCCCTTGGGGAAGGGAGCTGCGGCATCGGGGAGATCGACCTCTTCGATACGACGGGGTACCGCTGCCGAAAGGGCGGTCAGATCCGGAATTTTCTTCCCCGCTCCTTCATACCCGAGGAATTTCCGCTGAAAAGAATGTCCCGGGCCGATCTCCTCGCCTTTGCCGCCACCCTGGAGGCCCTCCGCGATGCCGGTCTTTACCCTCTTCCGGAAGCGATGAAGGAAGACATGGGCGTGGCCATCGGCGGCGGCTCGGGCGGCCTGCTGGAGGGGGAGAGTTTCTATAGCGACTTGCTGCAAAAGGGAAACGGAAAGGCACATTTCTCCCGCCTTTCCTCCGTCTATTGCGCCTCTTCCACCGATCGCATCGCCACTTATTTAGGTCTCCTCGGCCCCAAAATCACCTTGATGACCGCCTGTTCATCCGGGGCGACCGTCCTGGGCTACGGCCGGGACCTCATCCGCAACGGCCAGGCGTCAATCATGCTCGCCGGCGGTACGGAACCCATGTGCCGGATCACCTACTCCTCCTTTAATGCCCTGAAATCCCTCGATCCGGATGTCTGCCGGCCTTTTGACCGCAACCGCGGCGGCCTTTCCCTGGGCGAGGCGGCGGCCGTCATGGTCCTGGAGCCACTGGAGGCGGCCCTCGCCCGGGGCGCCAGGATTTACGGGGAGATCCTGGGTTACGGCGTCACCTGCGACGCCCATCACATGACCTCTCCCGACGAACAGGCCTCCGGCGCCATTCGCTCCATGGAGGCGGCCCTGAAAGACAGCGGCCTCGGGCCGGAGGATATCGACTACATCAATGCCCA
>JBAYKV010000123.1:0-9626 GCA_041664405.1 Syntrophales bacterium
TAGAAATAACATGCCATACTGCGGCTTTCTTTGCTTCGGGCGTTAAAAGTTTTTTTCCAGAATATCCTTGAGAATCTTATTGTCCAAGCTCAGGTCCGCAACAAGCCCCTTCAGTTTCCGATTTTCATCCTCAAGGACCTTGAGCTTCATGGCGTCGCTGATTTCCATGCCGCCGTACTTGTTCTTCCAGTTATAAAACGTCTGCTCGGATATTCCGTATTTACGACAAATATCGATGTTCTTGACTCCCAACTCCGATTCCTTGATGATCCTGATAATCTGCTCCAATGAAAATCTCTTCCCTTTCATTACGCTGTCCTCCCTTATATGGTTTTCCTTTATCAGGAAGGACTCCATTTGAAAATGGATCAGTTTCCGGGGGAAAGGTCAAGTCCTATACTATCGTTAAATTTACCGTTGTTCTACTCCTAAGAAACAGAAATAATAAGCCATGCAATTTCGTGAGTTTATATTACTACGGCTCCTGAGCGTCTCCTCTCAATGACACCATGTGTTTCTTCCATTAATAACCCGGTGCGTAGCTTCAGGTTATAATGCTACAAAGTAACAATATCCAGCTTGGAATTTAGGTGAGGGTGGCAAGTTCTAAGCCATAATATTTTCCCTCTGAGACAATTAGGTGTCCTTTGACGGAGTTTTCTTGACAACAAGTGTAAAGATGACCACAACTCATTATTTCCTATACTGACCTATACTTGACTTGACAGATATTGTCAAAACAGGTCCTGAGTGTCGAATTGTGAAAAAGAGGTGCGCCGGAGAGGTTTGTCTGAATTGCCCTCAAAAATGCCTTCTTGACTGGTGATTCGACTAAAAGGTGTGTTGATTTCTAAAAAAGCGGCCGCTGCTCCATCTCCCTTTCCCAACCGCATCGCCAGCCCCTGGTTTTCGATGCAAAATATTCCTGTCCAAAATATTCCTTGACAAGCAAAAAAAGCCCCCCTATGCTTCGACCCCTCGAAAGCAATGTCTTATCCAACAAAGTCTGGCAAACAGCTAATTGCGGCGCGAGTGACATGTACGGCCTGTGGTTACAGCAATCTGGAAAGCGGTAAATTCTGTACCGGTTGCGGTGCAAATCCGGTCTGTAAAATATCATGAAGGCGCGTTGATAATTTTTCATATGCCGGCGCGCTCCCGGACTACAAAGTAAGGGTAATTATGCAGAAGGAAGTTTATCCGAAGGGAGCGGAATTCATGAATGAGACATCGATGAAAAAACTGGTGGATAAAATGCACGACCTTCCATACCACCGCTTTATCGGACTAAGAATTAGATCCTGGGAATATGGGCGATCGGAACTTACCTTTCCCTTATCGGAGTCGACCCGTAACGCCTACGGAGCCGTCCACGGTGGCATTTATTATACGGCCTGCGATCTGGCGGCTTTCATTGCAACTGCCACACTCCTGCCGGATGATTATTTTTCTGTGACATCCGACATCAATGTCTCGGTGATGGCGGCTGTTCTGGAGGGGAATCTGACGGTGAGGTGCACGGTATTGAAGAGGGGAAAAAGAAACTGTTATGCTGATTCACGGGTTTTTGATAAAGATGGAAACCTTGTCGCCATTAGCAGGATTACGAAAGCCATTGTCCCTGTCCCCCGGCATGGCAACAAGGAAGAACAGCACCTCGACAGATCAGGGCGGTCGTGATTATTTTTGGAGTTCATGATGCAATATCGTTTTGATGGCAGCCCCGGAAACCGGTAAAAAGATCCTTATGGCCAGCAAGGTCTATTGGTAATTTTGTTTAGACACGTAACTTAACTTATTTATGGTAGGTTAGCGAGCTTACTACCTTTCTTGCCACGTCGAGAAAATTATGGAGAACCAGGGATTGATTGTTGGTAACCCAAGCCATATTGAGGACTGTCTCCGCTCCTCCCGCAATTGTTCTGAAGACAACCCCCTCGATACGAGAGCACTGCATGGAGGCAGGTACTACCGCGATGCCGATTTCCGCAGCCACTAGACCGATTATCGTGTGGAATTGAGATGCTTCCAGGACGATGTAGGGACTGAAACCTTCCTCCTGACAGAGGGTAATGATGTAATCGAAGAAACCAGGACCACGCTGTCTCGGAATCATAATGAAGGATTCTTTCGCCAGCAGGCGGAGCGGTAGTGAGGTTTCTCCCTGCAAGGGGTGATTCCTGGGCATGGCCGCCATGAGAGGTTCCCGAAAGACTGGTTCTACCGATACCCCCTTATCTTCAATTCCATGGGGCGGGCGCAGGAAGCCCACATGAATCCTGCCGTCGCAGAGGGCCTCGATCTGATTGCTTGTGTTCAATTCCGCCAGGGAAAGATCGACATCATGAAATCGCTTCCGGAACTCGCGAATGACTTGGGGCAACAGGCTGTAATTGGCCGACCCGATGTAGCCCACGGCCAACCGCCCGATCTCCCCTTTGTCGGCGCGGATTGCTCTGCGCACCGCGTCTTCCGAGAGAGCCATGATTCTGCGGGCTTCCTCGAGGAACACCAATCCCGCCAGGGTAATTTCCACTCGCCGTTTCGTCCGGTTGAACAGTCGGACGCCGATTTCTTTTTCCAGTTGCATGATCTGCTGACTGAGGGGCGGCTGGGAAATATTCAGTCTCTTTGCCGCCCGGCCGAAATGCAGTTCTTCGGCGACTGCAATAAAATACTTCAGATGTCTTAATTCCATCGATTCTCAAATAATATCATATTAAGATGAACAATATATTTTACATTACAAAAAACCTATAATACACTTTCGGTCAAGTCAATATATACTTGAAATGATGTACCAGAAAGGAAAACTGCAATGATCAGATCACTGGCCGATGTTTCAAAACTGGCGCTCAGCAAAGGGCCGAAAAAAATGGCCATTCTCGCTCCCGAAGATGAAGAGTTTATGCTGGCGGTTAAGAAAAGCTGGGAACTGGGTTATATCGAACCCATCCTCATCGGCAACATCAAAAAGATTGAGCAAGCAGCGGAAAAGGTTGCTTTCAATCTCAGTCCGTTCCGAAAAATCTCCGGCGACGAACATCAGGGCATTTCCGATCTCGGGATCAGGATGCTCTTTTCCGGAGAGACGCCCATTGCCGGCAAGGGCCAGATCACGACCTCCTATATTTATCGTTCCATCATCCGTGAGGAGGCGAAGGCAGATTCGGGTATGACGGTGAGCGTCATGTCGCTCTGGGAGGCGCCCGGGATTGATCACCTCATAGCGTTTACCGACACGGGTGTCAACATCAAGCCGGATCTCAAGGCCAAGAGGGAAATCATCAAAAACGCCGTCTTTGTTTACCATCTCCTGGGATACCCCCGGCCAAAGATCGCCGTCCTGTCCGGCCAGCGAGAAGTAGGTGGGGAACTGGCGTCATACGAGGATTACAAAGCACTGCAAAAAGCAGCCGACGCAGGAGATTTCGGCCCCTGCGAGATCGTCGCGGCAACTTCCTTTACCGACATCTTCCTGGGCAGCCGGGACCGCCGGGTAGATTACGGCAACATCAACGGCGAGGGAATGCCCCACATCCTCCTCGTTCCCTGTCTCGACACGGGCAACATCCTCTGCAAGCTCGATTTATTTCTCAACGTCAAACGGAGCTCTCTGGTTGCCACTTCCCGGGGACCGGTCTGCATCCCCGCCCGGTCCGACTTCAGCGATAACATCGTACAGCAAATCGCCATGAGTGTCGCCCTTGCCAATCGCATGGAAAAGGAGGTGCAGTGAGATGTTGAACTCGTTTAAGGAGATATTGGCAATAGCAAAACAGAACGGGGTTAAGAAAATTGTTGTCCCCTGCCCTGTAGCAACGGATCTTCCCATCCTGGCCGAAGCGGCCGAAGCCGGGTTGATCATTCCGGTCCTCGTCGGCGCCGGCAGTTCGCTGGAAGTCTTGGTCAATGGATCCCCGTTGGCAGCGGGAAAATACGAAATCGTGGAAGAAAATGATCCAGGAAGCGTTCTGGGACGGGCAATTGCCATGGTCCGTGAAGGTGGCAGGGGAGACATCCTTATGCAGGGAGGCATCAAGCATCACGACCTCTTAAACACCATCCTTGACAAGGAGCAGGAATTGCTGCCCAAGGGCCGGATCATAAGCTTTATATCCGTCTTTCAGCTTTTGAAGCGGGAAAAACTGATTCTCGTGACGGATACGTTTATAAATAACAATCCGATTATTGTTAATAAACAAAAGATCCTCGAAAATGCATTGCAGCTCGGCCGCATCCTGGGTATCGAGACGCCGAAAGTTGCGGTTCTTGCCGCAATCGAGCAGGTAAATACAGGCATCCCGTCGACCCTGGATGCAGCAATCCTTTCCAAGATGGGAGAACGCCGGCAATTCGGCAAGGCCATTGTGGAAGGGCCGCTCGATATGGATTGTGCCCTGAGCCAGGTGGCGGCCGGCCGAAAAGGGCTTAAAAGCATCGTTACGGGCAGTGTAGATATTTACCTCGTCCCCGAAATCGACACGGGTCATCTTCTGGCCGAAGCCCTTGTTTTCTTTGGCAAGATGCAGACGGCGGGCATGGTTATGGGGACTTCAAAGCCGGTGATTCTGAATCTCCCCTTCGTCTCCGATGAAAACCGGCTTGTGGAAATTGCCATAGCCTGCCTCGCTTGCATTAAAGGAGGCACCAATGGGTAAGCATCGCCTTCTCGTCATCAATGTTGGCTCCACATCTACTAAGGTGGCCTGCTTCCGGGACCGGGAACCTGAGATCCTTGAAAATATCCGTTACCGCAGTGAAGATCTGGCAGCCTATCCTTCTCTGAGTGAGCAGCTTCCCTTGCGGGAAATGGACGTGATGAAATTCTTGAGGAAAAACACGATCAGCCTCGCCGAGATAGACATGGTCGTCAGTCGGGGCGGCTTGGGGAAGCCGGCCCCCGCCGGAGCTTATCAAATAGACGAAATCATGTGCACCGATCTGTTGGCGGGAAAGTACGGGAAACACCCATCGGCGCTGGGACCGGCCATGGCCTTAAGCTTTTCAAAGCAATTCGGCATGCCAGCAATCGTAATCGATCCGCCCAGCACCGATGAATTCGAACCACTGGCCAGGATCTCGGGACTTCCGGAGGTAGAGCGCAAAAGCGCTTTTCATGCCCTGAATCAGAAGATCGCGGCGAGACGTTTTGCCCTCGCCAAGGAGAAAATATATGAGGAAATAAACGTCGTCGTGGCCCACTTGGGGGGCGGCATAACCATCGGCGCCCATCGGCATGGACGGGTCATCGATTGCACTCACGGCCTTGCAGAGGGACCTCTCACCCCGGAACGGGCCGGCGCGTTGCCCACCATGGATCTCCTCGACCTCGCCTTTTCCGGGAAACTCGATAAAAAACAAATCCAGGCCCGTCTGGTGGGACAGGGCGGCCTGGCGGCCTATTTAGGCACCTCGGATGCTCAGCAGGTTGAAGAAATGATCAAGGATGGAGACGAAAAGGCAATGATTGTTTTCGAAGCCATGGCCTATCAGATCGCCAAGGACATCGGGGCCATGTGCGTAGTCCTGAAAGGAGAGATGGAAGGTATCATTCTCACGGGGGGACTGGCCCATTCCGAAAGGCTGACGGGGCTGATCGAAGAGCAGGTCCGATTCCTTGCTCCTGTATTCACCTATCCCGGCGAGGACGAAATGGCGGCTCTTGCGGAAGGCGGTATTAGAGTCCTGCGGAACGAAGAAAAAACGAAAATATACGAACAGGAAAGTAAAATATTTTATTAATCCACCTTCTTTTGGGGAAACGCCGTATTATCTTATAGATATTCGATTTTCCCCTTGTGCTTGAGTTCCTCCTGCGCCATACGCGTAAGAAACGCACTGACCTCCCCTTCGGGATGGATATCGGCGAGCTTTTTGTAGAAGTTGTATGCGCTGAGTTCCCGATCGGCATCCAAGAAAAAAACATCCTTGGCATGCGATGTTTTCTTGATGTCCGGTTTTTCCGCGAATTCCTGCCTTTTAGTATTCCGTCAAGTGTGACAGGCCTCTTTCTCCAACCAGGATAATGCGCGTGTGGCTGAGGCGGGAGGCAATGGTCTTGGCAATGGCCTTCATCACCTTGTAGCCCAGGTCACAGTCTTCGTCCATAAGCGCACGCAGTTTTGCCGCATCGATGGCAAACAGCCTGGTGTTGTCGATGCATAAAGCACCCAGTGTAAAGATGTAAGGCTCAACGACGGCCGACCAACCCATGGTTTCTCCCTGGGCAATGGTATCCACCGTCACCTGCATTGGGGGCCGATGGGGTCCCAGGTAGGACTCGAGGGACATGACCACTTTCCCCTCCAGAAGGATGTAAAGGCTTCGCGCCGGATCGCCCTTTTTATACATCTGGCTTCCTGCTGCGTAAGTCTCCTCGGCGGCGATAGAGGACAGCCTCTCTAATTGTTCATTCGTAAAATCCTTGAAAAAGTTGAATCCTTTCAACATGTTTTCGGTAACCATAGAACACCTCCTTCAGAAATAATCACTCTTACCAACACCACTATCAAGATTCGCCGGAGAATGCCATAAAAATTAATGTACATCAATATATGAATAGGCATTCACAAGCTGTTCGGTCTGAAGATATTCAATCTGAGACCTGGAATTTCGTCATTTTACATTTTGGTTTGCATTTGCTTTCTCTTTTTTGAAAAAAACGGGAGGAGCGCAAAAAATGAACTACCCCACAGCAAGCAGCGGGGTATCCAAAACGGCAAGGAACGAAGCAGGCTTCGGGGAATGTGACCCGGAGGGATTCAAATCTCTATTTGTTTGCACCAGCCTCAGCAGGAGTTCAGCTTTTACCAGATCGCTCATGAGATTTCGCTGGTATCAAAAGAAAACGATAATCCAGGCCAGTCTTGTAGATCTTGGCACGAAACCGAAAAATTCTCTGACTGCGAATTATCATTGCCAAGGTGCTTATGGATACAAGATCATCTTGAATTAATCAACTAAATGAATAAAAAAAAGAAGCTGATCCAGTCTTTCATAGATCCAGTTTTCCATTGACATTCAAGTGTGACTACCCTATACATACACATCCACAATGCAAATTCTTATCAACGAATATCAACAGATACGAAGAATCCAAACAATCGGATTATGTCAAGTACCGTTTATGCGAGTATGAATCAAGATAAGGTGGTCATCGTTGAGGTCGGCCCCCGGGATGGGCTTCAGAACCTCTCTGCATTCATAGAAACAACGCATAAGATTTCCCTGATCAGAATGCTTGCCGCCTGTGGTCTCAGGGAAATCCAAGCCGGGGCATTTGTCAGTCCGCGGGCGATCCCGCAGTTTAGAGACATGAAAACGGTTACGGCGGATATCGTAACACTACCAGACGTTGTTTTCTCCGCCCTTGTTCCCAATCTGCAGGGTGCCCGGGACGCTGTTGCCAGCGGCATCACCAAACTTATCTATTTTTTCTCCGTAAGCGCCTCCCACAATATGAACAATGTCCGCCAGACACCGGAACAATCCCTACAGGGACTCGAATTAATTCAGAAGGAACTGACCTCAGATGGCTTGGCCGAATGCTGCGTCGCCCTGGCAACCGTTTTTGGCTGTCCTTTCGAGGGGTTCCCGGCGGTGGATAAAATCCTCCATTACATCGAAAAGGTAGTCCTGCTGGGAGTTCGGGAGATCACCCTCTGCGATACCGTTGGTTTCGGCAATCCGCGCCAGGTGGAAGATATCATCTATGCCTGCCAAAAAAATTTCCCGGACGTGTCTTTCGCCGTCCATTTCCATAACACACGGGGACTGGGAATGGCCAATGCCCTGAGGGCTTACGAGGTCGGAATCAGGCGCTTCGACGCCGCCTTGGGCGGGCTGGGGGGATGCCCGTTCGCCCCGGGGGCGTCGGGTAACGTCGCTACGGAGGACATCGTTTTCATGTTCAATAGCATGGGTATCCAGACCGGGATCGTCTTGGAGGCGATCCTCGACGTAACCCGCTACCTCCATGAACTACTACCCGGCGTGGCACTGTCCAGCGCCGTTTACCAGGCCGGTCTGCCGAAAACCAGTTTCCTCTAGCACAGACTATAGCGATTCCGGCGTAAATCCCCCACCCCCTCTAACCATGGATGGTGAAGGCTTGGCGGTTATCGACATCCATAGTAATCTCAATCTGGCTATGGATGAGACCGAAGCCCCAAGAGGCAGCTCCCATTTAGAACAGTCACTCTTCCAACTGAAAATATGTTGAAATAATAGGACTTGAGTTAGCACCAAATCTAGAAAAGAGAGAATATGGAATCGGCACCCTTGCCTTTTGAGTCGAGATGTAATAGATTATCTTACTAAGACAATCCATGAAACAGAAAGGAACGAAGATCCATGGCAGCGGATCTTCATGGTGTAAGTATAAAAATGAAATATGAAGGAATGGTCATCAGGCCACCCAGCGAGGCTCATAGCCTACTTTTACAGGTGACAGTGGGATGCTCGCACAATAAATGCAACTTTTGCAGAGCCTATAAAGCGAAAAAATTTCGTATCAAATCCTTTGCGGAGATTGAGGAAGACATCATGGAAGCAAGCCGCTACCCTTCCATAGAGAAAGTATTTCTCGTGGATGGAGATGCGCTTATTATCCCGCAGAAACGGTTGTTGGAAATCACATCATCCATCCGGCAACACCTCAAAGGAGTAAAAAAGATAGGGACTTACGGCAACGCAAAAAGCATCCTACGTAAAACCCCTGAGGAACTGCTGCAATTGCGCGAGCTTGGTTTGCAGATTGTCTATCTGGGTGTGGAAACGGGGAATGAGGACCTGCTCAAGAAAATCAACAAGGGCGCGACCAATGCCCAGTTGGTGGAAGCGGGCAGGAGGATCAAGGATGCCGGGATTACTCTCTCTGTCACAGTGCTTCTCGGCATCGGCGGGATCGAAAAAAGCATCGAACACGCCGAAGATACGGCCAAGATTCTGACAGACATTGATCCCGATTGTGTCGGCGCGTTAACCGTTATTGTCGCTCCCGGGACGCCACTTTACGAAGACTATGTTAGCGGACGGTTTGTGCTTCCGGATACTTTCGGTTATCTGAAGGAACTAAAAATCATGATTGAACATTCTGATTTTACGAACTGTCTTTTTACATCCAATCACGCTTCGAATCACCTGCCCATTCGGGTCAGGCTACCGGAAGAAAAGGAAAAGACCGTCCAGATGATTCGGCATGTCATCCACTCCGGTGATAATCGACGATTACGTCCGGAATATCTGCGGGGATTGTGAAGATAAGTCCTTTAGGGTCGGAATCGTTGTTTCCGCAAACCCCCCTTTTCATCCCGGACAGTCCGATTTCCCGAGTCCGGTTGGCGATCTTGATCATTTTCGCTTTTCCCTATGGACCTTCCCTGTCAGATCGAAACTTAAGTGCTAACTAAAATATGCCTTTCCACTATTACATTTTCTTGGGATGGCCAACACTCAATTCTCTGCGAGCCACACTGTGAAGGGATATTTTGCCGCCACCACATTTAGATTGCCTATATCAGGGAAAGGGGGCGGTTGAATCCCGCCCCCAAGGAATCACTTCTTATTATTTCGATGATTTGCAGAAAGCTGTTGACGTCGCAATGATCATTCCCAGCAACATA
>JBAYKV010000124.1:0-9604 GCA_041664405.1 Syntrophales bacterium
AGTGATGTGTGACCCTATCCAGAAGTGCCGTGGTCATTTTACTATTCCCGAACACCTGTGGCCATTCGTTGAAATGAATCCATCGAACCTTGCGAATTGTTACCACGTTCAATATCTCCTTTCGATACTCCTCCTCCCAACAGATTGCAGGGAATATAGAGAGGCGCCGAAATGGGTCAACTTTCGACGCCGATTCACATTCTGCTAAGCTTATTTTCTTTGAATTTCTTTACCAGTGGACCTTCAGCACGCCAGGTCCAACACGTGTTTATAAGCATGGCGTAATTGTCCAGAAGAAATCCGGGGACTTTATGGTCATAATAAGCACCATATCCTTGTATGATCGCAGGTCCCATGGATGTCAAGAGGGCTACTAAATGGCTACATCCTTTGTTACCACCGGCGATGTCCTTCACTTTTGATATAAAACCACCGGTAATGTTTAATCCCTTAACAGGATGGAGGCAATTGATAGTCTCCAGGCAAGCCTCGGTCGGGACGGCGGGCATTTCCACATGCATGTCCTCGATCTCAATGGTTGTTTTGTTAATGAGCAAATGGATGATCATCTGATGTAAGATGCCGGGTAATCTTTTTTCACCTGAACCTAACTGATATTCTTTGAAGCGATGGTCCGTAAGAATTCCCTCAACAGCAAATCTGAGATCGTCATATTTGTAAGTACTCATCTCTATGGTTCTTGTATGATATTTTTCTCCTTTTGGTTTTCCAAAAATGCTCATCCTGTTACGTCTCCTGTAGTTTAGATTTTTATTGCACGAGGAAAGTATAAGGAGGATTCATCTGTGTCAATGAAATATCATCATAGATTGTTGTTCGAAATGCTGCAAGAATAGCAGCGATCAGAAAACAACATTTCAGGAAGGAGCGGATCTGCTCCAGAAGGGAGAAATTGGCTTTCAGATGTATGCGCGCTTTCGAATGGGATTCATTGGCTGGCCAAATTTACCTATGTGAGGACTTGTATTTGAAGGTGCATGCAATATTTCCATCTTGCCGGAAAGGGCCAATCGTCAAGGACTCATGGCCGGGGCAATGGGCACGCATGTTAATTGTTTTGCAGAAGCGTCTTTTGTGTTATTAATTACCAGTGTGCGGCCGGTACTCAGCTCTTCCTGTGCAATTTTTCATCCTCCACCTGGTCGTAGGTATGCCGCAACCGGCCCAGCGATCGTAAACGCAAACCTCAAGTGTGTGAATAAGGTCCAGAAGGTGCCATGAGAACAGACCGTGTCCCGAAGGAGAACGGGAAGCAGGAAACTGGAAACCACAGGTTAAACCCCCCGTGTACACGCCGCCAGACCCTGATCTGGGGCGGGGCTTCGATCGTCGGATTGTCCGCCCTGGGAACAGCGTTTGCCCAGGGAACGGACCGTCCCCTGATTATTATGGAGAAGGCCCAGGGGATGGTCATCGCCGATCCGGTGTTATGCGTCGGCTGTGGCCGCTGCGAATTGGCCTGTACGGAATTCAATGACGGCAAAGCGTCGCCAACGCTTGCACGTATCAAGATTGACCGCAATCTGAATCATGGTCCTCAGGGCATCACGACCTGGCGCGCCGGGCACGGCAACCTGGGGGACGGCCTCATCGTCCAGGACCTCTGCAAACAATGCCCCCATCCCGTACCCTGTGCCAACATCTGCCCCGAAAATGCGATAATATTATCAACCGTCAACAATGCCCGCATTGTCGATCCGGAAAAGTGCACGGGTTGCAAGATATGCCTGCAGGCCTGTCCCTGGGAGATGATCTCCTATGATCCGGACAGCCGGAAGGCAACCAAGTGTCATCTCTGCGAGGGGAAACCGAAATGCGTGGAGGCATGCCCGGCCGGGTCTTTGAGTTATGTATCCTGGTATGATTTGACCGGCAGGACGACCCCGCGCAATCTGAACACGGCCATGCTTCCCCCGCAACGCTCGCTGAGCTGCCAGGAATGCCACTTGCCCGGCCAGGAGCAGAACGTCAGAGAGATCGGCGCGATGATCCGGGGGGCGTTTGGAGGCGGGCGACCCGTCGCAACGGGTGGGATCGGGTTCAAATGGATCGATATGGCCGGCGCAATTCTCGTCCCGCTGGCGATTGGCTCCGTACTGGTCCATGCGGTCTTGCGAAAGGTCGTGAAACGATGATGCGAATTTATCTCCACCCGCTGCCGCTGAGGATATGGCATTGGCTAAACGCCTTTATCGTTATCATGCTGATCGTGACCGGCCTGTATCTGCGACTGCACGGCATCGCGGCCCTTAAACCTCATGATCCGGTGCTGTTGTGGCATAAGGGGATGGGGCTGGCGATGATAATCGCGACCCTCTTCTGGTTTATCTATAATATATCAAGTGGAAATCTGCGGCGCCACTACGGAATCAAAAGCAGAGATATCCATGGCATATTCGTTCAGGCCAGATTTTACCTTTATTCTATCTTCGGCGGGGGAGAAAACCCGTTTCAGGCATCCGCCGCCGACAAGTACAATCCGCTACAAAAGATCGCCTATGACGCCGTCATGCTTATTTTCCTTCCCGTGCAGGCACTCACGGGGCTGCTCTTCATGGACATTCCCCCTTTGCGGGATTATCTCCTGTCGGTCAACCTGTTCGGGCTGCTGGGCGCTATGCATTTGATTTTCGCATATTTACTGGTCCTGTACCTCATCGTTCATCTCTATATGGCCACCCTGGGCGAGACGGTTTTTTCCCATACGAAGGCAATGATCGTGGGTTATGAAGAACAGGGCCACGGGATAAAAGGAGAGGAAACCAACCCGATATGAAAAGGAAACGGCAATGAGCGGCTATGGAGGGTGGGCCGGCAAGATCCTGCGGGTTGATTTGTCAACGGGCAGGACTTGGACGGAGGACACGATCGAGCAATATAAAGATTATCTGGGCGGCACGGGGATCGGCTATAAAGTAATGTGGGATGAGGTCCCGGCGGGGACGAAACCATACGATCCCGAAAACAGGATCATCTTTGCCGTGGGACCCCTGGCCGGAACGGGTGCCCCCTGCAACGGCCGGACGGCCATCACGACCCTTTGGCCTACCTGCTGGCCCTTGCCGCTCGTGGCATCCGGACACATGGGCGGACAGTTTGCCGCCAAACTCAAATATGCCGGCTACGACGCCATCGTCATCCAAGGGAAGGCAGATCGTCCCGTATGGCTTATGATTGTGGATCAAAAAGTAGAGCTTCACGATGCCCGCAGGATCTGGGGACAGGGCATTCGCGCATCAACGGCGGCTATCTCCGAGATTATGGGTCAGGATGCAGTGGTCGCCGCTATCGGTCCGGCGGGTGAAAACCTGGTGCCCATGTCCGTCGTTATGAACGCCGTTTCCCACTCCGCCGGCGGCATCGGATCGGTGATGGGGTCCAAGAACCTCAAGGCCATCGGCATCCGGGGCACCGGGAGCATCCGGATCGCCGGCAAAAAAGAGGACTGGGAGAAGCTGATCAAATATCATCTCTCCCTGCTGGGGGGGAATAATCAGCACGTCGTCCCCAACTCCCCCCAGCCCTGGGCGGAGTTCTACGACCCGAAGTCGCGCTGGAATGCCTCCCGGGGAAAGCGCTGGGGCGCCGCAGCGCATCTGGTGGACACGGGAACCTGCGCTCCCCGGGAGACGAACCGGATTGCCTACCGGTCGAACACTGCCGCCTTTTTCCTGGGCGATAATCTCTGGAAGCATACGGTCCGGGGAAACGGTTGCACCAGTTGCCCCATTCGTTGTCACACGATGCTGAATGTCCCTGCCGTCGCCGCGAAATACGGCATCCCCGCCGTGGGACAGAATACCTGTGTGGGCCTCTTCTTCGGCAGCGCTTTCTTCAAGAAATTGCCGGACGGACCCCGGGGGGAGACCAGTCTGGAGGCCTGCATGGTCGGCATGCACCTGGCCGATGACCTTGGGGTCTGGTGTAATTACGGCCAACTGCAGCGTGACTTCATCAAACTCTACTATGACGGCGTGATCAAAAAGAAACTGGGCAGCCGGGAGTTCAACAGTTATTCCTGGAATAGATATGAACAGGGAGACCCCGCCTTCCTCTTCGAGCTGTTGCCACGGATCGCCGGAAAAGAGGGTGAACTGGGAATGGTCCTGGGCTTGGGCACGGGCCATATGTTGGAGCGCTGGGGCCTCTCCGAGGAGGAGTGGGGAAAAGACAAGGACCTCTCCTACTGGAAGATGGGCCATCCCAAACACCACGCCTCGGAAGAGGCGGGGCAATGCGGCCTGCTCATCAACCTGATGTACAATCGTGACGCCCAGTGTCACTCCCATACCAATTTCCTCCGGAACGGGCTGCCGCTGACGCTCCAGAAGAAGCTGGCCGCCGAGCTCTGGGGTGCTCCCGAAGCCGTCGACGGTATGGGGGACTACAAGCCCATGCACCCGGCCAAGGCGCGGATGGCCAAATGGTCACTCCTCCGCAAGGAGCTCCATGATTCGCTGTCCCTGTGCAACTGGATGGGTCCATGGGTGGCCTCACCGCTCCGGGAGCGCGGCTACCGGGGCGATGACTCCATAGAATCTATGCTCTACAAGCTGGCGACAGGGGACGACAAGGACCGGGAAGAACTGGACAAGGTCGGGGAGCGCATCTTTCTCCTCCACCGGGCGCTGACGATCCGCGGCATGGGGACGAAGGAGATGCGGGACCGGCATGACAGGATTCCCGCCTGGGTCTTTGCGGACAAAGCGGGAAAACCGCCTTTCACAAAAGGCACCACCCGTCTGGATAGAGACGATGTCCGGGTTGCCCTGGACATGCTATATGACGAGCTGGGCTGGGACAGGGCGACCGGGGCGCCGACCCGCGAAACCTACCGGAAATTCGGCCTGGATGGCGTCGCGGCGGCGCTGGCCAAACGCAACCTGGTGCCGCCATGAAAGGGCAGGCAAGCATGGCAGGGGCAGGCAAAGAAGACCGGACAGGGCCTGGGGATGCCGTGGTGAAGCCCAGGGACACCATGGCGGAACACGTGGCGGCGCTAATCCGGAAAAGGAGCGCCGCCGGAGAGCTCATTACCGCCGCCGAGATCCCCGATTTATGGGAGGATGAATACCCGTCGCTCCCGGACGCGGATGGGTGCGGTGAAGACATCGCGGGAATTCTCACCCGCCTGGTCCAGGAAGATGCCGATCTGCATGAGCTTTCCGGGGCCGGGTCTCCCTGTTATTACTCCGAACTCCATATGACCGCGGCTTATGCGCAGATCGTGCTTCATAAGCAGGAAGGGCCCCTGCGGCTCATTGCGGAGACCGTCCGACAAAACTCACGGGAATACCAGCGGCCCGTAGGGCTGGACATTTTTACTCGGCCGCCATTCAACTTGGAATATAATCGGCTCCGCGACTATCTGGCGATAATGACCGCCATGGCCGACTATGTTGATATCGCCATGACTTCATCTTCTGCGTCCGGGATCTATCTTTATTCCACGGCTCATCTGGAGAGGGAACATGCTGTGATGCTTGCCGAATGGCTCGATGTAGGTCAAGCCCATAATCCCTGAACCATCGGAAGGACTGATGCAGCATTTCCAACTATTTTTAACTGTCATGTATATGTGCATTTCAAACGGTTTTCATTGATCTGGCCTAATCACTCCGCCCTCGCTTTGTATTTGAAGGGATTGCCTACCATTAAAATAATGACATGCAGCGAATATAGTGTCCACTAATCGCTTCTGATGGCAGGTAGGGCAAAAGTGGCGGTGCCTGCAGAAAAAAGATATTTCTCCGCGCATGAAAATATCCTGCAAGATAGAATCAGCGCACCTAGAGTGGAATTACAGATAATTGTAAACTCGACATATTTTGACTTTCCCCGCAGATTTGGGTAAAAAGAAAGGGAATTTTCCGCAATATTTCTTTTTGATTGAAAGGAAACTTACACTGTAATGGGGGAAAAGCGCCTTTATTACATTGACAATCTGCGTGTCGCGACAATCATGTCGGTGATTCTGATGCATCTGGCTGTGACTTACAGCGGTAGCGGCATCTGGTTTTATAACGAAGTACGTCCGTTGGGCTTCTTCAACCATATTTTCTTCAGCTTTTTCCAGGCTTTCTTACAAGGGTTTTCCATGGGGATGCTTTTCTTAGTGGCAGGATATTTTACGCCCCTGGCCTATGACCGGAAAAGCACCGCCCGATTTATATCCGATAGATGCCGGAGGCTCGGCCTGCCTACACTGTTTTTTCTGCTGGTGGTAACTCCTTTGATGATAGCAGTGGTTGGGTCAACAGCCCTATGGAAAGGCAGCACTTCCAGTTTCCCGGAATTTTACTGGCAATACATTAAGTCTGCCGGAATACAACTTCTTGGGGTCGGCCCAATGTGGTTCGCGCTGGCATTGTTTATCTTTTGCTTGATATATACGCTTTGGCGTCTGCTCCTTCCGCTGCCAGCAGCGCCTGATTCCCGGCAGGGTATCCTGACTACCGGGTACCTGCTGCTCATTGTCATCATTGCGGTGGTTGCGTTTTTGCTGCGATTGTTTTTTCCCATTGGGTCAGTGTTCTGGGGAATGCAGTTGGGATTTTTTTCGCAATACATTATCATGTTCATAGCGGGGATTGTTGCATACCGCACGAACTGTTTTGAAAGCATGACGTCGGCCACCGGCAGAAGATGGCTGGCGGCGGGGCTGATTTTAGGCTTTATCGGTTGGCTGATATTGAAATACTTTGCCGGTCCCTATGATTTTTCAACTCTTACAATGAAGTCTGTAAACACAGGCAAAAGAGTAATCGGCGGCCTCTCCTGGCCAGCCGCTTACTATGCCATATGGGAATCATTTGTTGCTGTGGCCATGACCATGGGGCTTCTGGCGCTGTTTCGCGACAAATTAAATTTTAGCAACAAGCTTACGCAAAAATTGTCCGCGGGTGCGTTTGCCGTTTATATGTTCCACCCGCCGATAATTGTTGCCGTAACAATGCTTATGACAACACTGGATATGCTGCCGGTATTCAAGTGGGCACTGGCCGGCCTGATTTCGATTCCACTGTGCTTTCTGATCGCCTACTACATCTTGCTGCGTATTCCGCTGTTGAACAAAATACTGTAAATATTTTCCTGCACAGCTGCACTTTGCTTGCGCAATTGGAGTCTCACTTGCGTCGGAATAATATAATTTGCAAAGGTATAATTGAATCTAATACCCTCATGGAAGACATTCTCTTCCAGACACACGAGCTTAAAAAATTATCCAGGTAAGAATTGAAAAAAAGAAAGCATAAACTTAAAAAGAGTCAATTCCAACACTTTTTAGCGTCCTCAGCTTTTTGATGATAAAATTGATGTCCTTTTTCTTTTTGAATATGCTTCCATGCTGAGGGGCGAGTATCTCCACTTCAAGATTGCCGATGACATCCATGGCGTACCGTAATGATTTTTCGGATGGCACAACATTTTTGTGAAACGCAAGGATGTCCGGAAGGGGACAATACTTTTTCTGCCTTATACAGCGGGAGTAATCTTCACATACATAACAGTCGTCCTCCAGTTCAATGAAAAGGTCCCAATGCGTCGAAAGGCTTCCGAAGAGATCGCTGCTGAAAACAGTTTTTGTTTGTCCGTCATAGGTAACAAAACTGCCCGTATTATGGGCGTATGGCGTCTTGAAAAATTGTAGGTTTCTGCCGCCGAAATTGAACTCTCCGCCGTAGTCATCGATTGATCGCAGCAAGGAACGTTTATCTTTTTCAAGGTAATAACTGAGAAAAATATTGTTGTCCGGCTCAGAAAGGATGATCAGTTCCGGGTTGGCACAGATGTCGACCATATTGGACATTGAACCGCACAAATCGGGATCGACATGGTGATAGATCAAGGCGGTAATCTGTTCTGGCGTGATTCCCGTCTGGAGAATTTTCATCATTACAACAGCAAAATCGGGACGGCTTCCACCATCGATCAAAACCGCCCGGTCCCCTGCTACGATAAGATACGGATTGCAATGGAGGTTTGACCGCTCTTCGTGAAAACCAACCCAGTAGATATTGTCGGCGACCTCTATGGGTCGGTCATACCCTCTGTGAGAATTCAAAGACTCCATCAACCATCCCTCACAACGAAATAAGCTTTCATATTTGCCTTATTCTTTAGGGGGATATCCCCTCGTTCCTCGAACATGAAAATATTCCGGGTAAGCAGGTAGGTTTCGTGAGATACGTTCACACGACCCGCTTTTCCAGAAGACTCAAACCGTGAGGCAATATTGACATGATCACCGAAGACGTCGAACTGAATCCGTTCCTTGCCGACAACGCCAGCCATGACCCGACCCGTGTGGATACCAATGCGAATCTGAAGCTGCTGATCATTTTCTCTGTTAAAGGAATCGACGAATGCCAACATCGCCATTCCAGTCCTTACGGCCCACACCGCATGATCATCATATATCAGTGGCGCCCCGAAGACGGCCATATAGGCGTCGCCGATCGTTTTTATCTTCGTTCCCCTGAAGCCTGTGACCAGATTGTCCATTCCCTGGAAAAGGCGATCAAGCATCACTATCAACGCTTCACCTGGAATTATTTCCGCCAAGCGGGTGAAGCCAGCAATATCGGAAAAAAGGATCGTGCAATCGAAGGGTCGGGGGGCAAATTTCCCTCTGTCCTTTATCTCATTGGCCACCATTTCAGGGAGGGTGTTCTTCAGCAGGCCGTCCACTCTTTTCTCAAGAACAACATACTCCCGGATTAATTCTGCTAAAAGCCGCTTCTGGATACAGCCATCCTGAATAGTCGCAACAGAATGAAGATAATCCAAAATAACCTGATCTTGTTGTCCAGCATCCTGAATACCCTGATACAATTCTGCAATCGACTTGAGGGACATTAGGCATTATTCTCAGTAGCAATCATTATCATCTATCCATTCAGAGATAGTTGCGGAGAGGGTTTCAAATGTGTTATTTTATCTATGAGGCTGCGTAAGCTTAGGAGCATACTTGAGCAGGTATTCCCCATATTGCACATCAACTTTCTTCGTGTGATCGTTAATCCATTCTTTCATAAAAACTACCATTTTGAGACCTAGCTCTTTATCCCCTTCCTTGTAACCCTTCAGAAATGCTTCAACCTTTTCGGTAAATTCCAGGTGTTCCTTGCGATGGCCCAATAAGTTTGGGTAATTCGCATTCGTCATGACCGTATGTTCTTCGCAGAAGTGAACGGATAAGTAATCGATTAGTTCTTTGATCGCTGGTAACAAATCACTAGAACGACTTTCAACTACGTTAATCACTCGATTGACAATCGCAAAAAGCTTTCTGTGCTGAGCATCGAGAACTTCAATGTTTACACTATAGCTCGTATCCCAACTGATGCGCGATAATGTTACCATGATATGCTCCTTACATACATTTTGAAAATTACTTCTTTTTCCAAGCAAGAAGTATAGGAGAGTATCCCTTGTTTGTCAATTATGAACGGATAAGCGAATTGACTCAAATTAAATCTTACCCAAGGAGGTGAATAAAAAGGATCGTTGACTCATAATTCGATATTACCGAATCCCGACTATTTGACGGAGGGTTGAATATGAGTCCGCAATCGAAAAA
>JBAYKV010000125.1:0-9554 GCA_041664405.1 Syntrophales bacterium
CTGCTGCGGTCCCGCTTTCTGAAGTATGTCATCCTCCAGATCGCCAGCGGTTATTTCGGGTGGGACGAGATTATCCATGCCCTGCCGGAGATGAAGGAAGATCCCTGCGCCATCGAGATCAAATACGGCCAGGGCGCAAAGCCCGGCGACGGCGGGCTCCTCATGTGGTACAAGGTTAATAAACTTATTGCCGCCATCCGCGGCGTGCCGCAGGGAATCAGTCTTCCCAGCCCGCCGACCCACCAGACCCTGTATTCCATTGAAGAGTCGGTAGCCAAGATGATCCAGTCCGTATCCATGGCCTGGGGATTCCGGGTGCCTGTCTATCCGAAGATATCGGCCACAAGTACGACCCTGGCAGTCCTGAACAACCTGACCCGCAATCCCTACGCCTCCGGTCTGGCCATCGACGGCGAGGACGGTGGCACGGGGGCGGCTTACAATGTCTCCATGAATCATATGGGACATCCCATTGCCAGCAATATCCGGGACGCCTATCTGAATCTCGTCAAGATCGGCAAACAGAATGAGGTCCCTATCTTTGCCGGCGGCGGGATCGGCAAGAACGGAAATCTGGCGGCTAACGCCGCGGCCCTGATCATGCTGGGCGCCAGTGGGGTGCAGATCGGCAAATATATCATGCAGGCGGCGGCGGGTTGCCTTGGTTCCGAGAACGACCGTTGCAACATCTGCAATATCGGCCTGTGTCCCAAGGGGATCACGTCCCAGGACGCCAGGCTGTACCGGCGTCTGGACCCGGAGCAGGTAGCGGAGCGCGTCGTGGATGTCTATTTGAGTTTTGACCAGGAATTGAGAAAGATCATGGCCCCCCTCGGCCGTTCGACTTCGCTGCCCATCGGCATGTCCGACGCCCTGGGCATCGCCGACGGCGACGCCGCCGCGAGACTTCGGATTCGCCATGTTTTATAGGAGATTTTCCCATGCTGTATAAACCTACCATCATCATCCCGGGGATGAAAAACGGCGTCCGGGTGGACACCCGAGCCCTGGAGGCGGCGGTTCAGGCGGCGGTCCGGGACGGCCACCGTTGTATCGAGATTCACGCCTACGGGCAACACGGCATCGGCGGACGCCTCTGGAAGGCGGGAGAAGAAGAGATCTTAATCCGTGTCCTCGGACCGGCGGGACAACGCGTCGGTTCCATGGGATTTCCCAATGCCGTAATTGACGTCTTCGGCCCCTGTTCCGACGATGTCGGCTGGCTCAATGCGGGCGCCCAGATCATCGTCCGCGGCAATGCAACCAATGGCGCAGCTAATGCCATGGCTCAGGGCAAGGTTTACATTGCCGGCGATATCGGCGCCCGGGGCATGACGATGACTAAACATAACCCCCGCTTTGCCCCTCCGGAGCTCTGGGTCCTGGGCAGCGTCGGTGACTCCTTTGCCGAATTCATGGCCGGCGGCATTGCCGTGATCTGCGGACACGACACCCCTCGCCATGAAAACATCATGGGCTACCGACCCTGCGTGGGGATGGTAAGCGGCAGGATCTTCTTCCGGGGACCCCATCAGGGCTTCAGTGAAGAGGATGCCAAGCTGTCCGACATCGACAACGACGAATGGAAATGGCTGAAAGATAACATGGCTATTTTCCTCAAGACCACGGGACGAACAGAATTATATGCCGTCCTCACCGCCGACCGCGCTGCCTGGCAGATCCTGACCGCCCGCCAGCCCTTCGAAAAGGTCCGCAAGCCCACCCGTAGTCTGCACCAGTTCTGTGAAGAGGTCTGGGACAAGGAACTGGGTAAGGGTGGCCTCATCGGCGATCTGACGGACATCCCCCGCACCGCCATTGACGTGATTCCCACGGGTGAGCTACGCCGCTATCTCCCCCTATGGGAAAACGAAAAGCATCTCCCTCCCTGCCAAGCCTCGTGCCCAACGGGAATTCCCGTTCAGAAACGCTGGAGCCTGATCCGTCAGGGTAAAATGGATGAAGCCGTGGACCTGGCTCTTAGCTATACCCCCTTCCCCGCCACGGTCTGCGGCTATCTCTGCCCCAATCTCTGTATGACAAATTGCACCCGCCAGATCTCGCAGATGCCGTCACTGGACGTGGCCGGTCTCGGCAAGGCCTCCCTTACCGCCAGAACGCCAACACCCGCCCCGGCCTCGGGCAAGACAGCCGCCATTATCGGCGGTGGTCCGGCGGGGCTTTCCGCCGCCTGGCAGTTGTGGATGATGGGGCACGCCCCCGTCATCTATGAGATCCAGGAGCGTCTGGGAGGAAAGATCACCGCTACGATCCCCAGGAGCCGCATCCCCGATGAGATTGTCGACCATGAAATGAAGCGGGTCCAGGAGCAGATTGGTCAGGTACGGTTGAAGAAGCCCCTCACGAAAAAAGAGTTCCAGAAGATCAAAGGGAAGCACGACGTGGTGGTTGTTGCGGCGGGGGCGCAAAAGCCGCGCCTGATCCCCATCCCGGGTCAGGAAAGGGTCATAGCGGCCCTGGACTTCCTCCGGCTGAGCAAGGTGAATCAGGTTCAGGTGGGAAAGCAGGTCGTCATCATCGGCGCCGGTAACGTCGGTTGCGACGCCGCCGCAGAAGCCGCACGCCTGGGCGCCGGGGATATCACCCTGATCGACATCCAGGAGCCGGCTTCTTTTGGTGTGGAAAGAAAGCACGCCGAGGCCGCCGGAGCTAAGTTCCTCTGGCCGAAATTCACGAAGGCCGTTACGGCAAATGGTGTGGAATTGACCGATGGAACTTTGCTCCCCGCCGACACGGTCATCATGGCCGTCGGCGATGCCCCCGATTTGACCTTCCTCCCGGAAGATATTCTTCTTGACAGGGGATTCATCGCCGTCAACGACCGCTATCAAACGAGCGATCCCCAGGTTTTCGCCATCGGCGATGCCGTGCGTCTCGGTCTGCTGACAGAGGCCATCGGTGCAGGTAGAATTGCCGCCCGGACGATTGACGATATCCTGCGGGGAAGGGATGATTCCTACGATAACCTGCCGACGATGGAACCGGCGCGGATCCATCTGGAGTATTATGACCCCCGGGTTAACCCGACGGGAGATCTGAGTACCTGTTCAAGCCAGTGCGCCTCCTGCGGCTCCTGCCGGGACTGCGGCCTCTGCGAGACCCTTTGTCCGGGCAATGCCATCTCCCGGCGTACGCTGGAGGGGGAGGCTTATGAATATATAGTGGACGGCGACAAGTGCATCGGCTGCGGATTCTGCGCCGCCGCCTGTCCCTGCGGGATATGGGAACTCGTGGAGAATACACCGGTGTAATAGGCTGGAAAAAGGCAACAGGCAATGGGATTGAGAAGATAACATATACAAACAGAGATATACATGGAGGATTTATGAAAAAGACATGCCCGATCATCGCCGCTGAAAGAAGTTATAAGATTGAAAAAGAGAAATTTATCCCCGTATCGGAATACTACGGCGAGGACACCTTCAACATCAAGGTCATGAAACTCAAGCTCCCGGGGGATACGTACAAAAAAATCATCGACGCCTACCATGAAGGGACCATTCTCGACATCACAACCGCCAATATTGTCGCCCATGCCATGAAGGAATGGGCCATCGAAAAGGGTGCAACCCATTTCGCCCACTGGTTCCAGCCCATGACAGGAATTACGGCGGAGAAGCATGATGCTTTCATCGATCTGGTCGGGGTCACTGACGTCCTTGAGCGTTTCTCCGGCAAGCAGCTCGTCCAGGGCGAACCGGATGCTTCGAGCTTCCCGAGCGGCGGCATCAGGGCCACCTTCGAAGCCAGAGGCTATACGGCCTGGGATATGTCATCGCCCGCCTTCATCCGGCGCAACGGCATCTCGACGACCCTGTGCATCCCCACGGCCTTCATCTCCTACAACGGGGAAGCCCTTGACAAGAAAACCCCCCTCTTGAGATCGAACCGGGTAGTCAGCTGAAGCGCCTTGAACATGATGAATCTTCTCGGCAACACGACTATCAAGGGAGTTTATGCCACGCTGGGACCGGAACAGGAGTACTTCCTCATCGATGCGGATTATTTCTATAAACGTCAGGATCTCGTCCTCGGAGGCCGGGCCGTCGTCGGCGCGCCTCCCGCAAAAGGGCAGGAACTGGAGGACCAGTACTTCGGCAGCATCAAGGAAAGAATCGCGTCGTACATGCATGACATGGAGGAAGAACTCTTCAAACTGGGCGTTCCCGCCAAGACCCGGCACAACGAGGTTGCCCCCAGTCAGTATGAGCTCGCGCCGGTTTTTGAAGAAGCCAACCTGGCCTTCGACCATAACCAGATCGTCATGGACACCATGCAATTAGTGGCGAAGAAGCACAAGCTGGCTTGCCTGCTTCATGAAAAGCCCTTTGCGGGAATTAACGGCTCAGGCAAACATTTGAACTGGTCGATGTCCGACAATAAAGGGAACAACCTGTTAAACCCGGGTCAGACGCCGCAGGACAATATCCAGTTCCTGGTCTTCCTGATCGCCGTCACTCGCGCCGTTTACAAACACGCCGATATTCTGCGCGCCTCCGTCGGATCCTATGCCAACGACCACCGGCTGGGCGCCAACGAAGCGCCGCCAGCCATTATTTCCGTCTTCCTCGGCGACCAGTTGACCAAGATTCTCGAGGACATCGAAAGCGGCAAGATAACGAAGGCCACGGACAGAGAAATCATCAACCTCGGCATTTCCTCGCTGCCCATCGTCAGCAAGGACAACACGGACCGGAACCGGACCTCGCCCTTTGCCTTTACGGGTAACAAATTTGAGTTCCGGGCCGTCGGTTCAGCCCAGTCCATTTCCTTTCCGGCCACGGTTCTTAACACCATCGTCGCCGAAAGCCTCGATTATCTGGCGGAAAAGATCAAGGCGCGGTGCGGAAAGGACACCAGCATCAACCAGTGCGTCCTCACTGTGCTTAAGAAAGAACTGAAAGAGATCAAAGCGGTGCTTTTCAATGGCGACAACTACACCGAGGAATGGGAAAAGGAAGCCGCCAGAAGAGGTCTCCCGAACGACAAGACCACGCCGACGGCCATAAAAGCGTTGGTTACCAAAAAAGCACTGGATTTATTCGAGAAATATAAAGTTCTTTCCAACGTAGAACTCAGATCACGCTATCTGATCCGCGTCGAAAAATACATCAAGGATCTGGAGATTGAAGTCAAATGCCTGAACAACATCGCTATGAGCCAGATCATCCCGGCGGCAGTAGCCTATCAGAAGGGGCTCTCGAAAGCGATCATCGGCACCCGGGAAGCCCTTGGCAAGACGGCCGACCTTTCCGCTCAACAGGAGCTGTTAAAGAGGGTTACCGAGCTGGTGAACAAAACCTATGGTGCCAACAAAGATATTCTGAACAGAATCGGGAAAGTAGCTTCTGTTCACGACGAGCAGAAAAAAGCGGAAATACTCTGCGCTGAAGTAAAAACCAAAATGAATGAGCTACGCGACTACGTTGATGAACTGGAAGGGTTGGTGGATGATGAACTATGGCCCCTGCCGAAGTTCTGGGAAATGCTCTTTATCAACTGATCAACAGATGTCACGATAAGGATGAAACACTTTAATTATCGACAGGTGGCATTTGTCCAGCCTAAAAAGATGGACAATTGAAGATGGATACGTTATTAGGGGGCGGGAAATGCGAAATCAGAACCGAATGATTTCGCCTTCTCGCCTTCGTGTTTTCTTCATGATTGGCGATTATAAATCATATAAAAATTGAGGAGTTATTATGTCGCTCTTGCGACAGCGGGCCCCGGCTATCCTTGCACTGGAAGACGGGAGTGTCTTTCCGGGCTACGCCTTTGCCGGAACCGGCGAGGTCTGCGGCGAGGTTGTCTTCAACACCGGTATGACCGGCTATCAGGAGGTCATCACCGACCCCTCCTATAAGGGGCAGATCGTGACCATGACCTATCCCCTCGTGGGCAATTACGGCATCAATCCCGAAGATATGGAATCGGACGGGATCTATCTGGAAGGATTCATCGTCAAGGAATACCATTCCCGGCCCAGCAACTGGCAATCCCGGCAAACCCTGCAGGCGTTTCTGGAAGCACATGGGAAACTGGGCGTCGAAGGTCTCGATACCCGGGCCCTGACCCGTCGTCTCCGTCTTGCCGGGGCCATGAAAGGTATTCTATCCACGGAGACAACGGACATCCCCAGGTTGATCAAGAAGGTCCGGGCCTATCCCGGTCTCGTCGGCCGGGATCTGGTCAAGGAGGTGGCCTGCAAAACCCCATATCAATGGAAAGACGGGACCAGGCAGGACTTACCCGGCGATTTTCCGGCTTTCGCCGGAGACGTGATTCGAGACCTGCAACGGGGAGATAAAGAAGGTGCGCCGACTTCGCCCCCCATGGCAGGAACCCAGTCAGAATCATTCCGCGTCGTCGTCATCGACTGCGGCGTTAAATACAACATCCTCCGCCATCTGGAAGGACGGGGATGCCAGGTCATCGTCCTGCCGGCAACAGCAACAGGAGAGGAGATCCTTGCCTGGCGACCCGCTGGGGTTCTTTTTTCCAACGGACCGGGAGATCCGGCGGCCCTCCCCTACCTGGTGGCAGCGGCAACCTTTGTCCTGGGAAAGGTACCCGTCTTCGGCATCTGCCTGGGGCACCAGATCCTCGGACAGGCCGCCGGGGGAGAAACGGAAAAACTGAAATTCGGCCATCACGGCATCAACCAGCCGGTGAGGCAGGAACAGACGGGAAAAATTGAAATCACCTCTCAAAATCACGGATTTGTCGTCATTCCCGATTCCATCGCCCGGCGTTGTGAGGCGACTCACGAGAACCTCAACGACGGGACTTCGGAGGGGATTTCCTACCCGGAATTAATGGCTTTCAGCGTTCAATACCACCCGGAAGCGGCCCCCGGTCCTCATGACGCCGCCTATCTCTTTGACCGTTTTGTGGCAATGATGTCGATCAATATTTTGAACCAGAAGGGAGTGGCAGCATGATCTTGATTATTGATTTCGGTTCCCAGTATAACCAGCTTATCGCCCGGCGGGTTCGGGAGCACCACGTATATTGCCAGATTGAACCCCCGGATATTGCCCTGAAGACAATTAGAGACATGAAGCCCGAAGGAATTATTCTGTCCGGCGGCCCGGCCAGCATCTACGAAAAGAAGAGCCCCCGGGTCGACGCCGGCATTTTCACGCTGGGTATCCCGGTACTGGGGATCTGTTACGGTCTCCAGTTCATGGTCCATGCCCTCGGTGGCGACGTCATCGCCGCGGCAAAACGGGAATACGGATTTGCGGAGCTGCAAATACTCAGTCAGGACGGCATATTTACCGACACCGAAAAGACCACGAAATGCTGGATGAGTCACGGCGATACCATTGGCAAATTGCCGAAAGGATTCAAGATCACCGCTTCGACGCCTAACACTCCCGTGGCCGCTGCGGAGGATCGGAAGAGGCGGTTCTACGGTCTTCAGTTCCATCCCGAAGTAATCCATACCCCGGAAGGAAAGAAAATCCTGGGCAACTTCCTGTTTGCCGTCTGCCGGTGTCAGGAGAAGTGGACCATGAAATCCTTTGCCCGGGAAGCGATAGACGAAATCCACTCCCAGGTCGGCAACGGCAAGGTCCTCCTGGGACTGAGCGGGGGCGTCGATTCCTCCGTCGCCGCCGTGCTCCTCCATCGTGCCATCGGCAACCAGTTGACCTGTGTTTTTGTCGATAACGGGGTCCTCAGGCAGGGGGAAGCAGAAAAGGTCCAGGATGTCTTCCAAAGGCATTTCAACATGAAATTGCGGTTCGTACGGGCCAGAAAGATCTTTTTGGACCGCTTGGGGGGGGTCGAAAATCCGGAGAAGAAGAGAAAAATCATCGGCAGAACCTTCATTGAGATTTTCGAAGAAGAAGCGAAGAAAATAAAAGGCGTCGAGTATTTAGCCCAGGGAACCCTCTACCCGGATATAATTGAATCCCGTTCCACCTTCGGCGGCCCCAGCGCCGTGATCAAGTCCCATCACAACGTCGGCGGCCTTCCGAAAAAGATGAAACTGAAACTTGTGGAACCGCTGAAACACCTATTCAAGGACGAGGTACGTCTCCTGGGCAAGGAACTGGGACTTCCGGAAGAGATGGTCTGGCGCCAGCCCTTCCCCGGTCCGGGATTAGCCATCCGGATTATCGGCGAGGTAACGGCGAAGCGTCTCAATATCCTGAAAAAGGCAGACTTTGTCCTCCTCGATGAGATCAGGGCGGCAGATCTCTACGGAAAACTATGGCAATCCTTCGCCGTCCTGCTGCCCATAAAGAGCGTCGGCATCATGGGTGATCAGCGGACCTACGAAAATATCCTGGCCATCCGGGCCGTGACCAGCGACGACGCCATGACGGCGGATTGGGCAAGAATCCCCCATGAGTTGCTCGCAAAAATCTCCAACCGGATCATCAACGAGGTGCGAGGCGTCAACCGCGTCGTTTACGACATCAGTTCCAAGCCACCCAGTACTATTGAGTGGGAGTGAAGAGATAATAGACTCGCAAACCGTCACCCCGGCGAAAGCCGGGGTCCAGACATTGCCTGGACAACAGTCAGGAACCATGAACAAAATACTGGATTCCGGCTTCCGCCGGAATGACTAAAACGGCAATTTCTGATTTTTACAAGGCCCTGAGGGGATAAATAAGGAAGGGGAATGCCCAAGCGAACGGACATCAAGAAGATCCTGATCATCGGCTCCGGGCCCATCATTATCAGCCAGGCCTGCGAATTTGATTATTCGGGAACCCAGGCCTGCAAGGCCCTGAAAGAGGAAGGCTATGAGGTCGTCCTCATCAACAGCAATCCGGCGACGATCATGACGGACCCGGAAACAGCCGATCGGACCTACGTGGAACCGATCACGCCGGAGGCCGTAGCCAAGATCATCGCCAAGGAGCGTCCCGACGCCCTCCTGCCGACCCTGGGCGGACAGACAGGCCTGAACACCGCCGTGGCGGTTGCAGAAAACGGTATCCTGGAAAAATATGGCGTCGAAATGATCGGCGCCTCCCTGGAGGTCATTCACAAGGCGGAGGATCGGGAGAAGTTCCGCACCGCCATGGAGAAAATCGGCCTCCGGGTCCCCCGAAGCGGCTTTGCCAAAAACATGGATGATGTCTTCCGAATCGCCGGGGAAATCGGCTTTCCCATCATTATCCGCCCCTCTTTCACGTTGGGGGGAACCGGGAGCGGCGTCGCTTACAACCGGGAAGAATTGGCGGACATCGCCAAGTCGGGCATTGACGCCAGCCTGATACACGAGATCATGCTCGAAGAATCGGCCCTGGGCTGGAAGGAATACGAACTGGAGGTAATGCGGGACAAGGCGGACAATGTCGTCATTATCTGCTCCATCGAGAACCTTGATCCCATGGGCATTCACACCGGGGAGTCCATCACCGTCGCCCCGGCCCAGACCCTGACGGATCGGGAATACCAACATATGCGGGATGCCGCCATTGCGATCATGCGGGAAATCGGCGTGGAAACGGGAGGTTCCAATGTCCAGTTCGCCATCCACCCCGAGACGGGAGAAATGATCGTCA
>JBAYKV010000126.1:0-9458 GCA_041664405.1 Syntrophales bacterium
CAGAGTTCCGTGGTGGATGTGCTGGTTACCAGTGTTCTTCAGACTACGGCGGGACGCATGATCTTTTCCGAGATGAAATCCCTGGCCGTTGACAAGAAGCCCTTTGCCTTGTCATCCAAATCGTAAATACTTTCCAGAGCCCGGATGCGAAAAAGCATCCGGGCTCTCTTTTTATTACCATGACGAACGGGAAGATGAAGATTACGGCCGTAATCCCCGCTGGCGGGTCCGGCAGACGCATGCAGAGCAGCGAGGCAAAGCAGTATCTCCTCCTGCAGGGCATCCCGCTGCTTGTTCACACCCTGCGTACTTTCCAGGAGTCCCCGGTTATTGGGGATATTGTCCTCGTAGTTCCTGCCGCCGATGTGGACAGGATTCAATCTGACATTGTCGATGCCTTTGCCATGACCAAGATCCGCCGGGTAGTTGCCGGCGGCAAGGAAAGACAGGATTCCGTCCGGAATGGGCTCGCAGTACTGTCGGCAGATTGTGCGATCGTCATTGTTCACGATGCAGCCCGGCCTTTTGTATCACCCGCCTTGATCGAAAAAGCGGCCAACGGAGCGATGCAAGAAGGGGCCGTAGCCGTTGGCGTACGGGTAAAGGACACGGTCAAGCAGTGTGAAGGGGAAGGAAGGGTGATAGAAACCCTTGATCGTGAACAGATCTGGATGGTCCAAACGCCCCAGGCATTCAGACGGGCGACAATCGTAGCCGCTCATCAAAAGGCACAGGAAGATGACTTTTACGGCACCGATGATGCCGTGCTGGTGGAAAGAATGGGGATACCAGTGAGAATGATCGAGGGTATTCCCGATAATATCAAGATCACGACAACAGAGGACCTGGCTTGGGCTGAGTATCGGCTCTCGACAAGGAAACTTTAACGGCTTCGCAAAAAGTCCGGCTGCTGCGTTGCGCTGCATCCTTCCCCGTATCGAGTACGGGGCAAGCTTACTGCGGCGCACGCCAAGTACGCCTCATTCCTGATGATTTACGCGCCTTGCCTGCGGATCTTTTTACGAAGCCGTCGATTAGGAAGGAAATGATGGAAAAGCAAGGAAGAGTTGGCATTGGATACGACAGTCACAGATGGTCCGAAGGTCGCCCCTTTGTACTCGGCGGTGTCAATATCCCTTATCACCAGGGCCTTTTGGGGCATTCCGACGCCGACGCGCTGATCCATGCCATCTGCGACGCCATTCTTGGGGCGATCGGAGATGGCGACATCGGCGCCCATTTCCCGGATCATGATTCTGCCTTTAAAGGCATCTCAAGCCTTCTACTCCTCGGTCGGGTAAAGGATATAATGTACAGCAAAGGATACCGGGTTGCCAACATAGATGCTACGGTAATCCTGGAACAACCGAAGTTGCGGCCCTACATCTCCGAAATGATTCAGAACATTGCCGCAGAGCTTGTCCTGGCCCCGGGAAGGGTCAGCGTCAAGGCCAAAACCAATGAGGGGATGGGATTCGTGGGGCGGGGGGAAGGCATCGCCGCCATGGCGATAGCCATGGTCGAAACTATATAGATATCAGGGAATGGATTAAACAATATGACGAATATGCCTCCCCGCGTCCGCTTCGCTCCCTCCCCGACGGGGGAACTGCACGTCGGCAACGCTCGTACGGCCCTGTTTAACTGGCTTTTTGCGAAGCATTATCATGGCAGCTTTATCCTGCGTATAGAGGATACGGATCAGGTCCGGACATCCAAGGTCTTCGAGGCAAACCTGCGGCAAGATCTGTCCTGGCTTGGCATCGAATGGGATGAAGGACCGGACAAGGGAGGCCTTTGTGGTCCCTACCATCAAAGCGAAAGGTTATCGCTCTACCGGACCCACCTGGAAAGGCTGATCGCCGCAGAACTTGTCTATCCCTGCTATTGCACGGATGAGGAGTTGGAAGCGGAAAGACTGGGCCTTATTTCCCGAAAGATGATGCCTCGCTACATGGGAAAGTGCCGAAATCTGACTGCCGAAACCCGCAAAAGATTGGAGTCGGAAGGCCGGCCGGCGGCCTATCGTTTCCATGTACCTCCGGGGGCAATTACCTTTCCTGATCTGATCAGGGGCCCCATGCGTTTCGAGGGCAGCGCCCTGGGAGATTTCATTATTGTCCGTTCCAACGGCATTCCGGCCTACAATTTTGCCGTGGTTATCGACGATTATCTCATGAAAATTACGCATGTGATCCGGGGAGAAGATCATCTTTCCAACACCGCCCTGCAGCTTCTTCTCTATCAGGCCCTCGGCTTTGCACCCCCACAATTCGCCCACCACGCCCTGATCCTGGGGTGGGACCGATCGAAGCTCAGCAAGCGGCATGGATCTACAGCCGTCCGGGAGTTTCGTGAGCAGGGGATACTTCCTCAGGTGTTAATCAACTATCTCGCCCTCTTAGGCGCCTCGTTCGGAGAAGGCAAGGAGGTCTGTTCGATTGATGAAATTATCGAGAGCTTCTCCCTCGACCGGGCAGGTAAAAGCGGCGCCATCTTCGATAAAGACAAGTTGCTCTGGCTCAACAGCCTCTATATCAGGAAGGAATCACTGACAACGCTCACCGGTTATATGCAGCCCTTCATCAAGGAGTCCGGTTATGGCCACCTTGATGAAGCTCGTCTCCACCGGATTCTGGACGCCGTCCGGGATAATATCACCAGTCTGGCGGAAATCGGAACTTATCTGCGAATTTTTGATGACAGCGCCTATGAACTCTCTGCCGGGGCGCTACAGATTCTTGCCGATGACGAAACAAGGAAGGTTGTTTTGAGCCTCCTTGATCTCCTCGATAATACTGACGCGGAAGGCGATGAGCTTTATGGAACCCTGATGCCGCTTCTGCCCGGGAAAACGGGCTTGCGGGGCAAGAAACTCTTCATGCCCCTGCGCGCCGCTATCACCGGCCAGACAAAAGGGCCTGAATTAGACCGATTCTTCTCAATCCTGGGCAAATCCTCCCTGCGATACCGCCTCCAAAAGGCCATCGCCGCCACAACCTGAAAAAAACATCCATCGACTTGGCCGTGATTGTATGTCCGGTTCAGTTACGGGGCGCTAAGCAAGTTTGCCGTCGATTAGCAGCTTCCGCTGGATTTCAAGAATTTTTCTCATCAAGTAACGTTCATAATCTCGACTGTTACCCTTGAATATTGCCCCCACATAGTGCAGATCCGGATCATGAGCAACAGGCGCCGTTACCCTCAACACCTTCACCGGCAGCTCTAAAAAATACTCGTCGATAATCAGAGCAATTTTAAACTCCTCATATATTTCCGGCACGTCCTTGCTCCGATAGCTGAACTGGAAACCACCCACAGAGATGTCGATGATATTGAGCCTTTGCCCTTTCCACTCGATACTGAGGTTACTATCGGCGGGAGGACGAACTCGAAAATCCAGCCTCAGGTTGTAGATGTCCAGCCTGGTCTTCTGTTCAAGACCCACGGCCACGACCTCTGAGGAAGACAGCTTGTAGTTGGTGATGAAATCAGTTACCTTGGCCTGCACTCCATAACGAACAGGTTGCCCATCTTTTCTCATTAGAAAGGTGAGGGATACTTCCCGGTTCAAGTTATGCTTAGCCAGGGGTGGGGTGGTCTGGGCAATGATGATCCGGCGGTCAATTACGTCATAGATCAGGGATTTCATATGCCTGTTCTGATCGACGACATCGAGGGACAGCCCCGGCCTGATCGGTGTCCTGCTTTGTTCCATAGAATATTCTCGCTCCAATTATCCAAAAGTCTCTGTCGCAGCAGGCTTTATACAAGCGGGAGAGGAGATAAAATCGTAATCATGATTCCGCCGCCGTGAATATAGAGATAAGTGACACCGCTCGTCAAGGGGAAATTTTCTTGTAATCAATCCTTTCGCCGTATTTTTCGTTATCGGAAACGATTGTGGGTGTAAATGGGGGAGTCATTATTGCGGTGATTCTACTTTATGGAAGACCCCAAACAGGCCGGAGCTGTTTATAAGTTGCTGCCGGGAGCTGGATGAGGATGGGATTTGCCGTGGGATCGAGCCAGCGGAGCAGTCTCTCCATGTTTTCCTGCGACATGGCCGTGCATCCCGCCGTTCCCGCCTCAGCTCCCTTCCAGATGTGCATAAAAATACAGGAACCCCTGCCGGGAATGACCGGGTTGGCGTTATGATCGACAATGATGCCCAGGCGGTACTGGTCATCCCCACGGAGCATCTCCTCATCGCTTTTCCAGTCCGGGTTGATCAGGCTTGTATCGACAATCCGGTTATAATGACGGGACTGGGCGTCATCGACACACCGCAGGGACGGGGTGGCTTCGTGGTAAGGCAATCTAATCCAGGCATATTTGCCCGGGGGAGAATACCCGAAGGCGCCGCCCAGTCTGAAGATGCCCGCCGGGGCCCGCCCGTCTCCTTCCCGTTTCCCCGGACCGCCCTCGCGATGGGTATCCATACCCGCAGCCGGATGGAGGCCAACGCCCCAGCCCAGGCCATTCCGCCCAACCACGACGGGGATCGCCTCGCCCACGGGTCGCCAAATATCATCTTTGGGGGAAGATCTTTCGTAGAAATGAAGTCTCCCCTGATGAGCCGTCCAGTTATCGGTTTTGACCACCACCGCCTGCCGGGACGCCGACGAGGATGATGTCCAAGCGTCCGCGTGAACGGAAAAGGCAATAAGGGAAATCAAGGAAATCAAAATACCCCCATAAATTTTACAGCAAACGTCTGTGCAGATCATTCTGACTTTGAATGGCCGTACCCACAATGACCCCGTCTCCTTATGAACAATTGATTTTTCCATGTCAAGATGCGATCGGTTGTCTGAGAAATCCTGCTCAAGGTTGAGAATCTATTCCGTTGGCCCATTTGTTATAACGAATAAGTAACAGCAACCCGGGAATAGCCAGGGCGGTGCAGATGATAAAAAACCATACCCAGCCGGCGGCGACGACAAGATACCCGGTGGGGGCCCCGGTAATGTAACGGCTTACTGCCATGAGGCTGCTCAGGAGGGCGTACTGGGTCGCCGTGAAGCGGGCATTGCAGAGCCCCATGAGGAGGGCCATATAGGCCGCCGTCCCCATGCCGCCGCAGATGTTTTCCACACCGATGACGACGCTCAGAGCCCAGAGCTGGCGACCCGTAAACTCCAGAAGGACAAAAGAGATCGTGGAGACACCCTGGAGGATCCCGAAGACCAGGAGGGATCGCCGCAGATTCCATTTGGTCATCAGGGCGCCACCGACAATGCCTCCCAGGATCGTGGCGGCCATGCCGAATCCCTTGAAGATGGTTCCGAGTTCCGTCCGGGAAAAGCCTATGTGCTGAAGGATATAGGGTGTTGTCATCTGGGCGGCGGCGACGTCCCCGATTTTATAGAGGATGACGAAAAGGAGAATCTCCCAGGCCCCCGGCCGCCGGAAGAATTCAACAAAGGGAGAAACGACGGCCTCGTGGAGACTTTTTGGCGGCGCTGCCGCCACTTGGCGGTGACGGCCCTGAGCAGGGTCGGGGCACAAAAATGTGGCGGCACAGCCGATGGCCATGACCAGTCCCATAATGACATAAACGCTGCGCCAGGAGATGTGATCCGACAGGATCAGGGCCAGGGCGCCGCTGACCAGGATGGCCAGCCGGTAACCCATGATCCAGATTCCCGCTCCCGCCCCTCGCTCTTCAGGGGCAAGGTATTCCGTCCGGTAGGCGTCCAGAACGATGTCCTGGCTGGCGCTGAAAAAGGCCAGGGCCACCGCCCAGAGAGCGACGAGGAGTGGTTGCGAGGAGGGATTGAAAAAGCCCATCGTGGCGATGATCGCAATAAGGGCCAATTGGGTAATGAGCATCCATCCCCTTCTCCTACCCAGGAAGGGGGGAACGTAGCGATCCATAAGGGGAGACCAGAGAAACTTGAAGGCGTAAGGCAGACCAACCAGGGAAAAAATGCCGATCGTCTTGATATCGACGCCCTCCGTGACCAGCCAAGCCGAGAGGGTCGAACTTGTCAGGGCCAGGGGCATCCCGGAGGCAAATCCCAGGACAAGCATGAGGAGCATTTTTTTGCTGAGGTAGATTTTAAAAATGGCAAGCGCCCCCATGTTACGTCAAATTTTTACCCGGCAGAAACCATTGCATTTGCTGCTGCCTTCACGAGGGCCAAAAACGGCTGGCGATGAGGCGCCTCATCCTGCATCCGTTCGGGGTGCCACTGAAGCCCCAGGACAAACCGGTTGCTTCCGGCCCAAGGCGAACCGGGGTCGGGTTCGACGGCCTCGATGATCCCGTCGGCGCTCCAGGCCGACGCGATGAGGTACTTCCCAAGCCGGTCCGGATGGATGGCCTGGTGATGGAAGGAATTCGTCGCCAGCATGGCCCCCGGCGGCGTGCCTGTGGCGCGAGCGGCCAGGCGGTTAGGAGTGAACCGGACGGGATGCGAGAAAAGAGGGGCTTCTTTCCCTTGCTTCTCCCGGTCTTTCCGACTGTGGGGCAGGGGCAAACCGCCCTCCCGAGGTCTCCATTCCGTGCCAATATCCTGAATCAGGGCGCCCCCCCGGGCGATGGCAAGGAGTTGACAACCCCCGCATATGCCCAGCACCGGAAGATCGGTTTCTTCCAGGATGAATCTGGCCAAGGCGATATCGAAATGATCCCGCCGGGGGTGCATCAGCTCGTCTTCCGGTTGCGGATGTCCGCCGAAATGTTCAGGCCGGTAGTCGGCCCCGCCGATGAAAAGAAAACCGTTCAGTAAATTAATTATTTCGCGGATCGGCCGGTAATCCTGATAAGGGGGAATACAGAGCGGGATACCGCCGGCGATCGCTATGGCATCGATATAGGCCAGGGGCGTCGCCGCCTCGCCGGGGTCATCCCCTGACAGCGTCGGGATAGACATGTTTACTCCGATAAAAGGGAGGGAATCCGGCGTTTTCAACATATTTTGGCCCCGGCTTTCGCCGGAATGACGACAGGGAGACCGAAAGGGAACCTTTCAAAGGTCTTAAATAGGAGCGCGGTACCCCTATTCATATGTTTGCCTATAAAGGGCGTCAAACCCGTCTTTACCCGTGGCCAGGAGCAAGGTCAACGGCATAACCGACCGGGCCGCTGCGAGCATCTTTTCGGTCAATTCACGGATATCCCACTGGGCGTGACGGTCCGCCCGGAGCCGGGCCATGTGGTAGAGTTCCCGTGCATTTACCTTCATGGCAACGCGGCGACGGTGGGCATTGGTCAGTATATAAGGGGCCGCAGCAGAGGCCGCTTTTCTCATTTGCCCGTAGATTTCATTCGTCCTGGTCATGATATCCATGAACGACTCCTCCATGCCGATTTCCCTGATTGCCGGGGGCACGGTAACCCCGAGGGCGGGATCATAGGCCTGGACGGTGAGGGTGGCCATGCGGTGCCGCTTCAACTGGGCGAAGCAACTGGCGCTTACCGTCAACTCAAAGAGGAGTTCCACATGCTCGAATTCCCGCAGGACGGGATCATAGGACCGGATATGGCGGAGGGCGACCCGCATCATATCCTGCCGCTGCTGCTCATCCATCTGTCCGGCCAGGATAAAACACTCTGCCAGGGAACGATCGGAAGAAGAATGGATCAGTCCCGCCAGCACCCGCAGGTCGGCGTCGGGGGTGGCATGCACCAGAGAAACGGCAGGGATCTCATCCGATGGCGGACATAAAAGGCCATTTCCCACATGTTGCAAATGTTTCGAAGGTTTCAGCGCCGAAACCATCTCCCGGAGTTCCTGGCGCGTCAGCCGGTCATAGTCTGTCGCCTCTGTATAACGGACCAGGGAAGGGGCCACGGATTTAGTGCTTTTGAAGAGCGCGGCGCTGAAATCCCTGGCCTCGGCAAGGGGGTGGGCGGCCAGACGCCTGAGCATCAGCTCCAGGTTCCGGGCGTTGAGGGTCATTCCCAACTGTGTTTCCGTGGCCAGGGCAATCGCGTAGCGGGCGTCTTCTTTGGCCCAGCCTTCCAGCAGGGAGCGATTGGCCGGGTCAGCGGCCAAGTCCGGGTGCGTCGCAAAGACATGGGGTCGCAGCCGCTCATAGCAGGTATGGTAGTACTCATTCTGGCGCCGGATTATTTCCGCGAATGGGGCTTCGAGACCGGCTTTTTTGATTTCAGCGGGGATCACGAAGTCATCCTTGAAAAGAACGTACCGCTGGGATTTCTCCGTATACGAGCAGAGGCGGAACTTTTCGATATCTTCGACGAGGAGGCGAGAGACGCCCAGGATGTCGATGTTGAACACCGCATGTTCGGCAATGGAGCTGTGTCCCATCTCGAAAACGATATTCCGGTTGGACTGCCTAGCCTTGTCCACCTCTCCCCGCGCCGCAGCCCGCAGTTCATGTACCGCCTTGGGAGACCTGCTGATCCGGGCGTAAGCGGCGGCGATTGTCTCCGGCGTCAGCTCTTCGAGATCCTCACAGAGATCCTCCAGATCCATGATGGTTTCATAATCGATATTGTAACCGGCAAGGATAACTTTCATATACTTATCTCTCTAATCGGATGTGGAACTTTTGTATATGAACTCCCCTTTATTATCAAGAAAATTAGTCCGTCTGTCCGAGTTTGATCTCCGGAAAGGTTATCTCTTGACAGGAAGGGATAAAAAAAGGATAAGAGTGGGAAATCGTTAAACAACAATAAGGAATCGGAAGATGAATAAAGTGCAAGTCATTAATATGTACGTCAACATCGGGAGGGTTGGGGTATGAAGCCCGTCATTGCCATTATCGGTCGGCCCAACGTGGGCAAATCCACCCTGTTCAACCGCCTGGCCCGGAAAAACAAGGCGATCGTCATCGACGAGCCGGGGGCTACCAGGGACCGGAACTATGCCGATGGCGACTGGCATGGGCGCCCCTTCATTCTCATCGACACCGGCGGTTTTGAACCCACCGCCGACGGCATCCTCGCCCAGATGCGGGAGCAAACGACTCTGGCTATCGAAGAGGCCGATATCATTCTATTTCTCCTGGATGGCCGGGACGGCCTGACCCCCTCGGACCGGGAGATTGCCGGAATCCTCAGGGAAGTCAAGAAGCCCGTTTATTATATCGTCAATAAGATCGACGGCCCGAAACACGAGGATCTCGGTTATGATTTTTTCGGTCTGGGAGTCGATAAATTCTTTACCCTCTCCGCCCAGCACGGCCCCGGCATCGATGATCTGATGAACGACCTGGCTTATCTCCTCCCGGAGGAGGCAGCTGCTCCGGAAGACGAAGATCAGATCCGGATCGCCGTCATCGGCAAGCCCAATGTGGGGAAATCGTCGCTGATCAACAAGATATTGGGTTACGAACGAACGATTGCGAACCCTATCCCCGGGACGACCCGGGATTCCATCGATACGCCTTTTGAACGGGACGGGAAAAAGTATCTCCTCATCGACACGGCGGGAATTCGCCGGAAGAGCCGCGTGAGCCTTACCCTGGAGAAGTACAGC
>JBAYKV010000127.1:0-9433 GCA_041664405.1 Syntrophales bacterium
AAACAGTCCGATTTCATTACCGTTCACACCCCCATGACGAAGGAGACCCGGGGCATCATCAACGCCGCCGCCTTCGGGAAGATGAAAAAGGGCGTATTCATCATCAACTGCGCCCGGGGGGGCATCATCAGTGAGAAGGACCTCTACGACGCCCTCGTCTCCGGGAAGGTGGCCGGCGCGGCCCTGGACGTCTTCGAAGAGGAACCGACAAAAAACACGGCCCTGGTCGGCCTGGAAAACGTAATCTGCACGCCCCACCTGGGGGCCTCGACGGACGAGGCCCAGGTCAACGTGGCCATCGCCGTCGCCGAACAGATCGCCGATTACCTGACGAAGGGTGAGATCCGCAACGCCGTGAACTTCCCCTCCGTGAGCGCCGAACTGCTGCTGGTCATCCAGCCCTATCTGGAACTGGCGGAGAAACTGGGGCGCTTCCATGTCCAGCTTGTCCAGGGGGCTATCGAGGAGGTCGTCATCGAGTACAGCGGCAAGATTCTCAATTACAACGTCGCCCCGCTGACCATCGCCATCATCAAGGGGCTGCTGACGCCGATCCTCAAGGAGAGCGTGAATTTCATCAACGCCCCGGTAGTGGCCAAAGAGCGGGGGATCAAGGTGATCGAGGCGAAGAACAGCGACATGAAGGACTATACAAGCCTGATCTCCCTAACCATCAAGACGGATAAGGAAAAGTCGCATATCGCGGGGGCCCTCTTCGGGGTCCAGGACCCGCGCATCGTGCAGCTCAACAAGTTCACTCTCGACGTGGTCCCCGAGGGGCACATGCTCGTGATATTCAACTATGACCGACCCGGCGTCATCGGCAATATCGGCACGACTCTGGGGGCCAATCAGATCAACATCGCCCGCCTCCACCTGAGCCGCGAAGAGGCGGACCAGGAGGCCCTGGTGATCCTCAGTACCGACGACTCCGTCCCGGAAGAGGTCATCACCAAACTGTTGAACCTGCCTCATGTAATCTCGGTCAAAGAGCTGGACATGTGAATATGGGGGTCAAGAACGTTAAAAAGCAAGACCTGACCCCATAAAAAGATAGGAGAAAAGAAATGGCAAACGTGATCGTCGTCGGGACGCAGTGGGGAGATGAAGGCAAGGGCAAGGTCGTGGACCTGTATGCGGAGAATGCGGACGTTATCGCCCGTTTTCAGGGAGGTAACAACGCCGGCCATACCCTCGTCGTCAAAGGGGTGCAGACAATCCTCCATCTGATTCCTTCGGGGATCCTCCACGATCAGAAAATCTGCGTCATCGGCAACGGCGTCGTCGTAGATCCCCAAGTGCTCCTGGAGGAAATTGACGAACTCAACAGTCGCGGTCTTTTCCCCCCCAACACCCGCCTCTTTATCAGTGAGAAGGCCCATCTCATCATGCCCTATCACCGGCGGATCGATCTGGCGCGGGAAGGGCGGCGGGGCGGCGGGAAGATCGGGACGACGGGCCGGGGTATCGGACCCGCTTACGAAGACAAGGTAGCCCGGGTGGGCGTTCGTATCGGTGATCTCTTCGACAGCGATTCCTTCCGGGAAAAGCTCCTCCGCAATCTGGAGGAAAAGAATTTTCTCCTCACGAAATATTTCGGCGAGGAGTTGGTAGATGGGGAGGCGGTTCTCGAGGAGTACCGGGGCTATGGGGAACGCCTGAAGCCTTATACCACCGATACCGCCCTCATCCTGAACCAGGAGCTGCGACGAGGCCGGAAGATCCTTTTCGAGGGGGCGCAGGGATGCCATCTCGACATCGACCACGGAACATATCCTTATGTAACATCATCCAATACCGTGTCCGCTAACGCATTTTCCGGGACGGGTGTGGGACCTTCGGCAGCCACTGCCGTCGTTGGGATCTGCAAGGCCTACACGACACGGGTCGGAAGCGGCCCTTTCGTCACCGAGCTCTCCTGCGAAATCGGCAGGCGTATTCAGGACGTAGGGAAGGAATTCGGTGCCACAACGGGTCGTAAACGTCGGTGTGGCTGGCTGGATATGGTCCTGGTCCGGCATGCCATCATGGTCAGTGGGATCACCGGCATCGCCCTGACCAAGTTGGACGTCCTGACGGGTATCGAAAAACTCAAGATCTGCGTGGGCTATCGTACGGCCCAGGGAGAGGTGATCACTGAGGCCGTGCCCGCGAATCTGCAGATGCTGTCGAACTGCGAGCCCATTTACGAAGAGATCGACGGCTGGAAGGAGGATATTAGCCAGGCCCGGAGTATCGAGGAATTACCGAAGAACGTCCGGAAATACCTCGAACGGATTGAAACTCTGGCCGACACCCGGCTGGTCCTTGTCTCTGTGGGGGCGGCGCGGAACGAAACCATCGTCCTGAAGAATCCCTTCTCCTCATAATAATGGGATTTCATCTCGGATTCAAACTATTCTTGACAATTCGCCTGACTAGCTGATATGGAATCGGGCTTTCATTTGGTTACCGGGGACGTTAGCTCAGCTGGTAGAGCAGCGGACTTTTAATCCGTTGGTCGCGGGTTCGATTCCCGCACGTCCCACCACTTTATAAAATAAAGAAGATGCAAGGGGTTTATTGTGGGCAGTGTCGTAAAAAAGCGAAAAAAGAAGATCAGCAAGCACAAGTACAAAAAGAGACTCAAGGCCAATCGCCACAAGAAGAAATAAGGCTTTTTCGGTTGTGGGAGATGTGTTGAGAATCTGTAATCCGGTGACACCATGATAGTTACCAATAAATAACTAGTACGGTGTCACCGGATTCCCTGGTACCCCCAGGCCTCTCCCTATGCAATGCCGCATAGATGTGCTGCTTTGCATAGGGCTATTTTGCACATCAACCGTCCATCCAAGATTAAACACCCATCCAATCAGATACTTCCCCCATAACCGTTCTTGGCGCAACTATTGCAGCGCCAATGTAGTCGGTTATTTTCCCTAACATTTTATTTAAAGATAAACCTTGTAATTTGGGGACACCATACTGGTTTCCTTTAATTAACGAGCATATTGTCCCCAGGTTCTACCAAATTGCATGGTTTCCAAAAAAAAGAGGAGGTAGATGAATGTCAAAGTACGGGAACAAGTTAGCCACACCCGAGCAGGCGGCGTCTCTCGTTCGGGATGGCATGTGGCTGGACTACGGCACGGTACAGGCGCCACGGGCCTTCGACCGGGCTCTGGCTCAGCGGGTTGGAGAGGTGAAAGACGTTAAGATCCGCGCCCTGGGTCATTTGACACCGCTGGAGGTCATGGAGAAGGATCCGGAGGCGAAGAGCTTCTGGCTTGGCAACTGGCACATTCTGGGCTGGACGCGGAAATACATCGCCGAAAACCGGGGAACCCACATCCCCTACAACTTCGGCGAGGCGGCACGCTATTACCGGGACGGCCTCGATGTGGACATTGCCGTTCAGACCGTCACCCCCATGGACAAGCACGGGTACTTCAATTTCGGACCCCTGTGCAACTTCAAGAAGGCCGTTTTTGAACGGGCCAAGATAATTGTTGTCGAGGTCGTGGAGGATATGCCATGGTGTTACGGCGGCTACGACGAATGCATTCATCTCTCCGAGGTCGATTACGTTATCGAAAACAAGACGGATAAAATCATCACCATCCCCTCGCCTCAACCGACGGATGTGGAAAAAAAGATCGCCGAGTATATCGCCGAGATGATCCCCAAGGATGGCCCGACCATCCAGATCGGCATCGGCGGCTTGCCAGATACGGTGTTGCGCCTTTTGGCCGACAGCGGTGCCAGGGATATCGGCATTCACACAGAGATGGTCACGGAAGGGATCGCCGACCTCCACGATGCGGGCCTGATTACGGGGAAGAAGAAGTCTTTCCTTCCCGGCAAGATCGTCTGGGCCTTCGCCATCGGGAGCCGCAAGCTCTACGACTGGATAGATCACAACCCCGCGTTGGCCATGTATCCCGTGGAATTCACAAATGACCCCTATATCATCGCCATGAACAAGGATCTGATCTCTATCAATGCCTGTCTGGGCGTCGATCTCCAGGGCCAGGTAAGCTCAGAATCCATCGGCCCCACCCAGTATTCAGGAACGGGGGGACAGTTGGCCTTTGTACGAGGCGCCTATTACCGGGCCACGAAGGGGCAGCCGCCCCTGGGCTATGCGGAGAGCAAGTCGATCCTCGCCTTCCAGTCCACCTATACAGACAAGAACGGCAAGCTGAAATCAAAAATCACCCCAACCCTGCCGCCGGGGGAGATCGTCACGGTGCCCCGGGTAGACGTGTCTTATCTCGTCACGGAAAACGGCGTCGCCTACTTGAAGGGCCTTTCCATTCCGGAGCGGGTCCTCGCCATCACCAAGCTCGCCCATCCCGACTTCCGGGATGAGTTGCTTGAGGAAGCAAAGAAAATGCACTGGCTTAATAAGCAATGGTATTTGGGAGCTATATAAAAACAAGGAGGATGAATTATCATGGAGATCAAAAAGATTTGCGTTTTGGGTGCGGGTCTGATGGGCAATGGGATCACCCAGGTATGCGCCCAGGCGGGCTACGAGGTGGCCATGCGGGACATCGAACAGCGGTTCATCGACGGGGGCATGAAGACGATCACCCGGAATCTCTCCAAGGACGTCGAGAAGGGCAAGCGGACCAAGGAAGACATGGACGCCATTCTGGGTCGGATCAAACCGACCCTGGATCTGAAGGAGGCGGCCGCCGGGGCCGACATCGTGGTGGAAGTGGTCATCGAGGTCCTGGATGTCAAGAAACTGGTCTACAAGGAGCTGATAGAAGTTGTTTCCAAGGACTGCTTCTTTTTCACCAACACCTCCGGCCTGAGCATTACGGAGATGGCGGCAATTACCGACCGTCCCGCCAAGTTCATCGGGACCCATTTCTTCAATCCCGTGCCGGTGATGAAGCTCCTGGAGGTCATTCGCGGCCACGAAACGTCGGATGAAACCGTAGAGATCGCCAAGGCCTGGGGGAAGAAAATCGGCAAAGAGGTGATCGTGGTTAAAGAAGCCCCGGCCTTTGCGGTGAACCGGATCCTGTGCACCATGCTCAACGAGGCGTTTTTTGTCCTCGACGAGGGGATCGCCGAGGCGGCCGACATCGACAAGGCCATGGTCCTGGGCTGCAACCATCCTATCGGCCCTCTGGCCCTGTCGGATCTCGTAGGAAACGAGACGCTGCTGCGGGTCATAGAGGGGCTGCACCGGGAACTGGGGGACAAGTATCGTCCCGCGCCGCTCCTCCGGAAACTGGTCCGGGCCGGACGCTTTGGCCGTAAGACAGGCAAAGGGGTTTACGACTATTAGGCGAGAAAAAAATAAAGGGAGGAAGCACAAATGGATTTTGAATTGACTGAAGAACTCAAGATGTTGAAGGACATGGCCTACAAGTTTGCCCTGGCGGAGTTTACGCCCCTGAGCAAGGAGGCCGACGAGCACGAGAAATACACCCCCGAGATCCGCAAGAAAGCGGCGGATAACGGCCTGGTGGCAGCCTGGATTCCTGAGGAATACGGCGGGGCCGGTGCGGGCATCCTGGGCAATGCGCTCATAACGGAAGAGCTGTCCAAGATTGATATGGGCATCGGCCTGAACGTCGTCGCCGCCTGTTTCGGTTGCGAATCGATCTTCCAGTACGGTTCGGAGGAGATCAAGCAGAAGTATCTGCCCCCGGTTTGCCGCGGGGAATGGGTCAGCGCCGGGGCCTTCACGGAACCCAACGCCGGGACCGACGTTTCCGGGTACAAGACCCGGGCCGTGAAGGACGGCAGCGACTACATTGTCAACGGCAACAAGATGTTCATCACCAACGGGACGGTCTGCGACTTCATGGTCACCCAGTGCATCACCAATCCCGAAGAGAAGAAATACAACAGCTTCAGCCTGATCGTTATCCCTGCCGACGCCAAGGGCATCACCAGGAACAAGATCCACGGCAAGATGGGCATTCGTGCCTCCGATACGGCGGAGATCGCCTTCGAGGACGTCCGGGTTCCCCAGAGCAACCTCGTGGGTAAGGAAGGCAAGGGCTTCTATCAGCTCATGCACTTCTTCGATACCACCCGCATCATGGTCGCCGCCCAGGGTTTGGGCCTCGCCGAGGCCTGCCTGGAGACATCGATAAAATACTGTAAGGAACGGACGGCCTTCGGGACGGCCCTGGGTAATTACCAACTCACCCAGAAGAAGCTCACCGAGATGGCCATCATGATCGAGGCCCTGCGGGGGCTGGTTTACAAGTCCGGCTGGCTCGTGGACAACGGGACCCCCGACTTCACCCTGGCGGCCATGGCGAAGTTCTACAGCGGCCAGACGGCGGTCTTCTGCGCCAACAACGCCGTCGAGCTCCACGGCGGTTACGGCTACATCGACGAATACTCGGTCCAGAAATGGTACCGCGACGCCAAGATTCTCGAGCTCTACGAGGGGACCAAGGAAGCGGAAATCATGACCGTCGGCCGTTACCTGATGGCGAAATAAGGTCGACTATTAAGAATATTGAAACCCCGTCCCCACCCCAACCCTCCCCTTGAAGGGGAGGGAAAAGGGCGGGGCAATTATTGACCCACTAACGAAACTTCGGAAACATGCATGATTGGGGGACCCCATTGGATGGTGTCCCCAGCATGAAAGGATCGGAACGTCGGGTACATGTTAGAGGACACCATTCGATGGTGTCCCCGGCCCGCAGGATCGGATCGTGTCCCCGGGAGAATTTAAGATAACTAACTGCTCGTAAAGGATTGCCATGCTAACGGCTGGCAACAGAAGGAGGGGAAATTATGGCAGCAAACTGGTCACCGCTGACGGAAGAAGACAAGACCCGTTACAAAGTTATCAACAAGGAAAATCTCGAATTTTTGATGAATCGCTACAACAAGGTGAACCGCTGGGTCATCGCCGACATGATCCGCCGGAGCGCCTACCATTACCCGGACAAGCCGGCCCTGATCTACGGTGACAAGACCCTGACCTACGCCGAACTGGAAAGGGAATGCAACCGGACGGCCAACGCCCTGACCGCCCTGGGGGTGCAGAAATATGACCGGGTTTCCATCCTGGCCCACAACACGATCCACCATGTCCTCACCTGGCTGGGCTGCGCGAAGATCGGGGCGATCTATCTGGCCATCAACTATCTCCTCCGGGGGAAGGACATTTCTTATTGCATCAACCATTCGGAAAGCAAGGTATTCATTGTCGAGGACGCCCTCTTCGATCTCGTTAAGGATGTCATGGACGACATGCCGACGGTAAAGACCTTCATCTGGTCCGACCAGGTGGCGGGAAAGCCCCCGGCGACCGACCGTTTCCAGGCCTTCGACGCCTGGTACGGCAAATATCCCGACACGGAACCGGACGTCATCCTCCACATCGAGGACCCCTGCCAGATGACATATACCAGCGGCACGGAATCCCTGCCCAAGGGCGTCATCATCAGCAATCAGGCCCTCATGGCCGAATATATGGGGACCATCGTTGATGGGCAATACGACGAGGACGACATCAACCTCAACGCCCTCCCCATCTACCACTGCGCCCAGCGTGACGTCTTCTTGAATCCCATTTTCTGGGTAGGGGGGACGAATATCCTGATGATGCCCGACATCGCGCAGATTTTAAAGAATATCGCCGCCTACAAGGCCACGATGTTCTTCGCCCCCCCGACGGTCTGGATCGGGATGCTCCGCCATCCGGAGTTTGCGAAACAGGACCTTTCGAGCCTGAAGAAGGCTTACTACGGCGCCTCGATCATGCCGCTGGAGATTCTCAAGGAGATGATGGAACGCCTTCCCGGCGTGAAGATTTACAACTACTACGGCCAGACGGAACTGGCGCCTTATCACACGATCCTCAAGGCCAAGGATGCCCTGGCCAAGATCGGTTCGGCGGGATTGGGCGGTTTGAACATGGAGACCCACCTGGAAGACGACGACGGCAAGACTATCGGCAAGCCGGAGACTCCCGGTGAGATCTGCGGGAAGGGCGCCCATGCCCTGATCATGTATTTCAAAGAACCGGAGAAGACGGACGAGGCCATGAAGGGCGGCTGGTTCCACTCCGGGGACATCGGCGTCATGGACGCGGACCGCTATATCACCGTCGTGGACCGGAAGAAGGATATGATCAAGACGGGCGGGGAAAATGTCCCGACCCGGGAGGTGGAAGATGCAATCTATCTGGACAAACGGGTCCAGGAAGTAGCGGTGATCGGTCTCCCCGATCCCAAGTGGGTGGAGTTGGTCACGGCCATTGTTGTTCTGAAGCCCGGCGAAAAGATGACGGCGGAGGAACTTATCGCCCATTGCCGCAAGGAACTGGCGACGTTCAAATGCCCCAAGAAGGTCTTTTTTGTCGACGCCCTCCCCAAAACACCGACGGGCAAGATCCTGAAGCGGGAAATGCGGGTTACATTCAAGGACAAATAGAAGTTGATTTACCTACACTAAGGAGGTTTTAACTAATTATGAAAGATGTGGTTATCGTATCGGCCTGTCGAACGGCGGTCGGGGCATTTGGCGGAACGATCAGAGACATGAATCTGGCAACCCTGGGGTCCGTGGTAATGAAGGAAGCGGTAAAGCGGGCGGGTATCGACCCGTCGATCATCGGGGATGTAAGATTCGGCTGCTGCCGGGAGCCCGTGGATTCTCTGAACACGACGCGGATTTCGGCCCTGCTGGCGGGGATTCCGGAGGAAGTACCGGCAGTGACGGTGAACAGGGTGTGCATCTCCGGGATGGAAGCGGTTGTTTCCGGAATGGCGATGATCCAGGCGGGGCTGATGGACGTAGTCCTGGCCGGAGGGATGGAGCATATGTCGGGGATCACCTATTCGGTACCGACGGCGCGCTGGGGCTGCCGCTTTCAGGATCAGGTATTTGTGGATGATATTGTCCACGCCCTCTATGCGGGTTCTCGTATCATTCCCGGCCTGGAGTTGGGCCCCATCAAGGAGGGTGACGTCGTGGAGCGTTTCCGCGGCAAGCCCTACATCATGGGGATCACGTCGGAACTGATTGCCTACAAGCATGGCATGACGCGAGAAGAAATTGACGAGGTGGCACTGAGGAGCCACAACAACGCAGAGCGGGCGACGGTGGAGGGGGACTTCAAAGAGGAGATCGTCCCCATCGAACTGCCCCAGAAGAAGGGCAAGCCGCCCAAGATCTTCGACAAGGATGAGCATTTCCGCCCCGGTCTGACGATGGACGATCTGGCGAAGCTGCCGTCGGCCTTCATCGCGAAAACCGGCAAAGTCACGGCGGGGAATTCCTCCGGGGTCAACGACGGTGCTTCCGCCATGATAATCATGTCGGCAGAGAAGGCCAAGGAGCTGGGACTGAAGCCGCTCGCCAGGATCAAGGCGGTAGGCTACGGCGGCAACCATCCCTCGGTGATGGGGCTCTCTCCCGTCCCGGCGGTGGCGGACTTACTGAAGAGATCGGGTTA
>JBAYKV010000128.1:0-9423 GCA_041664405.1 Syntrophales bacterium
TGATCAGCCTGAAACACAAGTATGAGAAAATGTACACGGGAGAAGTCGCCGGAGTTTTCGCCCTCTACACAGTGCTGATTGCTCTCTTCACCAATCCGGTTATCGACACCATTAAGAATCTGGTTGGCTAAGAAATCAGATCGAAATAAAGAGGAAAGGAGGAACAGATCATGGCAACACTACAAGAGACAAAGAGGCCCCCGTTAAGCAAGTTTAACCCCGTGATGATCGTCAGCGCCTACGGATTCGTGATTGCCATCGCCTCCTTACTGTTCTTCTACATCGGCTTCAGGATCGACCAGTATTTCGGGACGGCGCCCAACTTCATGTTCGGGATGTTCTTCCTGGCCCTCTTCCTGACGATCGGCAGGCTCTATCAAGAAGCTTGGCTGAGACGAAACGAGGTTTGATAATTCTATCGGACAAATAAAGATACGTCTTTTGAAAGTCTGTGTCCCTTAAAAAAGCCCCCTGACGAAACCGGTTCGTCAGGGGGCTTTTTCACAAAACATAATCCAAGTTTTTTTATTGCAGTTGAAATATGCAGATTTTGGAGGTTGATTTCTCTGAAGAACGGTTTTATGATGAAACAAGGTCAGCAGGTACATGGTTGTAATATTCGGCACAGACGGGAAACCAGTCGGTGATTGGCTTAAATCGCATTGTATCGATTGGCAGGATCAGGTTAATCAAAAAAGATAAATATTCGACTGCGTAAAAAACAAGAGGAACAAGAAATGCTCAAGACAACTAAATTCATTTTATCAATAATGCTCTTTACCCTTCTGTCTGCGGCAGTTTGTCACGGGCAGGCCGTCTTTCTCGCAAGAAAAGCCCTGGGGGCAGTGCAACATCTGACCAGCTCCGTAACCAGCAGTGGTAGCGGAGCTGCGCAACAACAGGAAGTTGGTTCTGTTCTCCTGGAGGCCGATGCGAACAAGGTATACGCAACTGCCCTGCGGATCGTTCAGGAAAACCCGAAGTTCAAAATCGTATCCAGGGATGATGGAAACAAAAAATTAGATTTCACCGATGGTAAAAGGGAGGCGGCCATAAGGGTGAGCCAACTTCAGGATAATATCGCACAGATTCTTGTAAGCTCCGTTACTACATCGGGGAAAATGGAAGATCCCGGCTTTATTGTGAATGGTATCCTGCGAGTATGCAAAGAAATGAATATTCAATGTTCCCCGGCCAGTAACTGAAGGAGGCGTCACGATGGTAAAAAAGGTATTGGTAATTTTAGGAAGCCCAAGAAGAAAAGGCAATAGCGCTATTCTGGCAGAGCAGATAACCAAAGGGGCAAAATCCGGCAAAGCAAAGGTAGAGACCATCCATCTGCATGGCAGGAACATTGCGCCCTGCAAAGCCTGTTTCGCCTGCCAGAAGAAAAACAGTAAGGGTTGTTCCATTCAGGATGGCATGCAGGATATTTATCCGCAACTGATTGAAGCTGATGCCTGGGTGATTGCCAGCCCTATTTATTGGTTTACCATGTCGGCGCAGACCAAGATATTTATGGACAGGTGCTTCGCATTGCCAGCTTACCAGCGTGATTGCTTCAAGGGCAAAAGGATCGCTATCGCCATGACCTATGGTGATGAAGATCCCTTCAGTTCGGGTTGCGTCAATGCCTTGAGAACTTTTCAGGATGCCTTTCGTTATACAGAATCCAATATTGTCGGCATGGTCTATGGAAGTGCTATGGATGCCGGGCAGATCAAGTTAAATGAAAAAGTCATGCAAGAGGCCTTTGAGCTGGGAAAGAAGCTTGTCTCAGAGTAATTGCTACCTTAGTGGAGACATTGATGCCTTGAGATGACGATGAAGAATCAGGGGGATGATGCGAACATAAAAATGAATCATCCGGATCCGGCAAGGGGGCGCTATTATTTGTATTTTTGAAAGATGGTGAAGGATTACTGCAAAGGCCTGACAGAATGTTCCGTAATTAAAGGATATTTGCATGGCATTGATATTATTAAGCTTATTAATGCCTTCATTTCGGGCAATCAGCAAGAAAGCTATCTTAAATAAGCAATTGTTAGGTTTATCAACAATGTTATGAACAGCCCTACACACACCTATAGGCCTTGGAATCAAGACTGATCATGAAAACAGGCGTTTCCGGCAATAGGTGTTGTTAACAAAAATGATGGACGCCGCAAGAAGCAATGCTGAAAACATTTTCATGACTCTGTCTCCCTGATTTTTTCTTTATATGCTCTAAACGTATCATCAGAGAAAGTCCTATAACCAATATCTTGCAATCCTTCATAATCATTCCTCCTGAGTCCCATCAGTGATTCATCCTCCCTCTGATTGTTAAAAAACCAGCCTTGCCTTATATTACAATCGAAAGAAGGAAAGAACCCAAGGAGGTGCAGGAATGACAATCAAAAGGAATGAAAGAATTGAGTTCAATCCCCAGAAGGATCTCTTGGGCGGGATGTTGAAAAGAAGACATAATCATCAGATTGTTATTGGGCTGAATTGATCGAAGGCAGTGAAGATGAAACAAATTCATACGGCGATCAAGAGGACGGAAAGAAAGACCAGGCATAAAGCCAGAAAGGTCGGCGGGATCTGGGTTGATCCCATGAGTTTCCCGACTCTGACAGAACCATAAATCAATCCCTTAGAGAGAGGAGGAAATGATCATGAAAAAGGCAAAAGAGGCCAAGAAAATCTGGAAAGGCTGGGTTGACCCCACCTGCACGCCTATGCATGTGAAGTAACGATTTCTGCATCGGCAAGATCACTGAAATCCCCTGTCCATTTGATGGATGGGGGATTTTTTTTGTTACTGCCATTGACAGCATTATCCCACTTATCTATAATCCCCTGAGTTTCCACTACCAACCAACTAAAAAGGAGATCATCATTCATGATCAGGAAAGAAGACTGCAAACTATTGCCTAACATGACGGGTCATAAATGCTTCGGATGCGGACCTGGAAATCATTCCGGCCTGAAAATGGTATTTTATACAAACGGTTCATCGATTCTTTCCTGGGTTACCGTCCCCGACCACCTATGTGGATGGGAGAATCTGGTTCATGGCGGGGTCTTGTCGACCATGCTCGATGAAATCATGGCCAGAGCAATGATCCATTCGCTGAAGTCCCTTGGTCTGACAAAATCAATGACGGTAAATTTCATTAAACCTGTTCATGTGGGCAAAGAGGTCATGGTTGAAGGAAAGATCCTGGAAGGAAAAGAAGATCGGGAAGCCATAACGGAGGGTGTCATCTACGATGACAAAGGGGATGTTTGTACAAGATCAACAGGAACATTCATGCTGTTTTCTCCTCAAGCGATAAAACGTAAGGGTATTTCCAGCGATGATGTTATTGAATGGTTTGAAAAGTATGTTGAAGTCAAATGATGATAGCGTGAGTGCATACTGAGAGAGGCGTTCCATGCAGAAAGTTATATTTCTCGTTGATATGAATGCCTTTTTTATAAGTTGTGAAATGACGAGGAATGATTCTCTGGTCGGAATACCAGCCGCTGTTGCCGGCGATCCTAAGAAGCGTACAGGCATCATTCTTGCGGCAAACTATGAGGCAAGGTCATGTGGGGTCAAGACCGCCATGGTTCTTCATGAAGCCTTGAAACTTTGCTCAAAAATAACCCTGGTACCGCCAGATCATCGTTTCTATGAGCAGAAATCAAAAGAGGTCATGGACTTACTATCGAACTATACGCCGATTCTGGAACAGAACAGCATCGATGAGGCCTGGCTTGACATGACGGGTGCGGAAGGACTTTTTGGTAAACCTGTGGAGGCGGCAAAGCGTATAATGGATGAACTCAAAGACAGACTCGGACTTTGGTGCTCAATCGGAATCGCTGAAAACAAGTTCCTCGCAAAAATGGCAGCGGAAATGAAGAAGCCCCTCGGCATCACCGAACTATGGGAACGTGATATTTCAGAAAAACTCTGGCCACTCCCGGTGAAGGAAATGTACGGCATTGGCGGTAAAACCGCTGAGAAGCTGAACCGCATGGGAATACAGACAATAAGTGAGCTTGCAAGGTTTGACATAAACCTCATTGTCAAGGCCTTCGGGAAATCTGGAAATGAAATTTATCTGCACGCAAACGGGATCGATAATTCCCCTGTTATCGCTCACAAGGCCGGCGATATGAAGTCAATCGGACGCTCAACAACACTGCCGGAAGACATATCAGACATTGAGAAAGCAAAGACCGTTCTAATGGAGCTTGCTGATGATATTGGCATGACAACAAGAAGGCATGGCAAAAAAGGTCACACCGTACATCTCACCCTGAAATATTCTGATTTTCGGGTAGTCACAAGGCAGACAACCATTTCTGCGACCTGTAGCACCAAGGAAATATATCAGGCTGGCTGCGGTCTGCTTGAGCAAAACTGGAACAGGTCACACTCAGTAAGATTAATCGGAATAAGCCTCTCGGGATTTCATGAAGACTGCCCTTCAGGTCAGTTGTCACTTTTTGATCAAATGGAAGACAATGTGAAGAAAGAGAAAAACGAACGAATTGACGAGGCTATGGATAAAATAAGAAACAAGCATGGCTCTGAAATAATAACCTTTGCCGCATTGGTTAAGAAATAGCCGGTTACGAGTACCCGTCTTTTTGAAAGACACGTCTTTTGAAAGTCAGTGTCCCTTACAAAAGCCCCCCGACGAAACCGGCTCGTCAGGGGGCTTTTGTTTTGCGGATGATCAAGTCATGCCTGAGGTCACGCGTGCCGATGCGGCCCGATCCGATCATTGAGATACTCGTCTACCAATTCCAGCATGGCGCTGATTTTGAAAGGTTTTGAAAGGCAGGGGTAACCATATCTTAATATGTCTTCGTCTAAATCACGTTTCACATTTCTTAAACCAAAAAATCCACTGATATAGATCACTTTAATGAGGGGATGATCCTGGCGTATCTTCCTGACCAATTCTATGCCGCTCATTTTGGGCATGACCACATCGGTAAAAACCAGATCAGGCTTGAATTCGAGAAAGGTTTGATAGCCGTTTTCGCCGTCTACAGCCACTCGCACATCATAGCCTTCCATTCTCAAGACATCGCGAAAGGTTTCCTGAAGGCCAAACTCATCTTCTACAACCAACACCTTTTTTTTCCTTCTGGCTTCTTCGTGCAGTCCCTTCTTCAGCAGGCCGGTTATTTCTTCATCGCTGACCCGGCTAATAAGATCGCTGACGTGATTCAGTCGCTGCTGCAAACTTTTCGCTTTATTTTCATTGCCGGGATTTAAATCGGGGTGATAAACCTTACTTAATAAGTGATAGCTGGATTTTATGTAGGACAGGGCGCTGTTGCTACCAAACGCGCTATATATTTCCCGGGATTTATCCAGCAGGCCTAAAAATATAAGTTCCCGCTCAAGCAGTATTATCTTATCCATTTTTCAATCATGCTCCCAGTTGCTTTTCATAGAACACACATTCATAGGCGGCGGGGTACAGTAATCGGCGTCTGGCTTTGAGCTCCCCTCTCCCCTTTATTTGCAAAACGGCCTCAGATGAGCTGGCTGCGGATGAAATCAACGGCATTTTGAAAGATAATAAGGCCCATACCCATTTCCGGCAGATCCTCCCGGGTCCACCGGGGGTGGTTGGTGCGGTGCAGGTAAGCCTCCGGGTGGGGCATGAGGCCGAAGATCCGGCCCGTGTCGTTGCAGATGCCGGCGATGGCGTCGATAGCACCGTTTGGATTTGCGGGATAGGTCATCGTCGGAGCTCCATCATCGGCGCCGCTGTACTGTAAGACGATCCGACCTTCCTTATGGAGGCGCGCCAGGACGGATGGATCACGGACGATGAATTTTCCTTCCCCGTGGCGAACGGGAAGATAGAGGTATTTCGTTCCCCGGGTGTAGATACATGGTGATTCCTGGTTGACGGCGAGATGGACCCAACGGTCTTCAAATCGTCCCGAATCGTTGAAGCTCAAGGTTACGGTCTGGGTCAGGTAGTCACCGTCGAAACCGGGAAGGAGGCCAAGCTTGACCAGAAGCTGAAAGCCGTTGCATACACCGAGGATGAGCTTCCCATCCCTGATAAATCTGGTCATCTGGTCATAGAGTTTTTCCTCCGTTCCCCTGATGGTCGCGTGTAGGATCCGGTTGGCCCCTGCCTTGGCGGAACCGAGGTCGTCGCCGTCGAGAAAACCGCCGGGAAGATTGAGGAAATGATAGTCATCCAGACGTTTTTCACCATGAAGGAGTTCGCTGATATGGACAATGTCCACCACATCTGATCCGGCGAGGCGGCAGGCATGGGCCATCTCCACTTCACAGTTCGTGCCGTTGCCGGTGATAACGATACTCTTGACAATTTTATTTATGTTGGCCTTGGTCATGACGAGCCTTCCTGTGGGGGACAGATTTCAAATTCCCCTCAAGTCGTTTTGTTTTTATGCACAACGACATAATTAAATATAGCGTCATTCCGGCGAAAGCCGGAATCCAGGAAAACACTGGATGCCGGATCAAGTCCGGCATGACATACTTGCATGGCAGATATCTCGTCGTGTATATTACCTTCAATATTTTAAAATGACAGTGTTTTCTGCCATGCCGCCTTTAAATCCGCTATGGATTCCCTCATCAGGATCTCCCCCGTTGTGCCGCGCAGGGACAGGAAGGGGGAGGCGGTGATCTCTCCGACGGCGTCAAAGGCAATAGGGGACATATTTGAATCCTCTCCCCTGAGAATCTCTTCAAATTCTTTTTGATGATCCGGCGACACCGTGGCCACAAAACGGCTCTGGGATTCGGAAAAGAGGAGATAGTCGTCTCTGTCGATCCCCTCTTGAGGGACCCTGTCCAGATCGATCTCCATCCCCAGGCCCCCGGCAAAGGCTGTTTCGGCCAGCGCCACCCCTAATCCACCATCAGAACAATCGTGACATGAAGCCACCAGCCCTTTCCCGATCGCCCTGGCTAGAGCCGTATATAGCCTTTTTGCCTTTTCTGCATCCACTCTGGGACAGGTATTTCCCACATAGCCATGGAGGGCGAACCATTCGGAAGCGCCCATTTCATTGCGGGTCTCTCCCAACACATAAACAATATCTCCGGCCCTTTTGGCATCCATCGTTACGGCCTGACGGACATCGGCGATTTTGCCGATAACGGAAAAAAGCAGGGTTGGCGGAATGGATATCTTCGTATTGTCGATGGCGTAATCATTCTTCATGCTGTCCTTGCCCGAGATGCAGGGGACGCCATAGGCGATTGTATAATCGAATACGGCCTTGTTGGCCCGTACCAACTGGGCGAGTTTGTATTCTCCGTCCGGGGTCTTTTCCGATTGCACCGGATCGCACCAGCAGAAGTTGTCCAGGCCCGCGAGATGATCGAGGGAAGCCCCCGTGGCAATGGCGTTCCGGACGGCTTCGTCGATGGCGCAGGCCGCCATATGGTAGGCATCGATATCGCTGTAGCGGGGACAGATCCCGTTGGCGACAACGATTCCCTCATAGGTATCCAGGAGGGGCCGAATCACGGCGGCGTCACTGGGGCCGTCATTCATGGACCCCACCAGGGGCTTGACTACGCTTCCCCCCTGAACTTCATGGTCGTACTGGCGGACGACGGATTCCTTGCTGCAGATGTTCAAACGGGAAAGCATCTCCTTGAGGGCTTGCCCCATATCCGCAGGGGGAGGAAAAGCCGGCTCTTCCCGGCGAGGCGGCGCCCATCTGGCGCGCAGGTTCATCTGGGGCAGCCCATTGTGAAGGAAATCCATCCGCAGATAGGCAACGGTCTGATTGCCATAGCGGACATGGAAAAACCCGGAATCCGTGTATTTGCCCAAAACTGTGGCTTCGACGCCCATCTTTGCGGCCAGGGCGAGAAAGGCGTCAATCCTGACCGGGTCAATGGCTAAGGTCATCCTTTCCTGGGATTCGGAAATGAGAATCTCCCAGGGGTTCAAACCGGGATACTTCAGGGGGGCGCACTTGAGATCCAGGTCGCATCCACCGGACAGTTGCGCCGTCTCCCCCACCGATGAGGACAGGCCGCCGGCGCCGTTATCGGTGATGCAGCGGTATAGCCCCAAATCCCTGGCCTTGAGAAGAAAATCGGTCATCTTTTTCTGGGTGATGGGGTCCCCGATCTGGACCGCCGTGACCGGGGAGCCTTCATGAAGTTCCTCGGAAGAAAAGGTGGCCCCGTGGATTCCATCCTTGCCGATACGTCCTCCCGTCATGACAACCAGGTCTCCGGGGCATATTTCCTTGGTATGAGTGGGTTTCCCCTGGATCATGGCGGGCATGATCCCCCCCGTACCGCAATAGACCAAGGGTTTCCCCAGAAATCGTTCATCAAAGACGAGGCATCCGTTAATGGTGGGGATGCCGCTCTTGTTTCCTCCGTGTTCCACCCCTTCCCGAACCCCTTCATAGATCCGCCGGGGATGGAGAATCCTTTTCGGAAGCGTTTTGTCATAGTCCGGCGGGGCGAAGCAGAAGACATCCGTGTTGAAGATCAGTTTGGCTCCGTAACCCGTTCCGAAGGGGTCCCGGTTGACCCCGACAATACCGGTCAGGGCGCCGCCGTAGGGATCCAGGGCCGACGGCGAATTATGGGTTTCCACTTTGAAAACGAGGCTATAGTTTTCGTTGAAGCGGATGACGCCGGCATTGTCCACGAAGACGGACAGACACCAGTCCTTTGCTCCCATCTTCTCCCGGATCTGCTGCGTCGATCCCTTGATGCAGGTCTTAAAAAGAGAATCGATGGTCTCCGTATGACCGTCGCCACCGTCATAGATGATGATGGCATTGAATATCTTGTGCTTGCAATGTTCCGACCAGGTCTGGGCCAGACATTCGAGCTCTCCGTCCGTAATCATGGCGCCGAGGCCGACCTTTTTTCTTTCCTCCCGGACAGCGGGATCGCGAAGATAATCCCGGAGGATCTGCATCTCTTCCAGGGTCAGGGCCAGAACTCTTTCGTTGCTGATTGCTGAGAGCGCCTCTTCATTGACATCCAGGTCGATCTCCTCGGTCCTGATTTGTTCTGACCCGGTCACCCGGGGTATAAAGGGGGCCATCCCCTTGCCTGTATCCCAATCCTGGCGAGGGATCACTTCATAGCGCTCGATAAGGTCGTTGGCGAGGAGATTCGCGGCGATCCGTTCCGCTTCCTCGCGGCCCAGGGTCCCCCGGAGGAGATATTGCCGGGAGGTATGGACGCTGAAGGTGCGATCCGGTGATCTCCCCAGGAGCAGTTCCATCGCTTCCCTGGCCGTCTTGCCCACGTTATCGGTGACGCCGGGGCGGAAGCCCACCTCGTGGAGCCAGTCGAAGTTATTCGCCAGGCCCCCGTCAATGACATAGTGTTGAATGACGGCATCCGAAAGGGGACCGGCAGCTACTTTTGTCAGCTCTTCATGGGAAAAA